>JAEKLF010000143.1 GCA_019509985.1 Burkholderiales bacterium | reverse complement strand
ACCGGCAGCGACGCGGTCAACCAGCAACTGGGCCTCAAGCGGGCCGAAGCCGTGCGCCTGTACCTGGCCCGCGCCGGCCTGCCGCTGGCGCGCATGTCAACGATCAGCTACGGCGAATCTGCGCCCCTGGCCGACAACAGCACCCGCGAAGGCCGCAGCACGAACCGGCGGGTTCAGGTGATCGTGATGCGCTGAGCTGGAGGGGGCTGTCACGCAGCTCCTGGATCAGGCGGCGCGGTTCCTTGGCTTTCAGGCCGTGCGACCGACAACGGGCCAGCGTTCACCAGCAGGCGTTCCTGGGCTGGGCTCAGCGGCATGGCATCAAGCACATCCTCATCGAGCACGGCCTGCTGACGCCGAACCGCTGCATCGAGAGCACTGGTTCGAGACGCTGGGCTGGGCCGGCGTTGTGATCTGGCACTGGCTTCGCACGCCTTCATCGGCAGCAGGCTGCCGATGAAGGTTCAGCTTCAACCGCCGCACCGGCGATACCCTTGACCTCCAGGGCTCCCTCGCAATGACTGGTACGGCGATTTGGAGCAGGTCAGGTGAGCACTGGATTGCATTCGCACGCTTAGGGACCTAGCCCTGAAAGCTTTTGCCAGTGATCCCTTCGGTGGACCCCTCAGAGATTTCACGAGGCCGGAAGGAAAAAGGACTTAGAGGCTTTCGCTTCTAAGTCCTTGATTTCTCTTCTTATTTTTGGTCGGGACGGCGGGATTCGAACTCGCGACCCCTTGCACCCCATGCAAGTGCGCTACCAGGCTGCGCTACGCCCCGACTGAGCCGACCAGTATAACCGAGGAATCGAGGCCGTCAGCCGGCCAAGTGCCTTTTTCAGCTGAGAAGGCTGGCTCGAATGGCCAGCAATTCGGCGCGCACCTGCTCCAGCGAGGTCAGCGGCCCGGCCGCCGACACGGGCAAAGTCAGCGAAGCCTCGGCGGTTTTCAGCGGCTGGGCGTGTACATGCGACGACGCGGCGCGCGTGACTGGCGGATGCGCCAGCTCGGCAGGCATGTCCAACTCATCGTCGCCATCCAGCCCGTTCATCGCCTCGAGCGCCAGGGCGGCTTCGGCTTCGTCGCGGAAGTTCTGCGCCGAAGCCGGCGACAGGCCTTCGCTGAGTTGGTTGCGCGCGCCGCTGATCGTGAAGCCCTGGTCATAGAGCAGGTCGCGGATGCGGCGGATCAGCAGCACCTCGTGGTGTTGGTAATAACGCCGGTTGCCGCGCCGCTTCATGGGCTTGAGCTGGGTGAACTCCTGCTCCCAGTAGCGCAGCACATAGGGCTTCACGCCGCACAGGTCACTGACCTCACCAATGGTGAAGTAGCGTTTGGCGGGGATGGCGGGAAGCGCCTTTTCCATTGCAAATCAACAAGTTCGCGAGGGGAGGGGAGACTCTACTCGAAGTCTTCCCCCGCCGGCGCATCCCCTTGCACAACCCCCTTGAGTTTGTGGCTGGCATGAAAAGTCACGACGTTGCGGGCCTTGATCGGGATGGATTCGCCCGTGCGCGGATTGCGGCCCGGACGCGGCGCTTTGCGGCGGATGTTGAAGTTGCCGAAGCCCGAGAGCTTCACGTCCTGGCCCTTGACCAGACTGTCGTGCAGCATGTCGAAGAAGGCCTCGACCATGTCCTTGGACTCGCGCTTGTTCAGGCCCAGCTTGTCGAACAGCAGTTCGGCCAGCTCGGCCTTGGTCAGCGTGGGCGTTTCCAGGCTGCCGATGACGACCGCAGCGGCTTCGTTCTTCTTGGCGTCGTTCGCGTCCATGTTTTCCCCTTGAACCTCAGCCGCGCAGGCGTGCGCCGAGCTGGCTGCCGGCCGCCGCGATGATGGCCGACACGACCGCCTCGATGCGCTCGTCGGTCAGCGTGGCCTCGTCGTCCAGCAGTTCAAGCCGTACGGCCAGGCTGCGTTCGTCGATGTGCAGGTCGGCGCTGCCTGTCGTGGGCTTGAACACGTCGAACAGCTTGGCGGAACGCAGCAGCGGGCCGCCTGCCGTGGTGATGACGGTCATCAGTGCGTCGTGGCTGACGCCGTTACTCAAGACCAGGGCCAGGTCGCGCTGTACGACCTGCTGGCGAGGCAGGGGCTGTCCCTGCGGCAGCGTTCGCGTGAGGGCGGCGTCGAGGTCCAGCTCGAACACGACAGGCGCGTCACCGCTGATTTCGTAGCTTTGGCGCCAGCTCGGGTGCAGTTCACCGACGACGCCGATGGTCTCGCCGTTCAGCTTCACGACGGCGCTGCGGCCCGGATGCAGGGCGGGGTGCTCCGCGGCTTCGAAGGTCACCGTCTGCGGTGCGAACAGCGCTTCCAGGTCGCCCTTCACGTCGAAGAAGTCGACCGCGCGGTCTCGCTGGCTCCACTGCTGCTGGTCGGCGGGACCCCAGGCGAGGCCACCCAGGCGCAGCGGCTGTTCGATGCCTGCAACGGTCAGCGGGCCGTTGGCGACGCCAGGATCGCGCTTGAACACGCGGCCCAGCTCGAAGACGCGCACACGCGTCGCGCGACGGGCCTGGTTGTGGCGCAGCACCTGCACGAGGCTGCCGATCAGGCTGGTGCGCATCACCGACAGCGGCGCGGCGATGGGATTGAGCAGCTTGATGGGATGCGTGACGCCGGCCAGCTCTCGCTCCCAACGCTCTTCGACGAAGCTGAAGTTGATCGTCTCGAAGTAGTCGCGCGCAGCGACGGCGCGGCGCAGTGCGTGCGTGGCCTGGCGGCTTTCGGAACGGGTCTTGGCGACGATGGGCGCCAGTGGTGGCGTGGACGGCAGCGTCGGGTAGCCCAGCACGCGGATGACTTCCTCGATGAGGTCTTCCTCGATGAGGATGTCGAAGCGCCAGCTCGGCGGCGTGACGGTGATGATGCCTTCGGTCGCCGAGAACGGCAGGCCCAGGCGAGTGAACACGCCTTCGCACTGCGCCTGCGTCAACGGCATGCCGATCACCTTGGCGGCACGGGCGACGCGCAGCGCGACCGGCTTGCGCACCGGTACGTTGGGCGCCTGGTCGTCCATCGGGCCGACTTGGCTCTCAGCCGTGCCGCAGATGTCGATGATGAGCTGTGTGATGCGCTCGAGGTGCTCGACGGTCTGCGATGCATCGACGCCGCGCTCGAAGCGGTGGCCGGCGTCGGTGGAGAAGTTGTAGCGGCGGCCACGGCCCATGACGGCCTCGGGCCACCAGAACGCGGCTTCAACGTAGACGTTGCGTGTGTCGTCGGACACGGCGGTGTGGTCGCCGCCCATGATGCCGGCGAGGGACTCGACCTCGCGCGCATCCGCGATGACCCCGACCTTCTCGTCCACGGTGATGGTGTTGCCGTTCAGCAGCTTGAGCTGTTCGCCGGGCTTGCCCCAGCGCACGACCAGTTCGCCGCTGATCTTGTCCAGATCGAAGATGTGCGACGGGCGGCCGTACTCGAACATCACGTAGTTCGAGATATCGACGAGCGCGGTCACCGAGCGCTGACCGCAGCGCTCCAGGCGCTGGACCATCCAGGCGGGCGCCTTTGCCTTCGTGTCGATGCCCTTGACGATGCGGCCGGAGAAGCGGCCGCAGAGATCGGTGGCTTCGATGCGGACGGGCAGCTTGTCGTCGGTGTTCGGCTTGACGGGCGGGAACTCGGCCTTGAGCAGCGGCGCGCCGGTCAGCGCGGCCACTTCACGCGCCACGCCAAACACGCTCAGGCCGTGGCCCAGGTTGGGCGTCAGTTTCAACGTGAACAGCGTGTCGTCGAGGTTCAGGTGCTTGCGGATGTCTTCGCCGATGACGGCGTCAGCTGGCAGCTCCAGCAGGCCGCCGTGGTCTTCGCTGAGCTTGAGTTCGCGGGCCGAGCACAGCATGCCGAAGCTGTCCACGCCGCGCAGCTTGCCGACGCCAATCTTGAAGGGCTTGCCATCGGCACCGGGCGGCAGCTCGGCGCCGACCGTCGCCAGCGGCACCTTGATGCCCACGCGGGCGTTGGGCGCGCCGCAGACGATCTGCAGCGGCTCCGCGCCTCCGGCGTTGACCTTGCAGACACGCAGCTTGTCGGCGTTCGGGTGCTGCTCGGCTTCGAGGATCTCGGCGACGACGATGCCGTGGAAAGGCGGCGCCACGGGGCGCAGCTCTTCCACTTCCATGCCGGACATGGTCAGCAGTTCGGCCAGTTTTTCAGTGGACAGCGGCGGATTGCAGAACTCGCGCAGCCAGGACTCAGGGAATTGCATAACGTGCTGATTACTTGAACTGCGAAAGGAAGCGGAGGTCGCCGTCGAAGAAGGCGCGCAGGTCGTTGACGCCGTAGCGCAGCATCGCCAGGCGGTCGATGCCGGAGCCGAAGGCGAAGCCGATGTAGCGCTCGGGGTCCAGCCCCATGTTGCGGATCACCTGGGGATGCACCTGGCCCGAGCCCGACACCTCCAGCCAGCGGCCCTTCAGCGGGCCGCTCTCGAACATGATGTCGATCTCGGCGCTGGGCTCGGTGAACGGGAAGTAGCTGGGGCGAAAGCGCAGCTGCAGCTGGTCGGTCTCGAAGAAGGCGGTGATGAAGTTCAGGTAGACCGCCTTCAGGTCCTTGAAGCTGATGTTCTCGCCCACCCACAGGCCTTCGACCTGGTGGAACATCGGCGAGTGGGTCGCATCGCTGTCGACGCGGTAGGTGCGGCCCGGCGCGATGACGCGGATTTCGGGCATCGTCTCCTGACCGGCGTAGCGCTTGGCATGCGCCTGCGCGTAGCGGATCTGCATCGGGCTGGTGTGCGGGCGCAGGTTCAGCCAGGCACCGTTCTCGTCCTTCATGTCGACGTAGAACGTGTCCTGCATGGAGCGGGCGGGGTGGTTCTCGGGGTTGTTCAGCGCCGAGAAGCTGTACCAGTCGGTCTCGATCTCGGGGCCGTCCGCCACGTCGAAACCCATGGAGGCGAAGATGGCCTCGATGCGTTCCATGGCGCGCGTGATCGGGTGCAGGCCGCCGGTGCCGCGCTGGCGGCCGGGCAGGGTGACGTCCAGCGCTTCGGCCTTGAGCTGCTTCTCCAACTCGGCAGCAGCGAGGGCGTCACGGCGAGCGGTCAGGGCGGCTTCGATACCGACCTTGAGCTGGTTGATCTCGGCGCCGCGGCTCTTCTTTTCCTCGATGCTGAGGGCACCCAGGCCCTTCATCAGCTCGGTCACGCGACCGGACTTGCCAAGGAAACGTGCCTTGGCGTTTTCCAGCTCGGCGGGCGTGGGAGCGGCGGCGAAGTCGGCTTTGGCCGACTCCAGCATTGCGTCGAGATCAGACATTCGGAATTTGGAATGAAAAAGGGCCGACCCTGGAGGGCCGGCCCTGAAAGTTTGCGTGCTCCGACGTGAGCCGGGGCGGGTCGCAATCAGGCGAGCGCGGCCTTCACCTTGGCGAAGATGCTGGCAAAACCAGCCGGGTCGTTCACGGCCAGATCGGCGAGGACCTTGCGGTCGATCTCGATCTGGGCCTTCTTCAGACCCGCCACGAACTTGCTGTAGGACAGACCCAGACCACGCGATGCAGCGTTGATACGGGCGATCCAGAGCTGACGGAAAACGCGCTTCTTGGTACGACGGTCACGGTAGGCGTATTGGCCCGCCTTCATCACCGCCTGCTTGGCGATGCGGAAGACGTTCTTACGGCGACCCCGGAAGCCCTTGGCCAGAGCCAAGACCTTCTTGTGGCGGGCACGAGCGGTTACACCACGTTTGACGCGAGGCATGTGTTTCTCCTTGAGTCAGTGATGAATTACAGACCAGCAAAGGGCAGCATCTGAGCGATGTGACCCATGTTGGTTTCGTGCACGGTGACGGCGCCGCGGAGCTGACGCTTGTTCTTCGTGGTCTTCTTGGTCAGGATGTGGCGCTTGAACGCCTGACCGCGCTTGACGGTGCCACCCGGACGAACGCGAAAACGCTTTTTCGCGCTGCTCTTGGTCTTCATTTTGGGCATGTGAATGCTCCTTCTAAATGCGTCCCTGGGGCGGTGCCGGTGAGCCCGGCACACTTGTTGGCCTCAGGAGACTAATGAACCCGTCGGCGACCAAACCGGCGGGTTAAAACTTTTGTGGACTTAGCGCTTTTTGGGCGCCAGGACCATGATCATTTGCCGACCTTCGAGCTTCGGCATGTTCTCGACGATCGCCACGTCGGCCAGTTCGTCGCGAATCCGCTCCAGCAGGCGCATGCCGATGTCCTGGTGGGTGATTTCACGGCCCCGGTAGCGCAGCGTGACCTTGCCCTTGTCACCGTCTTCGGCGATGAAGCGGCGCAGGTTGCGCATCTTGATCTGGTAGTCGCCTTCGTCCGTGCCCGGGCGGAATTTGACTTCCTTGATTTCGATGATCTTCTGCTTGGCCTTGGCTTCAGCGGCGCGCTTTTGCTCCTGGTACTTGAACTTGCCGTAGTCCATCAGCCGGCAGACCGGCGGATTGGCGGTGGCAGAGATCTCGACCAGATCCACATCCATGTCGCCCGCCATACGCAGGGCTTCCTGGATGCTGACGACGCCGATGGGTTCGTTCTCGGGGCCGTTCAGACGGACTTCGGGAGCCATGATTTCGCGGTTCAACCGGTGCTTGCGCTCCGGAATCGCACGACGGTCAGCAAACGTAGCGATGGTGTAGACCTTTCAACGGGCCCCAAGGCGAGGGGCCCAAACAAAACAAATCGCGCCCGGAAGGCTTCAGACCTTGTTGGTGATGTCTGCGGAGATCCGAGAGAGGAAGTCCTGCAGGGGCATCACGCCGAGATCCTGGTTGCCACGGGCGCGTACCGCAACGCTGCCATTCGCCTTTTCCTTGTCGCCTACGACGAGGATGTACGGCAGCTTTTGCATGGAATGCTGGCGGATTTTATAGGTGATCTTCTCATTGCGCAAATCCGCTGAGGCCCTAAGCCCTTGTTTTTGCAGCGATTTCACAATTTCAGACACGTAATCGGCCTGCGCATCGGTGATATTGGCCACCACGACCTGCGTCGGCGCCAGCCAAACGGGCAGCGCGCCGGCGTGCTGTTCGATCAGGATGCCGATGAAACGCTCCAGGCTGCCGACGATGGCGCGGTGCAGCATGACGGGCGTCTTGCGCTGGCTGTCCTCGGCCACGTATTCGGCACCCAAGCGTGCCGGCACGTTGTGGTCGATCTGCATCGTGCCGCACTGCCATTCACGGCCCAGGGCGTCCTTGAGCGTGTATTCGATCTTGGGCGCGTAGAACGCCCCTTCGCCCACGGCGATCTGGAATTCGCAACCCGAGCGGCGCAGGCTCTCCATCAGGATGGCTTCGGTGCGATCCCAATATTCATCGCTGCCGATGCGCGCCGCCGGACGGGTCGCCACCTTGTAGATGATTTCGGTGAAGCCGAAATCGGCGTAGACCTTCTGCAGCAGCGTGGTGTAGGCGATGCACTCGTCCAGGATCTGGTCATCGGTGCAGAAGATGTGCCCGTCATCCTGCGTGAAGCCGCGCACGCGCATGATGCCGTGCAGGCCGCCCGAAGGCTCGTTGCGATGGCAGTTGCCGAACTCGCCGTAGCGCAGCGGCAGGTCGCGGTAGCTCTTGATGCCCTGGTTGAAGATCAGCACGTGGCCGGGGCAGTTCATCGGCTTGAGGGCGTACTCGCGCTTTTCCGATTCGGTCGTGAACATCGCGTCGCGGTACTTGTCCCAGTGACCGGACTTCTCCCACAGGCCCTTGTCGAGGATCTGCGGCCCTTTGACCTCCAGGTAGCCGTTGTCCTGATAGACCCGGCGCATGTACTGCTCCACCACCTGCCAGAGCGTCCAGCCTTTGGGATGCCAGAACACCAGTCCCGGTGCCGCCTCTTCCATGTGGAACAGATCCAGCTCGCGGCCCAGTTTGCGGTGGTCGCGCTTCTCGGCTTCTTCCAGCATGACGAGGTACTTCTGCAGATCGTCCTTCGTCGCCCAGGCCGTGCCGTAGATGCGCTGCAGCATCTCGTTGCGATGGTCGCCGCGCCAGTAGGCGCCAGCCACTTTCATCAGCTTGAAGTGCTTGAGCTTGCCCGTGGACGGCACGTGGGGCCCGCGGCACAGGTCCTCGAACTTGCCTTCGGCGTACAGCGACACATCCTGGTCAGCCGGGATGCTCTCGATGATCTCGGCCTTGTAGGCCTCCCCCATGGCCTTGAAGTGGGCCACGGCTTGGTCGCGCGGCAGCACACGGCGCTGGACCTTCTCGTCCTTCTTCGCCAGCTCGGTCATCTTGGCCTCGATGGCGGCCAGGTCCTCGGGCGTGAAGGGGCGCTTGTAGGCAAAGTCGTAATAGAAGCCGTTCTCGATGACCGGGCCGATGGTGACCTGGGCGTCGGGGAAGAGTTCCTTGACGGCGTAGGCCAGCAGGTGGGCCGTCGAGTGGCGGATCATGTCCAGGCCGTCGGCGTCCTTGTCGGTGACGATGGCCAGTTGCACGTCGTGGTCGATGACATGGCTGAGGTCGACGACCTTGCCGTCGACCTTGCCGCCGAGAGCGGCCTTGGCCAGGCCGGCACCGATGCTGGCGGCGACGTCGCCGACCGACAGCGGGGCGGGGAACTCACGGCGGGAGCCGTCGGGGAGTTGAATCGAAATCATGGGGTGCTCCGGAGGCGAGAAACAAAAAAGCGCGGCAAAAAAAAGCGGCCTTGGGCCGCGCTTGATTGGTGAAGTCCGAAAAGGACTGGCGTGACGTGTCGCGGCCGACTAGTTACCGGTGATGGGGAACGTAGTTCGCGGTGTCATAACCAGGTGCCTTTCTCGCTCTTTTTGATGGAGGAAGCCGCAATTCTAAAGCGGCAGGGCCGAAATGGTATCGCGCTGGGTCAACGCGGCGAATTCGTCGGCCAGGCGCTGGCTCTCCGTCACGGCCACGCGCCAGCGACGGCGGCGTTCGTCCGCGTCCAGCGCCATGAAGTCGTTGCGGTCCGGCAGCTTGGCGCCGGGCAACTGGGCGATGAACTCGGGCGAGGGGCAGAGCAGCACGACGTTGTCGAGAAAGGCCGTCGAGCGGTGGCGATGCTTCAACGCCTTGTCCAGCCAGCCGGGCACGACCTGGCGCTGGAAGTGCGGGTACAGCACCAACGGTGCGTGGGCCTGCTGCAGCGCTCGGTAGTCCAGGTGCAGGTGGTAGTCGGTGATGCCGCCGTCCCAGTAGGCGCCGCGCGGCGCGCCGGGCAGGTCGTGCTGGGCCCGCAGCCAGAAGGGGATGGAGCAGCTGGCCAGCAGGGCGCCGCGCAGGTTGGCGCGGGACAGGTGAACCTCACGCGTCGTGAAGTCGTTGAGCCTGAGCGGCAGGCGGTCGCGTGGGTCGGAGAACACGACGCGTTCCAGGAAGCGGCCCAGCAGCGGGCGCGAGACCGCGTTGGCCGCGAACGCGCCCAGGTAGCCCAGCGGCGTGCGCAACTTGCCTTCGCGCGCCAGCAGGCCGGCCCGGCCGCGTGACGTGACGATGTGCAGGCGCAGCCGCGGATGGGCCAGCACCTCCGCCTCGCGGCCCTGGAAGATCTCCGCCAGGATTTCGCCAAAGCGCTTGCTGACGCCCTCGGGCCGCGGGCGCTTCTCGCCGGGCAGCACGTCGTATTCCTGCGTCACGTAGGCCTCGGCCATCGTGTCGAACGCATCCGCCACGTCGCGGTGGGCCAGCGCCGCGGTCGCCATCCGCCAGGCGCCGATGCTGGCGCCGACGAGGTGGACCGGGTGGCGGCTTTGCGCCAGCCAGTCGCCAAAGATGAAACGATCCAGCCCGTTGAGGATCAGCCCCTTGGGACCGCCGGCGGCTGCCGGCATCAGGCCCACGTCGTCGGCGCGCAGGCCTCGCTCGGCCAGGCGCACCTTGGCAACCGGGCCGGCATAGATCTGCAACGCCGGGGCCATCAGAACTTGTGTTCCCAGTTCACCGCCCACCAGGCGACCGGCTTGCGCTCGTTCAGGTTGAAGTCGGGCAGATCGGTGAAGGTCACGCGCGTGCCCTGCTTGGGCTGGAACAGCCCATTGACGCTCAGGCGCACGCCGTCCTGCTTGCTGATCTGCATGGCGGCGAACGCATCCAGCGAGCGCGAGGCCAGGCTCTCCTGGCTTTGCAATGCGCTCTGGCGCACGTCGAAGTTCGGTGCGATCTGGGCGCTGAAGCCCATATTGATGGGCATGCTCTTGAGTCGATAGTCGGCGCCGAAGTTGAACTGCCAGGGCTGCTGGCCTTCCAGCCGATTGTTCGGGCCAGGAATGTCGCCGACCGAAGAGCGGTAGACGTTCAGCGAGGCACGCAGGGACAGTGCCGTCGCGGGATCGAACAGGCTCGGGAAGAGTTCGCCGGCGCGGCCCTTGACCTCGAGCTCAAGGCCTTCGGTCTTTGCCTTGCTGAGGTTGATCTGGGTGATGACCCAGCGCTGTGTCGGCGCCCAGACCACGGTCTGCAGCCTTGGCTGGTCCGTGCGGATCAGGTTGGTGATGCTGCGGTGGAAGAGGCCCACGGAGATCAGGCCACCGGCCGGCAGATAGCTCTCGTAGGCGATGTCCAGGCCAGTGGCCAGCTCGGGCTTGAGCGACGGGTTGCCGATGCGGTCCGGCGTCACCTTGGTGTTGCCCTGGGCTAGCGGGTCGGTCGTGTTGATCGACGGCCGGTTGATGAGCTGCTGGACATCCGGCGCCTTGTAGCTGCGCGTCAGGCTGGCGCGAATCAGGTCGCGGCCCTTGGGGTCGGGCTTGAAGTTCAGGTGCAGCAGCGGTGTCGTGACCTTGCTGGTGCTCTGGAAATCGGCGCTGCCGGCGTTGTCGCGGCTGCCTTCGCTTTCCATCTTGATCTGCTCGTGGCGCACGCCGAAGTAAGCCGACCATTGCTTGTTGATCTCCCACTCGTCCTGGGCGTAGACGGCGGTGCGCGTGATGGTGGCGTTGAAGGGCTGGCCCTCGATGCCGGGCAGAAGATCGACGCCGTTCTCCACCGTGCGGCGGTTCTCGTCGCGCACGCGGCGCTCCAGCTCACCGCCGGCCGTGACGGTGTGGGCCTCGCCGGCGTATTGGCTGTATTTGCCGGCCAGCGTGGCGTTGTGATTGCGGTTCTTGCCGGTCGTCGTGCGCGAGATCGGCGTCGCACCTCCGCGGCCTTCGAAATCGAAATCGAAGTCGGCACCGCCCGAACCGGCACCCGCGCGCAGCTCGATGCGGCGATCCTCGTTGAAGCGGTTGTTGTATTGCAGGTTGACGCGGTTGGCCGAGAAGGTGCCGCTGTTGCGCGTTGTCTCGAGCAGTGTGCGTGGCATGTAGGCGGCGTCGCTGTCCGGCAGCTTCGTGACGGTGTTCTCGCCGTCGCTGTGGAAGCGGTTGTCGACGAAAAAGCCCTGCAGCGTCAGCGTCTCGTCGTCGCCGAGCTTCCAGTTCAGGCGCGGCGACACATTGAGGCCGCGGCCATGGGAGCGGTCATAGCCCTCGTTGCTGACGTGCTGGCGCTGTGCGGGTGGCGTCGGATTGCCGTTGGTCAGGCGCTCGCCGTCGAGTTCGTTCTTGAAGTTCCACTGGTAGACCGAGATCGGCACCACGAAGCCCAGGCCACCGACGACGCGGTCGCCGTAGGTGAAGCCGGCGTTGATGACCGGCTTCTCGCTCGCGTAGGCAAGCCCGAGGCGCAGGTCCTTCTGCACAACGCGCGGGGCGTCCTTCAGGATGATGTTCAGCGTGCCGGCAATCGCCTGGGCGCTCTGGTCGGCGGTCGGGGCCTTGCTGACTTCCAGGCGCTCGACCTGCGCCGGATTCAGGTTGTCGAGACTGAACCCCGGGGGCGCCGGTTCGCCGTTGACGAGGATCTGCGTGTAGGCGCCGCCCAGGCCGCGCATGCGCAGCTGGCCGCCGGAGACGTTGATGCCGGGCAGGCGCTTGAGCACGTCGGACAGCTGCGTGTCGCCGTACTTGTCCAGTTCGTCGCGGCCGTAAAGCTGCTTGGCCACGGGTTCGCGGCGGCGCAAGTCGGTGTCGGTCTGCTGGCGCGTCACCGAGACGCGTTCGAGCTGGTTGTTCTGCGTCGGCGAGCTTTGAGCGCGGTCGACCTCCTGCTGGGCCAGCACCAGGGCAGGGCAGAGCAGCAGCAGCGAGGCGAGGGTAAACGTTTTCAAGAAGGACTCCGAGTGTTCGAGGCGGCGCGCACCATAGCCGTGCCGTGAGCGGGGTGCAGCGGTGCTGCGACCAGTTGCAAGTTCAGCGGCGTCAATCGACGGCCGGCGGGGCGGGCGCGATGATGTCAGCGCCGTGTGTCGATGACGAAGGTCAGCCTTCAGCGCTTGGGTTGCAGCTTCGCGAAGGCGGCGGCCATGGCGCTGCCGGCGGGCGACGCGCTGCTGGACGGCTGCGGGCGGGCGCCGCGCTCCTGTCGGCCGGCGGGGCGGAAGGCGTTGTCTTCCTTGGCGCGGGCTGGCTGGGCGTCGAGCTTCATCGTCAGCGAGATGCGCTGGCGGGCCAGGTCGATCTCCAGCACCTTGACCTTGACGATGTCGCCGGTCTTGACCACCTCGCGGGCGTCGTTGACGAACTTGTTGGACAGCTGGCTGACGTGGATCAGCCCGTCCTGATGCACGCCAAGGTCGACGAAGGCGCCGAACTGCGCCACGTTGCTGACCGTGCCCTCGAGCAGCATGCCGGGCTGCAGGTCCTTCACGTCTTCGACGCCGTCGTTGAAGCGGGCGACCTTGAAGTCCGGCCGGGGATCGCGGCCGGGTTTTTCCAGCTCGGCCAGCACGTCCTTCACGGTGATGAGGCCGAACTTGTCGTCGGCCAGCAGCTCGGGCTTCAGCGTGCGCAGCACCTCGCTGCGGCCGACGATTTCGTCGGCGGAGCGCTTCAGCAGGGCGAGGGCCTTTTCGACCAGCGGGTAGGTCTCGGGGTGCACGCCGCTCAGGTCCAGCGGGTTGTCGCCTCCGCGGATGCGCAGAAAGCCCGCGGCCTGTTCAAAAGTCTTGGGGCCCAGGCCGGTCACGTCCAGCAATTGCTGGCGGTTGCGGAACGCGCCGTTGGCATCGCGCCAGCGCACGATGCTGCTGGCGACCGAGGCCGACAGGCCGGACACGCGGGCCAGCAGCGCCTGGGACGCGGTGTTCAGGTCCACGCCGACCTTGTTCACGCAGTCCTCGACGACGGCGTCCAGCGCGCGCGCCATCTCACTCTGGTTGACGTCGTGCTGGTACTGGCCCACGCCGATGCTCTTGGGGTCGATCTTGACCAGTTCGGCCAGCGGGTCCTGCAAGCGGCGGGCAATGGAGACGGCGCCGCGCAGGCTCACGTCCAGGTCGGGCAGTTCCTTGGACGCGAACTCGGACGCCGAATAGACCGAGGCGCCCGCCTCGCTGACGACGACCCGCTCGATCTTGACGTTGGCATCGAGCGCCTGCAGCTTCTTGATCAGCTCGCCGGCCAGCTTGTCGGTCTCGCGGCTGGCGGTGCCGTTGCCGATGGCGATCAGGTTGACGCCATGCGTCGCGCACAGCTTGGCCAGCGTGTGCAGCGCGCCGTCCCAGTCGCGGCGCGGCTCGTGTGGATAGACGGTGGCGGTGTCCAGCACGCGGCCGGTGTCGCTGACGACGGCCACCTTCACGCCCGTGCGGATGCCCGGGTCCAGCCCCATGACGACGCGCTTGCCGGCGGGTGCCGCCAGCAGCAGGTCGCGCAGGTTCTCGGCAAAGACCTTGATGGCGGTGGCCTCGGCCGCCTCGCGCAGGCGGGCAAACAGGTCGCGCTCCAGGCTCAGGCTGAGCTTGACCTTCCAGGTCCAGCCAATGGTCTTGCGGATCAGCGCGTCACCCGGGCGGTTGGCATGGCGCCAGCCGAGATGGCTGGCAATGCGGCCTTCGGCCAGCGTGGGTTGGCCGGCGACGACTTCTTCGTCCAGCACCAGCTTCGCATCCAGCAGGTCCTGCGTGCGGCCACGGAACACGGCCAGCGCGCGGTGCGAGGGCACCGTGCGGATGGGCTCGGCGTAGTCGAAGTAGTCGCGGAACTTGGCGTGGTCGGGCACGTCCGGGCTCTTGCCGTCCATCAGCTTGCTCTGGAACAGGCCCTCGGCCCACAGCCACTCGCGAAGCTTGCCCACCAGCACGGCGTCTTCGGCCCAGCGCTCGCTGAGCAGGTCGCGCACGCCATCCAGCACCGCGTGCGCATCGGCAAAACCAGCCTCGGCGTTGACGAACTTGGCGGCCTCGGCCAGCGGCGCCAGCGTCGGGTCGGCGAACAGCCGGTCGGCCAGCGGCTCCAGCCCGGCCTCGCGGGCGATCAGACCCTTGGTGCGGCGCTTGAGCTTGTAGGGCAGGTAGAGGTCTTCCAGCTCCTGCTTGGTGGGCGCCATGCGGATGGCAGCCTCAAGTTCCGGCGTCAGCTTGCCCTGCTCGGCAATGCTCTTCAGCACCGCCTCGCGGCGGTCAGCCAGCTCGCGCAGGTAGCTCAGACGCGCTTCGAGCTCGCGCAGCTGGATGTCGTCCAGGCCGTCGGTGGCCTCCTTGCGGTAGCGGGCGATGAAGGGCACGGTGGCGCCGCCATCCAGCAGGTCGACGGCGGCTTGCACCTGGCCGGGCCTCACCTTCAACTCGGCGGCAATCTGGGAAACGATCAGTTTGGTGTCCAAAACGGGCTCGGGAAATCGGGCGAAAAGCCCTCGATTTTCCCACAGGGGTTTTCCTGTCACTGCAGTCGGTCAACCCGGTCTGCGGTTTCTGCGGGTTACCGAGGGTTTGCCAGACCTGACCCCTCCCTACAGTGGCGCCCGCAGTACCGACAGATCACACAAGACAGGAGACAAGAATGCGCAAGATGCTTTCTCGCCGGTTTCTGATCGTTCTCGGTGTCGCCCTCACGGCCGGCGCCGCCTTGGCGACGAACTACTCGCTGTGGGTCAACGGCCGCACCGGCGGCGGCGTGGCCGGCAACTACGCCGACTTCACCTACTGGGGCCCCGCTGGCACGGCCGCCGGCGTCAACAAGAAAGCCGTCAACTGGGACGGCTACAACCACATCTCGGACCAGAACTATCTGGTGCGCAACGCGCTGGACTGCTATTGCACCGGCACCAACTGGTGCTACGTGGCCGCGCACAGCGCGGGCGACCTGATGATCGGCTACTCGCTGGCCATGTACGGTGGCAGCACGCGCTACAAGAAGAACGCCTCGCCCGGGCCCGATGGCGCCTGTGCCAACACCGATGGTTCCACGCAGACCGGCTGGAACATCAAATGGGTGGACGTGGCTGCCGGTGCCGGAGGCGGCAGCGAGCTCGCCAACGCGGGCGACTGGGCGTTGAGCGAGCCGCTGGTCAGCGACCTCAAGACCGGCACGGCCCGCGCCCTGTACGACCACAACAACACCCGTGCCAAGATGTTCTACATGTGGGCCGGCGCCAAGGGCACGCTGTACTCCTTCGTGCTGCCGGGCCAGGACGACGAGGCGGTCGCCTACCACTCCAGCGGCGCCATCTCGGGCAGCGGCGGCGGCAGCTACTGCAACCCCAGCGACTGGTTCTGCAACGACCTGACGCTGGGCACGGCCAACGCCGAGGGCGGTGCGGCCAAGTGGGCCAACCACACGGTTGTCTTCCGTGACGACGCCGAGGCCTACAACCACTACACCAACGGCAACTGGCAGGGCACCGTGGGCCTGGTGCGCGCCGACATGGTCAATTACGCGAAGTGAGGCGGGGCTACTGGCTGGCCGGCGCGGCGCTGGCCGGCCTGATCGCCTGGTGGGCCTGGCCGCGCGAGGCAGGCCAGGCACCGGCGCAAGCCTTGGCTGCCACATCGCACCTGGCCTTGCCGGCTGCGGCTTCGGCCGCCTCGGCGCCGCTCGCCATGGCGCCGTTCACCGAGGCCGCCGCACGCACCCGCCTGACGCAGCACGATGAGTGGCTCAAGCGCCTGGAACGCGCCCAGCTGACGCTGGCCCACTATCGCGAATCCACGCGCTACCCGCCCGAGTCGCGGCCCATCGCCGATCACCCGGACCAGGTCCAGCCCTTCGCACCCATCCGCGAGAGCCTGCCGCTGCGCTTTCCGGGCAGCAAGGCGGCCGTGCTCGGCGTGCGCATCCTCACGACGCAGGACCGCGTCTTCATGAGCGGCGACGAAACCGCCAAGATCAGCGTCACGGCCCAGGACGAGGCTGGCAGGACATTGCCGCTGCTGGTCACGCGCGCGGTGGCCTTCGACCTGCCCGACCCGCGCCAGGCCGCCGGGCCGCCGCAACTGGCCCTCGACATGGCCAACTGTGACGGCGTCTACAGCGCGCAGTTCCAGCCCTCGCACACGGCCTTCGCCGACTTCGCCGGCACATTGAGGTTGCAGCTCACGCTGAGCCAGGGCGGCCGGCAAGGC
>JAEKLF010000052.1 GCA_019509985.1 Burkholderiales bacterium | reverse complement strand
TCGCCGTGGAAACGAACGGCACGCAGCCCGCGCCGCCAGGACTGGACTGGATCTGCGTCAGCCCCAAGGCCGATGCGCCGCTGGTGCTGACCTCAGGCCACGAGCTGAAGCTGGTCTACCCGCAGCCGCTGGCCCAGCCCGAGCGGTTCGCGCACCTGGACTTCCAGAACTTCTTCCTGCAGCCGATGGACTCGGTGCTCAAGCGCGAGCACACGAAGGCGGCAGTGAACTACTGCATGAAGCATCCGCAGTGGCGGTTGTCGGTGCAGATGCACAAGGTGGTGGGGATCGCGTGAGCGGGTCCGGCGGTGCCGGGCGACTCAACACCTGAGTTAGGCCGCGCTGCGAAGCGGCGTCGGCTTGGACGAATTGTTAGCCATTAGCCGCTGCATACGCATCCGCGGCTGCTTCAAAACCGCCAGCTTCTTCCTCAACGGACTCGAAGAACACGTCATTTGCTTCTTGGAACGGGTCGAAGGCTTCTCCGAAGCGGTCAGCGGCGGCTTCCAGCTCCTCTTGACGTTCGCCTCGATCCCTCGGATAGGGCGGCCCAAAGAATGACACCGCGCGCTCGACGGCCGCGGCGGTCTTGGGCATGCCGAGTTGCCGGAATGCGGTAATAGCTTCAGGTGCGAGGACGCCGGTGCTGTTGAAAAAGTATTGACCAAAACCGCCGTTAAGCACTTCGGACTGAGTCCAGTGCGCGGCGAAGAGCGTCTGCGAGGCCTCGGGTGCGGCAGCGAATTGCTGCAGGAAGATATCGCCGCCGTCGTAGATGGAGACACTGTCCCAGATTGGCTCTACCAACTTCCAATAGCCCATTCACTTGCCTCCAATGCCTAACCTGTTCTAGGGAGACAGCCACTGCTGCATAAAAGCGCGCGGGCTCTCATAAGTCTTTGTTGACCAACGACTATGCCAACAAACCATCGGCAAAAGTGGCAAAGAGTCCGAGGTCCTCTGCCGATCAGCAGCCGATCTCCACGGCCTGCAATACCGTACCGTCCCGAGCGTCGGTCGCCACCGCCAACCACCGACTGGCATGCCCCACTTCACCGGCGCTGACAGGCACCGTCCACTGGCCGCGCACCCGGCCATCCCACGCCGGTAGCCGCGCGTACTCGCGCACCACGCTGTCATGCTTCAGCGTCTCGCCGCGGTTCTCGCCGGCACGGACGCGACTCTGGTGGTCATCCTCAACGCGCACCCACCAGATTTGAATTCGACCCGGCGCGCCGGCCAGGGCTTCGGCGCTCAGATGCAACTCGCCGTTGGCCATGCGCGTCCACGCCAACCGCACTCGCGCAAGCTCGCCTGACGCCGCCGGCAGGCCGGCGCTGCGCCAGTCCCGCCCATTGACGACGATCTGCGGTGTATAGGCGTAGCGCGAGCCGTTGACGCCGACGCCCTGTTGCTGGCGCTGCGTATAGGCCGGGCTGGAGAAACGGTCCGGCCAGCCCAGCCCATTCCAGTAGTCAACATGGAAGGCGGCCGCGATGACACCGGGCTGGCCCTTGAGCGAACTCAGCCAGCGGTCCGCCGGCGGGCAGGAGGAGCAGCCCTCGGAGGTGTAGAGCTCGACGAGGCGCGGCACGGCGGCGCCGCTTTGCGCGGTGGCACTGGGGCAACTTTGCGCGCCGGCAAGCGGTGCAACGAGCGCGAGGACGACAAGAGCAGGCAGCTTCATGTCAGCTGAGTCGACCACAGGCGGCAAACCTGACAACTCGACTCGGTCAAAGGGCCCCACTCGGCGCCCTCCCGGGTTGGCTGCCTCAGACGCCAGCGCCGCCCGGAAACAGTTGATTGACGAGTTCGCCGATCTTTTTCTCGGCGTCGATGAACTTGTTCATGTTGCCGCCGCCGTGCATTGCGTCGTACTTCGCTTCGCCTACAGGCTTGGCGTTGTTGTAGACCTTGATTGCCGCGAATGCCATGTACATGGCGAGATCCCAGCGCCAGTTGGCCGTGTACGTTGACGTGATCCTGCACTCGACCAGCGAGGCATTCGCCGGCAGCTTGCGGACGACGTAGCCCTTGGCGGTCAAGCTGCGTGTGTAGGCTTCGATGAAGCCGCTCCTGACGTCGGGGTTCTCGACGATGCAGACCTCCTTGCCATCGAAGCGCTCCACGGGTTGCACGGTTTGGTGGATGCACAGCCACTGAGAAACAGCACGGCCAGCACGGACGCAGATGCCAAGGACTTTTGAATCTTTATGTGGATTTCCTCCCTAAAGTTTTTTGGATTTGATGCCGCTTCGCGCCTTGCCGGCACGAATGGCTGCTGGCCCATGCCAACGTAGTGAGATGGCTTGCTGTTGTGCAAGCCATCATGAAAAAGGGAGCCCGCAGGCTCCCTTTGATTGACCCGCCGAAGCGAGGTTCAGAACCGATAGCCGATCCCGAACTTCACCGACACCGGGTCCAGCGTCGTCTCGATGGTTTGGCCCGTGGACAGGCTGCCCGTCGTCTTGATGAAGGTCTTGGTGACCTCCACGCTGGCGGACCAGTCCTTGGTGATGTTGTAGGCGGCGCCCAGTTCCATCGTCGTGCCCCAGCGGCTCTTCATGGACAGCGTCGTGGGGTTGCTGGGCGTGCCGCCGGTGATGCCGGACAGCACGGCCGTGGAGCGGGGCTTGAAGAAGTAGCCGTAGGTGACGCCCGCGCCGACGAAGGGACGGAAGCTGCTGCTGGCCTGGCCGAAGCGGTACTGGGCCAGCAACGTCATGGGCAGGGACTTGACGGTGCCGAGCTTGCCGACGCCGTCGATCGCCCCGGCGCCGACGACGTCGTGCTTGAACGGCGCAGCGATCGGCAGGTCGATGCTGATGTTGTCGGTCCAGTAGTAAGTGATACCGCCGACGAAGGACGTGGCCTTCTTCACATCGACCTTGGTGCCGGCCAAGCTGGGCGCGGTCAGGTCACCGCTTTCGACCTGCGGGTTGATCTGGGCCGCGCCGCCGTAGACGACGATGCTGCCGGCCGACTGCGCGAAGGCGCTGCCGGCGGCGAAGAGGGCGACGAGGGACGCTGCGGCACCGAGGAGGAACTTGGTTTTCATGGGTGGTCTCCGATTGGGTGGTGCGGCGGTTTAGAGCCAGCCCTTGGTGGCCAGGGCCTTGCCGATCAGCTGCTGCGTGAGCTGGTGGCCGTAGGGCGTCGGGTGGAAGCTGTCGGAGAAGGCATAGCTCTTCCACCAGTCGGCACCCCCGCTCACGCCGGCGGGCGGCGCGGCGGACAGGGCCGTGGCCGTGCAGGTCGGGAAGGAGTAGGTCGGCAGGCCGTCGCCACCGACGCCGGTGATGGGGCAGGCCGGCGTGGTGACGTTGGAGAGACCGAACTGGGCCGGCGTCGCGACTTGATCCTGGAAGGCCTTGAAGAAGTCGATGACGATGACGCGGTCATCGCCGGCCAGCTTGGTGGCGAGCTCGGTGTTGTAGGCCGTCATCCAGCCCTGGAAGAGGGCTTGCGACTGGGCGCGTGCGGCCGCGCCGGTCGCGCCACCGCCACTGGCTGCGGCGACGCTGTCCAGCACCATCTGAAAGCGCGGCGTGAAGGTGACGTCGGGAATGTTCAGGACCACGACATGGGTGGCACCCTTGTCGAGCACGCTGGCCTTGATGGAGGCGTAGAACTTGTCGGCCAGGGCCGTCATGTAGGTCGCGCCGATCTGGGCCGTCGTCGTCGCGCCGCCGGCCAGGGCCGTGCCGATCTGCGTGGGCGTCAGCAGCGTGCCGAGCAGGCCCGAGTAGGCTGCGGCGTGGTCCTTGGGGATGGTCAGGTAGGCGCCGACGAGGTCGGCCGAGTCGTTGCCGCCGCCATCGATGATGACGAGGTCGGTCGCCGCATAGGTTCCGACCGACGCGTAGGTGGCCATCTGCACACCGACGTTGAGCGGGTTGGTCGGACCGGCGCCGGCGCCGGTGTAGGTGATGCGGCCACCGCCGATGGCGAAGTTGGTGCAACCCGTCTTCGCGGTATTGGCCGCGAAGGTCGTGCCCGTGAAGGTGTAGAAGTTGCACAGCGTCTGGCCGTAGTTGGCCGCGACGCGCTCGACGTAGATCAGGTTGTCCGCGCTCTGGACGGTGAACTTGTAGCCGAAGGTGCCGCTGTCCTGGATGCTGTCGCCGAAGACCTTGACCGAACTGATGGACACCTTGGGCGTGGTGTCCGCCGAGGCACCACCACCGCAGCCCGCCACCAGCAGGCTGCCCAACAGCGCCGCCGAGGCCGCGGCGATCCGGGTGAGGAAGGGTTTCATCGTTGTCTCCTAGGCGACACCCTCGATGGGGCTCGCGTTCAAATTCGGGGACGGCAACTCTAGCCGTTGCTCCGCAGGCCGCCGTTGCGTTTTTTCCCGTGGTTGTCGTAAAGAACTGCCATGACACCCGGATGAAGGATTGGCCGGCGTTGGCACTCTGGGCATGCACCGCGGGCAAGTCTGTGGATGGTTTCGGGACAACCGGGTAGATATCCACAGGTCGAGACCGGTTGGCGAAGTTGTGCCCAAACGCGGACGCGGCCGTACCGGGTCTGGCGCACAGGCTTGTGCCTGAGCCAAGCGCTTGCCGAGAAACGGATTTTTGGCCTTGTCCACAGCGCGGGCCGCCCTCTACTACCACCACCAATTTGAAATCTTCAATACTGTTTGGAATACGTTGGACACTTCCGACATGGATATTTCCGCGCTGCAGAGCCGCCTGCGCCAGTTCGCCGCCGACCGCGACTGGCAGCCCTACCAGACCCCGAAGAACCTCGCGATGGCCATGACGGTGGAAGCTGCCGAGCTGCTGGAAATCTTCCAGTGGCTGACGCCCGAGCAGTCGCTGGCGCTCAGCGACGACCAGCGTCGCCACCTCGGCGAAGAGCTGTCCGACGTGCTGCTCTACCTCGTGCAGATCGCCGACCACGGCGGCGTCGACCTGGACGCAGCCGTCGAGCGCAAGCTGGCGATGAACGCCATCAAGCACCCGCCCAAGTCTTGACTGAAAACTTCAGGGAAGCGGGCATGGAAACCATCGCCGTCATCGACTTCGAGACGACGGGAGTCGGGCCCACGAGCGGCGGCCGCGCGACCGAGATCGCCGCCGTGCTGGTGCGTGGCGGCCGCGTCGTCGGCGAGTTCGCCAGCCTGATGAACAGCGGCGCCTGGGTGCCGCCCTACATCCAGGCCTTGACCGGCATCACGAACGAGATGCTGGCCGACGCGCCGGACTCCGCCACGGTCATGCGCGAACTGGGCCGCTTCACGGAGGGCTGTCCGCTGGTGGCCCATAACGCATCTTTCGACCGGGGCTTCTGGCAGGCGGAGATGGCGCGGGCCGGCGTTGAACCGGACCCGGCGCACGAGTTCGCCTGCACGGTATTGCTATCGCGCCGGCTCTGGCCCGAGGCCAAGAGCCATTCCCTGGGCGAGATGACGCGCTTTCACGACATCCGCTTCACCGGACGGGCCCACCGCGCGATGGCCGATGCCCGCGTGACGGCCGAGTTGCTGCTGAAGGTGAGCGCCGAGGTCGCGCGCCGCTTCGCGCTCGATCTGGGCGACACAACCGTCGACCATGCACTGCTGGCCGAACTGCAGCGCACGCCGCTGCGCTGGCTCAGGCGCGGCCTCGTCGAACATGTGAAGGCGCAAAGAACGACCGCTTGAGCGCAGGAAATAATTCTGTCAAGGCCCCACCTTGCAGCCTTGGGCAAGGACAATCGCGCCCTTTCGTCCCAGCGCCATTGCTCAAGAGTTCCATGTCCGTGATCCAGGTTCGCCCCGCCACCCTGCGCGATGCCAAGGCCATCGCCGAGATCCACGTCGCTTCCAGCCAGGACGCCTACAAGGCCCTGCTGCCCGCGGCCGCGTTGGATGCGATGTCGGTGCAGAAGCGCCAGGCCTTCTGGCGTGAAGCCATCGACCTCTGCGAGCCGCAGGTCATCGTCGCCCATCTGGACAACAAGATCATGGGCTTCGCCGGCTTTGACCGTTCGCGAGACAAGGGCACGCCGGCCACGACCGGCGAGGTCTGGGCGATGTTTGCCGACCCGGTGCACCTGGACAAGGGCGTGGGCCTGGCGCTGTGGGATGCCACGCGCGACGGCCTGCAGGAAGAGGGCTGCACCAAGGCCACGCTGTGGTGCTATCTGCGCAACGAACGCGCGCTGCGCTTCTTCGAACTGGCCGGCTTCAAGCGCGAACTCGGCAGCGCCCGCACGACGGAAGTCGGCGGCGCCCGCGTCGAAGAAATCCGCCTGCACCGTTCTCTCGTCTGAGAAAAAAAGCGCCCCGAAGGGCGCTTGCTGGCGATGCCGCCGTGAAGCGGTTCAGCCGCGACGGCGACGCGCCATGAGGCCGACGCCGGCTAGGCCGGCCAGCATCAGCGCATAGGTCCGCGGCTCGGGGACGGCGCCGATCGTGAAAGCCGCCCCATCGCCCTCAGCTGGCGTAGCCGCCCGTGGCCAGCGCCCAGCCGTCGGTCGCGTCGTCATGGCGCTGCACGTGCACCGGGCACAACTTCTTGGCCGCCGCGCGTTCGACGAGGTTCTCGGCCTGCTCGGGCGTCAGCTGCAGCGCAAAGCGCGTCCAGCGTTTTTGTACCAGCGGCAGGGCCCAGGCGTCTTCCAGCGCCCAGCGGATCTTGTGCGCGTCCTGCAGTTCGGCCGCAGCCAGCACGCGCGGCGCGAGGGCCAGCAGGAAGCGGTTGAAGTCGGTGCGCAGCGTGTCCGTCGGCAGCAGGGCTTCGAGGCGGGCGAGGCGGGCACTCCAGCCCGGCGTGGCGAGCTGGCGCGTGACCAGGGCCTGCAATGCCTGGATGGGATTGAACAGGCGCAGGCGGTTCGGCGGCAGCACGTGCAGCGGGATCCGCGCGGCTTCTTCGTGGCCCAGCGGCGTGACGAAGCTGGCCAGCACGGCCAGGCGCTCCCACTCGGCCTCGGCCAGGCCGCCGATGCGGGTGATGGGGCCGGCGGCCATGTCCATCAGGGCTTGATGGCCACGGTGGCCCTTGGCCTGGTTGGCATGGCGGCTCATGACGGCGAGGTTGCCAGCCGCGTAGCCGGCATCGTCGCGGACGCGGTCGATGCTGCGGCTGTCGTCGTCCAGCAGCTCGCGGGTGATGGGGCAGTGGCTCGTGTCGAGCTGGGCCAGGTGGTGGGGTGTGAGCTGGATGTCCTCGAAGCTGCGGCCGCGGGCCCAGGCGTGGGTGCGCAGGGCCAGCCACAGCTCGACCTGCGGGCTGGCCGGCGTGCGCACGGGGCGGCCACGGGCGGCCAGCCAGCCGCGTTGCAGTGGCGACTGCGGGTAGAGGTGGGCGATGGGCGGCGTGATGCCGTGCAGCGCGTAGTCGCGGCCCAGGGCCAGGCCGGTGCGTTCGTGGGCGCTGATGGGGGCGGGAGCGTCGTCCATGTCCAGGTCGAACTGGACGAGGGCGGGGCGGGCGGCGATCGGGCTGTTGAGGACGGCTTGCATGGTCAGGCTCCTGGGATTGAGAGGCACGCCGTTGAATTCGCGGGCCTTGCAAGCAGTCTGCGAGCTTGATAGCTCATGAGATGATCCACCCACAAAACCACTGTAAATATTTTCAGGAGCCAGGACACGTGGACCGCACCGAGCGCTTCTACAAGATCGAGATGCTGATCCGCGCCGAGGGCTGCGTGAGCTTTGCCAAGCTCATCGAGGCGCTGGAGGTGTCTCCTGCCACGCTCAAGCGCGACCTGGCCTATCTGCGCGAGCGGCTGGACGCGCCCATCGAGTACGACGCCGCCGACAACGGCTACCGCTTCGGCCAGCAGTGGCGCGGTGGCAAGCATGAGCTGCCGGGCGTGTGGTTCAACGAGGCCGAACTGCATGCGCTGCTGACCATGCAGCAGATGCTGGCCGGGCTGGACGAGCAGGGCGTCGTCGGCCGCCACCTGCAGCCGATGTTCGACAAGATCACCGGCATGCTGGGCGTGGACCAGGGCGAGGCCCAGGAGCTGCGCCGGCGCGTCAAGCTCATCGGCACGGCGCGCCGGCGCATCGCCAGCGACAGCTTCGAGACCGTCGGCAGCGCCGTCGTCAAGCGCCGGCGGCTGCAGATCCGCTACCGCAAGAAGACCGGCGCCGGCGGCATCAGCGAGCGCGAGGTGTCGCCACAGCGCCTGGTGCACCACCGCCACGCCTGGTATCTGGACGCCTTCTGCCACCAGAGCCAGGGCTTGCGCCGCTTTGCGCTCGACGGCATCGAGGCGGCGACGCTGCTGGACAGCGAAGCCCAGGCCGTGGCGCTGGACGCGCTGGAGGCCGAGCTGGACCGCGGCTACGGCATCTTTGCCGGCGGCACGCCGCGCGAGGCCGAACTGCTGTTCAGCCCCGAGGCGGCCGCCTGGGTGTCGCGCGAGGAATGGCACCCGGCCCAGCGCAGCGAGTTCCTGCCCGACGGCCGCTGGCGCCTGCACCTGCCCTACGTCGACGACACCGAGCTGCTGATGGACCTGCTGCGCCACGCCGGCCAGGTCGAGGTGGTCGCGCCGGTGGCGCTGCGCGAGGCCTTCGCGGCCCGCTTGCGGCAGGCGGCTTCGGCCTTGTAGGACAAGCCCGCTTCATTTGAGGTGGGTCATGTCATGCCGTTGCCAATCGCGTTAGGCTGCAAGCGTGTTTGATTTCCCACCGAGGAGCTGGCGATGAGTGATGCAACCCAGGCGAAGGAAAAACTGGCGTCGGATTTCCGCGCGGTAATGGCAGACATCGACGCGCTGATGACGGCCACGACGAACAAGGCGGACGGCGAGGTGAAGGCCTTGCGCTCGCGCATCGTCGACCGGCTCGACGGCGCCAAGGAAAAGCTGCTGGATGCCCAGCACGAAGCCATCCAGCGCGCCAAGGATGCTGCCACCGCCACCGACGACTACGTGCATGCCAATCCCTGGCAGGCCATCGGCGCGGCGGCAGCTGTAGGCCTGGCGCTGGGTGTACTGATCGGCCGCCGCTGAGCACCGCCAATTGAGCGACGCCAAGGAGCCCGTTTCCGCGCCGCTGCGGCGGCTCGGGGTCTCGATGCTGACCCTGGTCCGCATCCGGCTTGAGCTGTTCGCCATCGAGGCCCAGGAGGAGAAGGAGCGCATCGCCGGCGTGCTGCTGTGGGCTGTGTTCGCGGCGCTTCTGGCGGGCTTTGGCCTGCTGATGCTGCTGGTGCTGATCACGGTGGCGCTGTGGGACAGCTACCGCCTGCTGGCGCTGGGCGCGTCGACCATCGTGCTGCTGGCCGCCGCCGGGTTTGCCGTCGCCAAGCTGCGCGGCCTGCTGGCCGGGCCGTCGACGCTGTTCCAGTCCAGCATCACCGAGCTGCGCGAGGACGCCGACGCACTGCGGCGCCGGCCCGGGCCATGATTCCCAGGATTCCCACCGACCCGGCGCTGCGCGACCGGCGCAAGGCCGACCTGCTGCTGGCCTCCGCGCTGGTGCGCGGCCAGGCCCAGCTGGCGGTGGACGACCTCGGCCAGCGTGCCGATGGCTGGGTGCGGCGCGTGATGGTCTGGCGCGACCTGCTGGCCAACCCGGTCGTGCTGGCCGCGGCGAGCACGGGCGCGGCCTTTTTCGCTGCATCGGGCAGACAGCGGCGCGGCCAAGTCTGGCGCGGCCTGCGCTGGGCCTGGCTGGCGTGGCGGATGTGGGGCGGCCGAAAGCGCTAGCCGCGCCGCCTCGTCGCGCCCTTGCGCTTCAGCAGGGCGTCGAGGGGTTGCCGGCGAGCGGGCTGTCGCGGCCTTGCCTGTGGGCCGGAACGTCGTCCAGCTCGTGCAGCCAGGGCATGGCCGAGTCCCGCCAGACTTGCAGCACGGGCTTGAGCTGGGCGCGTTCGTTGATGCAGCCCAGGCGGATGTTCAAGGTCTTGGGCGTGTCCGCCTCCGTGGCAAACAACTGCGTGCCGCAGTCTGCACAAAAGGCCTGCACGCGCCGGTTGCCGGTGGCGGCGATCTTTACGTACTGCTTCGGTACACCCTGCAGTTCGACCTGATCCACGGGAACGGGCAACACGGCACGGAACGGCGCGCCGGAAATGACCTGGCAATCGGCACAGTGGCAGACGAAGACCCTCTCGGGTTGGGCTGTCGCCGTGAAACGGATGGCGCCGCAATGGCATTGGCCGGTGATGTTCATGGGAGGGCCTCGTGGGTTCAGTGATCGGCCGCGTCCAGCCGCTTCATGCGTTCGCTCTGCCAGTAGACGTCGTCCCCGCCCAGCCCGTCGAGGTTGGCGCGGTTCAGCTCGCGGGCCAGCACGAAGAGCAGGTCGGACAGGCGGTTCAGGTACTGGCGTGGCGCCGCGCGCACGGCCTCGCTGGCGGCCACGGCGATCACGGCGCGCTCGGCGCGACGGGCAATCGTGCGGCAGACATGGGCGATGGCCGCGCTGCGCGTGCCGGCCGGCAGGATGAATTCCTTGAGCCGCGGCAGGTGCTCGTTGTAGTGGGCCAGCGCCTCGTCCAGGCGCAGCACGGCGGCGTCCTTGATGAGCTCGCCGCCCGGCCAGGACAGCTCGCCGCCGAGGTTGAACAGCTCGTGCTGGACGATGACGATGAGCTCGCGGATGTCGTCGGGCAGCGGCTCGGCGAGCAGCACGCCGAGGTTGGAGTTCAGCTCGTCGACGTCGCCCATGGCCTGCACGCGCAGGTGGTCCTTGGGCACGCGGCTGCCGTCGGAGAGGCCGGTGGTGCCGTCATCGCCGGTGCGGGTGGCGATTTGTGAGAGTCGATTGCCCATGGCGGTCAGCAGCAGTGCGAAACCGCCATTCTCGTCAATGTCGGCGGCCGCTGCGGTGGAACGCCGGCTTGTGGACTGGCGCGTCATGCGGCTTGAAGCCGTCGACCGGCGTCCAGCGCGGCGCGGGTGGCGCGTCGTGCTCGGGCGGCGGGCCGCCGAAGAAGTCCTGCCAGCGCGCGGCCAGCAGGTCGAAGCGCACCGCGCCGGCAACGATGAGAACGGCGGCCGCGATGAGCAGCAGCCAGGTCAGGGTGGGGTCCATGCAGATCTCCCGATTTCGCTGAGGGGCCATGCTGTCACTGCGGCGCGGCCACTGCAACACAATCTTGCGTCGACTGGAGCCGCCCATGAACGCGCCCGAAACCTTCTCCCCCGCTCCGCCGTTGCCGGCCGTGCTGCTGGACGCCCTGCTTGCCGAGTTCGGCGAGCGCTGCTCGACCGCACTGGCCGTGCGCGAGCAGCATGGCCGCGACGAGTCCGTTTTCGACGTGCCGCCGCCGCAGGCCGTCGTCTTCGCCGACAGCGAGGCCGAGGTCGCGCGCGTCGTGGCACTTTGCGACGCGCATCGGGTGCCGGTCATTCCCTACGGCGCGGGCTCTTCGCTCGAAGGCCACCTGCTGGCCGTGCGCGGCGGCGTCAGCCTGGACGTGTCGCGCATGAACCGCATCCTGCGCATCGATGCCGAGGATCTCACGGTGACCGTGCAGCCCGGTGTCACGCGCAAGGCGCTGAATGAGGCGCTCAAGCATGAGGGGCTGTTCTTCCCCATCGACCCCGGCGCGGACGCGAGCCTGGGCGGCATGGCGGCCACCCGGGCCAGCGGCACAAACGCGGTGCGCTACGGCACGATGCGCGAGAACGTGCTGGCGCTGCGCTTCGTCGCCGCCAGCGGCGAGGTCATCCGCACCGGCTCACGCGCGAAGAAGAGCAGCGCCGGTTACGACCTGACGCGCCTCATCATCGGCAGCGAAGGCACGCTGGGCGTCATCACCGAGTTGACGGTCAAGGTCCACCCGCTGCCCGAGGCCGTGTCGGCGGCCGTCTGTTTCTTCCCCAGCATCGATGCGGCCGTGCGCACGGCCATGCAGATCATCCAGATCGGCGTGCCCATCGCGCGCTGCGAGCTGCTGGACGCCAACGCCGTCAAGGCTGTCAACGCGCACGACAAGCTGGGCCTGAAGGAAGCGCCCATGCTGCTGATGGAGTTCCATGGCAGCGAGGCCGGCGTGGCCGAGCAGGCGGCGACGGTGCAGGAGGTGGCGGCCGACCATGGCGGCGAGGCGTTTGAGTGGGCCACCACGCCTGAGGCCCGCACCCGGCTGTGGACGGCGCGTCACCACGCCTATCTGTCCGGCCTGCAGATGCGCCCCGGTTGCCGCGCAGTGACGACGGACACCTGCGTGCCCATCTCGCGCCTGGCCGAGAACATCAACGCCAGCATCGCCGAGGTCGAGGCCGCCGGCCTGCCCTACTTCATCGTCGGCCACGTGGGCGACGGCAACTTCCATATGGCCTATCTACTGGACCCGGCGCTGCCGGAAGAGCTGGCGACCGCCGAGCGCCTGAGCGCGCAGATGGTGGCGCGGGCGATTGCGCTGGAGGGCACCTGCACGGGCGAGCATGGGATCGGGCTGCACAAGCAGGGCTTTCTGCTCGACGAGACGGGCGAGGAGGCGGTGGGGTTGATGCGGGCGGTGAAGGCGGCGATGGATCCGCTGGGGATCCTGAATCCGGGGAAGATCTTTGCGGCTTGATCGTTGGGTAAAGATCCGGGATGCGGCGTCTCCCGGCATCCTCAAAATGAACAGCGCGCTCTGCATCGTGGACTCCTAGACTCGGTTGATGGACATCAACGCCGTCCCTGCCGCCAGCGCGCTGCGCCAGTTCGACGACCTTCCTGGCCCGCGCGGCGTGCCGGTGTTCGGCAATCTGCTGCAGATCGACTCGACGCGGGTGCATCAGCAGGTGGAGAACTGGTGCGAGGAATTCGGGCCCATCTTCAAGCTCCGCCTCGGCAAGCGCCGCCTCGTCGTCGTCGGTGACCACGAGCTGATCAGCACGGCGCTGCGCGACCGGCCGGACGGCTTCAGGCGCACGCAGCGGCTGGAGGATGTGGGCCGTGAGATGGGGCTGAACGCGGGCCTGTTCGGGTCCAACGGCGAGGCCTGGAAGCGCCAGCGTCGCATGGTGATGGCCGGGCTGGACCCGGTGCATGTGAAGCGCTACTACCCCTCCTTGCTGCGCGTGGCCGAGCGCCTCGTCGGGCGCTGGCAGGTCGCCGCCCGCGAGGACCGGCGCATCGAGCTTCAGTCCGACCTGATGCGCTTCACGGTGGACGCGGTGGCGGGCCTGGCCTTCGGCGAGGACGTCAACACGCTGCAGTCCGACGAGGACGTCATCCAGCAGCACCTGAACCGCATCTTCCCGATGCTGTTCAAGCGCATCTTCGCGCCGCTGCCGCTGTGGCGCTGGTGGCCCTCGGCCGAGGACCGCGCCCTCACGCACAGCGTGGCCGAGGTGAACCTGGCCGTGCACGGCTTCATCGCCAAGGCGCGGGCGCGGATGGCGGCCAATCCGACGCTGCGCGAGCAGCCCGGCAATCTGCTGGAGGGCATGCTCGTGGCCGCGGATGAGCCCGGCAGCGGCATCGACGACGAGCAGGTGGCCGGCAATGTGCTGACGATGCTGCTGGCCGGCGAGGACACCACGGCCAACACACTGGCCTGGATGATCTGGCTGCTGTGGCAGCACCCCGACGTGCTGGCGCAGGCGCGCGACGAAGTTCGCCGCGTGCTCGGCGACGCCGCGCTGCCGACCCTGGAGCAACTCGGCGCGCTGGACTTCGTCGAGGCCTGCGCGCACGAGACGATGCGGCTGCGCCCGGTGGCGCCCATCAACGTCATGCAGGCCATGCACGACACGCGCGTGGGTGATGTCGAGCTTCGTCAGGGCATGATCGTCATGGCCGTGATGCGGCGCGATGCCACCAGCGAGCGCCACCTGACCGACGCCGCCGTCTTCGACCCCGCGCGCTGGCTGGCGGACGCCAAGCAGGCCGGCGCGGCCAAGCGCCTGTCCATGCCCTTCGGCGCCGGGCCGCGCATCTGCCCGGGGCGCTACCTGGCGCTGATGGAGATCAAGCTGGCCATGGCCGTGCTGCTGCGGCACTTCGACATCACCGCGGTCGACACGCCCGACGGCCAGGCGCCACGCGAGTTGCTGCAGTTGGCCATGGGCCCGGTTGGCTTGTCGATGCGGCTGGCTCGGCGCTCGGCCGCAGCGTGACACCCGAGTCGCCTAGATAACGATTCTGGTATCGGTCACATCGTCGAATTCATCGACCAGAACATGGGCGAGTTCTCATAGAGGATTCGACTTAACGGTCTAGGGATATCCGTAACGTCAATCAGGGAAAAACAGGTGTCGCATTGATTGCGCTACCACACAATCCGGCGCAACGACAAAAACGGAGACGCCGTTGAAGACCCTTTCCATCACCTGCCTCGCCTGGGGCCTGGCCCTCTGCGGCCCGAGTGTCGCCAGCCCGCAGACGGATGCCGACGCCCAGGCCCGCCAGATCGTCGCCAAGCTGACCCTCGACGAGAAGGCGGAGCAACTGCTCAACGGCGCGCCGGCCATCCCGCGCTTGAACATCCCGGCCTACAACTGGTGGACGGAGTCGCTGCACGGCGCGTTCGGCCCGGGCGCGACGACCAACTTCCCGCAGCCCGTCGGGCTGGCCGCGAGCTTCGACGATCACCTGATGCAGGACGTGGCAACCCGCATCAGCACCGAGGTGCAGGCCGTCTACGCGCTGGGCCGCGGCAAGCCCATCGTGAACCGCATCGGCGGCTCGCTGGACACCTGGTCGCCCAACATCAACATCTTTCGCGACCCGCGCTGGGGCCGCGGCCAGGAAACCTACGGTGAAGACCCCTTCCTGACCGGCACGCTGGCCAAGGCCTTCGTGCGCGGCATGCAGGGGCCGGACGCCGCACTGCCCCAGGTCATCGCCAGCCCCAAGCACTTCGCCGTGCACAGCGGCCCCGAGTCCACGCGCCACTCGGCGGACGTGTGGGTCTCGGCGCAGGACCTGGAGGACACCTACCTGCCGGCCTTCCGCGCGGCCATCGTCGATGCGCAGGCCGGCTCCATCATGTGCGCCTACAACCGCGTCAACGGCGAACCAGCCTGCGCGAGCCAGAGCCTGCTGGTGAAGACGCTGCGCCAGGACTGGAAGTTCAACGGCTACGTGGTGTCGGACTGCGATGCGGTCGTCGACATCAGCGCCCATCACAAATACGCCGTCGACCCTGCCGCCGGCGCCGCGGCCGCCATCAAGGCGGGCGTGGACAACGAGTGCAACGTGGCCGCGCTGTTCAACACGCCGGGCCTGGGCGACCGTTACAAGCAGGCCGTCCAGCGCGGCTACATCCGCGAGGCGGACCTCGACAACGCGCTGGTGCGCCTGTTCTCCGCGCGGCTGCGCAACGGTGACCTGCCGGGCGTGGCCGCGCGCAGCTTCCCCGCGGGCGAGACGATCAATTCGCCCGAGCACCGCGCGCTGGCGCTGCGCGCCGCCGTCGAGAGCCTGGTGCTGCTGAAGAACGACGGCACGCTGCCGCTGAACGCGGCGACCCGCATTGCGGTCGTCGGCCCGCTGGCGGATGCGCGCCGCGTGATGCGAGGCAACTACTCGTCGACCCAGACCGGGCCGACGCAGACGGTCGCTGAAGCCCTGCGCCAGCAGTTCGCCGGTGCGGCGGTCACCCTCGTGCCGTTCGGCCCGTCGATCACGGATGGCGACCCGGTGCCCGCCAGCGCCTTCGTAGCGCCCGACGGCAGCCCGGGCCTGCAGGCCAGCTACTTCAACCTGCAGCCCGGCTCGCCCAAGGCCGCGGGCCAGCGCCGCTTCCAGGCCAAGGCCTTTGCCAGCCACGGAGTGACGCAGCTGGAGTCGCGCGCAAGGGACTTTGCCGAGGCCGGCGAGGTGACGCGCGTCGTCTGGACGGGCTTCTTTGTCGCGCCCGAGACCGGCAGCTACCGGCTGGGCGTGGGCGGCATCAAGGGGCAGGTGCGCATCGCCGGGCGCGAGGTGGTGCTGGCCAAGCGGCCCACGCAGTGGGCCGAGCCGATCGCCCTCACGCAGGTGGATCTCAAGAAGGGTGAACGCTACGGGCTGCAGTTCGAGAACGAGCCGGGCTCGGGCGCCCAGCCTGCATTCATCTGGAAGCGGGTGTCACGCCAGCCGTTGGCGGACCTGCGGGCCGGCGTGAAGGAGGCCGACGTCGTCGTCGCCGTCGTCGGCCTGACCTCGGACCTCGAAGGCGAGGAGATGCCGGTCAAGATCGACGGCTTTGCCGGCGGCGACCGCACCAAGCTCGATCTGCCGGCCGACCAGAGCGCCTACCTGCAGGCCGCCGCGCAGCTGGGCAAGCCGGTCGTGGTGGTGAACCTGAGCGGCAGTGCCATCGACCTGTCCTGGGCGAAGGCGAATGCGGCGGCCGTGCTGCAGGCCTGGTATCCGGGCGAGGGCGGCGGCCAGGCCATCGCCCAGGTGCTCAGCGGCGCGGCCAACCCGGGCGGGCGGCTGCCGGTGACCTTCTACCGCAGTGCGGCCGATCTGCCGCCCTTCGACGACTACCGCATGGCCGGCCGCACCTATCGCTTCTTCGACAAGCCGGTGGTCTACCCGTTCGGCCATGGCCTGAGCTACTCGAGCTTTCGCTACGAGGCACCCAGGGTCGAGGTGCAGGATGACGGCAAGGACGTGGGCCTGGTGGTGCGCACGGCCATCACCAACACCAGCACGCGCGATGGCGACGAGGTCGCCCAGCTCTACCTGGCACCACCGCGCTTCGAGGGCGGGCCACGCCTGGCGCTGCGCGGCTTCCAGCGCCTGCACCTGAAGGCGGGCGAACGGCGCGAGCTGAGCTACCGGCTCGATGCCCGCGACCTGAGCTTCGTGGACCGCGACGGCGTGCGCCAGGTCATGCCCGGCAGCTATGGCCTCAGCGTGGGCGGCGGCCAGCCGGACACCGGCGCGCCGGTCGAACGTGCGACCTTCTCTCTGGCGCGCCAGGTGCTGCTGCCGCGCTGACCCATCAACTCGCTGGACGACGACCATGTCCTCACTTTTCTCCACCCTGCTGGCTCTGCTGCTGGCCTCCGCTGCCACGTGCGCCCTTGCGCAGGACGGCACCATCCACCCGCTGCAGGCGCCCGCCGAGCCACGCGCCATCCCGCTCGGCACCGGCGGCGTCGACAAGCAGCCGGCCGCCGAGAGCTGGTTCCGCCAGTGGGGGGAGCCGATGGTGCGCAACGTCACCACCGCCACGTTGACGCCCTTCCTGCCCGCGCCGGGCAAGGGCAACGGCGCCGCAGTGCTGGTGGCGCCGGGCGGGGGCTTCCGCTGGCTGTCGATCAACAACGAGGGCTGGAAGGTGGCCCAGGCGCTGGCCGACCAGGGCATTGCCGCCTTCGTCCTCAAGTACAGGCTGCAGCCGACGCCGGACTCGCTTGACGGCTTCAAGGACTCGATGAACCGAATGTTCACTGCGGCCGGGTCGAGCGACGGCAACCCGCGCTCGCTGGTGCCCGACCTCGCCAACCAGCTTGCCGACGCCGAAGCGGCCTACGCGCTGATCCTGTCGAGGGCCAAGGAGTGGGGTGTCGACCCGAAGCGGCTGGGCATGGTCGGCTTCTCGGCCGGCGCCGGCCTGACGATGCACAGCACGCTCAACTCCAAGACCATGAAGCTCGCCTTCATCGCGCCGATCTACGGCGGCATGGGCCCGGTCGACGTGCCCAAGGACGCACCGCCGATGTTCACCGCCATCGCGAGCGACGACTTCCTGTTCAAGGGGCAGTTCGGCGTGGTCAAGTCCTGGTTCGATGCCGGCCGGCCGGTCGAGTTCCACCTCTACCAGAATGGCGGCCATGGCTTCGGCCTGGGCTACCCCGGCAACACCGCCAGCGGCTGGTTCCCGGTGTTCCTGCGCTGGCTGGACGTGAACGGCTTTCTCAAGGCCAAAGCTTCATCGACTTGAACGGCGCAGGCACGCGCGCGGCCTCCGGGCTGGCTCGTTGAACACCACCGCCGCTCCGCCCGCGCGCCCGAGCAGCCCTCAAGCGGCGTGACGGCGCAGCCGGCGAGTGCCGTTGCGAGGATGAGAATGGCCAGGCGGCGCAGCGGGCGTGAAGGCATGCGCCGCACCCAGCGGCCCTCTTTCCATGTTTTCTTGAGGAGACAACAACCATGTTCAGTCACGTGATGGTCGGTACCAACGACATTGAGCGCAGCAAGCGCTTCTACGACGCGGTGCTCGCCGTCCTCGGCGCGCCCGAAGGCTTTGGCAACCAGGCATCCTCGGGCCACCAGCGGCTGTTCTACCGCAACGCGGGTGGCACGTTCTGCGTGAGCCAGCCCATCAACGGCGAGCCGGCCATGCATGCCAATGGCGGCACCATCGGCTTCAAGTGCGAGTCGGCCGAGCAGGTGAAGGCCTTCCACGATGTGGCGGTAACCCATGGCGGCCAGTCCATCGAAGAGCCGCCGGGCCTGCGCGAAGGGTCGCTGGGTGCGATGCACCTGGCCTATGTGCGCGACCCGGACGGCAACAAGCTCTGCGCGCTCTACCGCGTCAAGACGGGCTGAGGACGATGTCGGCGCGTGCCCGCCCTTTGATTGCCGCGGCTCTTGCGGCATTGGCGATCAGCCCTGCCTGGGGTGCCTCGCCGCCGGAGCTGGAAGCCATGGCCGCCACGCAAGCGGCCTGTGACGCGTTTCGACTGCGCGACCTGGCGGCACTGGAGCGCCTGCTCGCGCCCGAGTTCGTGCTGGTGAGCACGAACGCCGAGGTTCAGGGCCGGGGTCAGGCCATCAAGGAGGTGCGGGATGGTGACCCGCAGTACGAGCGTTTCGAGAACCACGACATGGCGGCGCGCATCTATGGCGACACTGCCGTCGTGCAGGGCATCACGTCGTTGAAGGGGCGATCCGGCGGCAAGCCGTTCGCCGTGGACGTGCGCTTCACGGACACGCTGGTGCGCGTCGCGGGCCGCTGGACCATCGTGGTCAGCCACGTCACGCGCATCCCGCCGCCGTGATGGGCGCGAGCCACGAAAAACGCCGCCCGAGGGCGGCGTTCCTGTCTTCGGCAGCAGCTGCTTAGAACATCGCTTTGAACTGCACGCCGTAGGTGCGCGGGTCGTTGATGAACCCGGTCAGGTTATTGAAGTCGATGGCACCGGTCACGCGGACCTGGTTGGTCACGTTGCGCACGAAGCCGGCGGCTTCGTACTTGCCGTTGCCCCACAGATAGCCCACGCGCAGGCCGCCTTCGGTCAGGGCCTTGCCGGTGAACTCGGTGGCCTCGTACAGGAAGAAGTTGACCTTGGAGCGGTAGGCCCAGTCTGTGTAGACATAGACCTCGTCGCCGCTGGGCAGCGGGATGCTGTAGCGCGCGGTCAGGTTGACCGTGTACTTGGGCGCATTGGGCAGGGCGTTGCCGTCCACCATGGCGTTGCCGCCGACGATCGGGTCCTGCACGGTCGGGAAGGCGCCTGCCACCTTCAGCGAGCCGCCCGGGGGCACGCCCAGGGCCGCGTCCTTGATCTTGGTGTTGTTCAGCGAGCCGCCGAACGTGACCATGAAGTCCGGTGTGATCAGCGCTTCCAGGTTCAGCTCGGCGCCATTGCCGCTGGCCTTCTTGGCATTGAGCAGGCGCGTGGCGTTGCTGCTGCCGCCGACGGCGGTCAGCTGCAGATCCTTGACGGTGTAGCTGAACAGCGAGCCCGACAGACGCAGAGTGCGCTTGAGCAGTTCGCTCTTGAAGCCGACTTCATACGAGTTGACGGTTTCCGGGCCGGCCTGCGACTGGCCGGCGAAGGCCGATGCGTTCTGCATGGACGACGCGCGGAAGCCATTGGCGTAGCGGGCGTAGAGGTTGGTGCTCTCGTCGAGCTTGTAGGTGGCGGACAGGTCGCCGCTCCACTTGCCATCGTCGGTGCTGGCCGAGGTGCCGGTCGAGGTGTTGAAGAGGCCCGTGCCGGCGTGGGTGGTGGACAGGTCCTTCTTGTCCTTGGTGTAGCGCAGGCCGGCGCGCAGCTTGAGCTCGTTGCTGACGGCGTAGTTGATCGAACCGAACACCGCGCCGGCCTTGTTGGTCTGGGCGGTATCGATGTGGTCGACGTCGGCGTGAGTGGTCGTGTTGTAGGTGATGTTGTCGATCGTGTACTTCTCGTCGAAGAGGTACACGCCGGCCTGCCAGCTCAGCGGGCCGGCCGTGTTGGACTCCAGGCGCACTTCCTGCGTCAGCTGGCGGTGGCCGTTCATGCCGCTGCCGGTCTCGGACTGGAAGGGCACGCCGGCCTGGCCGGGCACGCCGCCGTCGATGTCGCCGCGGGACAGCGGCTTGACGTGCTCATAGCCCGTGATCGAGTAGATGTTGATCTCGGGCAGCGACCACTTCAGGCGCAGGCTGCCGCCGGTCTGCTTGAGCGTTTGCTCGTTGACGCCATTGAAGGCGACCTTGTCAGTCTCGAAGCCATCGGCCAGGTCGTTGGTGCCACGCTTGATGGCGTTGGCGCGGAACAGGCGTGGGCTGCCGTTGAGGTCGCGGAAATGGATGTTGGCGAGGGCGCTGAACTGCTTGTGCGGCTCGAACAGCACCTGCGCGCGGACGGCGTTGTCGCGGTAGCCCTCGGTCTTGGGTGTCACGGCGCCCGTGGCGGTGTTGTCGACCCAGTCGCTGCGGCGCTGGCTCTGCGCGGAGATGCGGGCGGCCCAGTCACCCGACAGCGGCAGGTTCGCTGCGCCTTCGACGTTGACGGTGCCGTAGTTGCCCAGCGTCAGGCTGGCGTAGCCGTCCTGCTTGTGGCTGGGCTTGACGGAGTCGAACTTGACGACGCCGGCCGGCGTGTTGCGGCCGAACAGCGTGCCTTGCGGGCCGGCGACGACTTCCACCGCGGCGGTGTCGAAGATCGGGAAGCCCTTCAGGATGGGGTTCTCCTGCACCACATCGTCAACGATGACGCTGACGGGCTGCGAGGCGTTCAGGCGGAAGTCGGTGTTGCCATAGCCGCGCAGGTAAAAGCGCGGGAAGGCGCGGCCGAAGCTGGACTCGATGTTCAGGCTGGGCACGCGGCCCGACAGGAAGCGCAGGTCCTGGCCGCCGGAGGCCAGCACGTCGAGCTTGTCGCCACTGATCTTGGAGACGGCGTTGGGCACGTCCTTGATGTTCTCGGCACGGCGCTCGGCCGTGATGACGACGGTTTCGAGCTGGCTGCGATCCTTGGGCGCGGTTTCTTGGGCCAGGGCGGGCAGGACGGTGCTCAGGGCAATGGCCAGGAGGCTGAGGCGCGGTGCGTTCATCAAACAACGACTCCGGAAAAGGAATGCGGCCCCACTGCGGGGCCGGCGGCGATTGTGCGGCGCAGCACGAGGTGTGCTGCCTGTCATGGCGCGGGTGTTGCGCAAGTCTGACGGGATAGTCAGTTTGTGGACGGGCGATGCCGGTGCGTGCGCACCGGGGCGGGGTGAGCTCGCACCCACCCCGCCCCAAGATGGCTCAGAAGCGGTAGCTGACGCCCAGGCCGGCGTGGTTGCCGCTGACCGTCTGGCCGCCGACGCTGTAGTCCTCGCGGACAAAGCGCAGCAGGCCGCTCCAGTTCGTGGCGAACAGGTACTCGCCCTGCAGGATCAGGCCGGCCTTGCTGTCGAAGCTCTGCGAGCCGAGGTTGGAGGCGGCGCCGGAGCTGGTGATCTTGGCGCCGGTGGCCTTGCGCACGCCCACGCCCAGGCGCACGGAGGGGTTGGCCTTCCAGAAGGCGATCAGCTCGACGGGCCAGCGCGAGAACTTGATCGAGCCGTTCTTGGCGTTGGTGTCGTCGACGTGGTAGCCGATGGTGCCTTGGAAGGCGAGCACGTCGGTCTCGTATTCGGCGCCGCCGAACAGCTGCACGAAGCCACCGCTGCGGATCTTTTGCGTGTTGCCGTCGGTGTACTGCACCTGCACGAGGGTCTTGCCGCCGCCCGTGAGGCTGGCACCCAGCACCGGGCGCAGGCCTTCGGCGTGGCAGGTGGCGGACAGGGCGATGACCGCAGCGGCGGCGGCGATTTGCTTCTTCATGGGATCTTTCAAGAGTCTTTGTCGTTGGGGCCGCTTCCTTGCGGCGCCGGCAATGTAGGGGCGCCGCAGGCGCATCCCGCCGCGGCGATGCGGGACCACAACGGGAAAGTGAATTTTTCTGGCCGGCGCCCCCTCGAATCGGGGCACCGCCTGGCGTCAGAATCCGACGCATGCAGCGCCGTCCTCACCTCGCCCTCCTTGCCGGCCTGGCCCTCGCGCCGCTGGCCGCCCCAAGCCTCGCCGCGCCCGCCCGGGCGCCGGACTTCACCGCGCTGGAGCGTCGCGTGCAGGGGCGCCTGGGCTTCTTCGCCGTCGACACCGGCAGCGGCCGCACGCTGGCGCACCGGGCCGACGAACGCTTCGCGACCGCGTCGACCTTCAAGATCCTGCTGGCCGCGCGCGTGGCCCAGGGCGTGGAGGGCGGCCGCTGGGGCTGGAACGACGCGGTGGCCCTGCACAAGAGCGACCTCGTGCCGCATTCGCCGGCCTTCGACCGCCTGTTGCCCAAGGGCCGCGCGACGCTGGCGGAGCTGGTGCAGGGCATCATCGTCGAGAGCGACAACCCCTGCGCCAACGTGCTGCTGCGCCATTGCTGCGACTCGCCCCAGGGCCTGACGATGTGGCTGCGCGAGCAGGGCGACGAGGTCACGCGGCTGGACCGCTGGGAGACGGAACTCAACGAGAACGCGCCCGGCGATGTGCGCGACACGAGCACGCCGCGCGCCTTCGCCAGGACGCTGCAGCACCTGCTGCTGGGCAAGGGCCTGGCCCGCGCCAACCAGGCGCGGCTGTGGGCTGAGCTGCAGGCCTCGCGCACCGGGCTGAGCCGGCTGCGCGCGGGTGTGCCGGATGCGGGCTGGCGCGTCATCGACAAGACCGGCTCGGGCTACCGCGGCGCGGTCAACGACGTGGCGCTGGTGTTCCCGCCGGACAGCCGGGCGCCCTGGGTCGTCGTGGCGCTGCAGTCGGACTCGCGGGCATCGAGCGACGAGCTGTCGGCCAACCTGGCGGACGCGATGCGAGAACTGGTGAAGGCCTGGGCCTGAGCCCATGAGTCAGTGAGCCAGCCCAACGCCAGCCGGGGCCAGTACGAGGCGCGCATGCACCGCGTGCAGGCCCACATCGACAGGCACCTGGACGCGCCGCTGGACCTGGAGGCGCTGGCCGCCGTCGCCCACTTCTCGCCCTATCACTTCCACCGCCTCTTCCTGGCCTGGATGGGCGAGACGCTCGGCGACTACCTCGCGCGGCGCCGCCTGGAACGCGGCGCACAGCGCCTGCGCGGGCAGCCGGGCTCGACGGTGCTGAGCATTGCGCTCAGCGTCGGCTACGGCTCGGCCGAGGCCTTCGCGCGGGCCTTCAGGCAGCGCTTCGGTTGTTCGCCGACGCAGTGGCGCAATCTGGATCAGGGGGACCGCAATCTGGATCAGGTCGCCGCGCGCATGGCCGGCGAGCATGGGCCTTCCCACCGCTTCGACGAAGGAAATCCCGTGAACGTTCGCCTCATCGACCGCCCCGCCGTGCGCATGGCCTATCTGCGCTATCAGGGTCCCTACGGCCCGGCCCTCGGCCGCTTCTGGGCCGAGACCTTCAACCCCTGGCTGGCCACGCAGAACCTCGGTCCCGTGTCGCGCTTCGGCATCGCCCACGACGACCCCAGCCTCGTGCCGCCCGAGCAATGCCGCTACGACGCCGGCGTGGCCGTGCCCGAGGGCTGGGTGCCGAGCGGCGGCGCTCTCGTCACCGAACTCCCCGGCGGTCGCTACGCGGCGCTGGACTTCGAGGGCACGGCCGCCGAGATCGGCGCGGCCTGGGCGGCCATGATGGGCCAGTGGCTGCCGTCCAGCGGCCTGCAGCTGGATGCGCGGCCCTGCTTCGAGCACTACAAGCCCGAGTCGCGCTTGGACGTGCAGACCGGCGTGTTCGACTGCGAGCTTTGCATCCCGGTCGCGCCGCTCTGATCCAACTCAGAGCAGGGGCGCGAACTCGCTGACCGTGCGGTCACGCCCGGTCTGCTTGGCCTGGTAGAGCGCGCGGTCGGCGCGGTCGATGGCCAGATGCAGGTCCCCGCCCGGCGCGCACTCGGCCACGCCGGCCGAGAAAGTGACGCGCAGGCCCGGCACGACGGCGTCGAAGGAGGCTTCGGCCAGCGCCTCGCGCAGCCTGTCGACCAGGGCCGCGGCCGTCGCGGCGCTGGCCTGCGGCGTGACGACGAGGAACTCCTCGCCGCCCCAGCGGCCCGCGAAGTCGGTGCTGCGCAGCGTGGTCTGCAGCGTCGCCGCGAAATGACGCAGCACCGCGTCGCCGGCCGCGTGGCCGTGGCTGTCGTTGACGGCCTTGAAGTGGTCGATGTCGATCAGCACCAGGCTCATCACATGGCCGTGCTGGCGCTGGTTCAACTGTTCGGCCGCGAGCTGCTCGCTCAGGTGGCGGCGGTTGCTGATCTGGGTCAGCTCGTCGTGGTGGGCCAGGTACTGGATGCGCCCGAGCGCCGCGCGCAGCTCGACCGTGCGCGCGCTGAGCTTGGCGCGCAGCCTGGCCATGTTCACCGACAGCACCGACACCGCCGTCATCAGGATGGCCGCGAAGCTGAAGTGCAGGCCCTCCACCGCGGGCGGGAAGCGCGCCGGGTCGGTGACCGCGCCGAACACCATCGCCACGGCCAGCGCCGCCAGCCCGAACAGATAGAGCCCGAAGGCCTGGCGCTGCGACAGCACGAACATGCCCCACACCAGGTTGAGCAGCATGATGGCGATGATGGCGCCGCGCAGCGGCGGGTCGATGGCATAGCCCCAGGCCGTGATGAGGGCGCCGAACACCGACTGCGGCAGCGTCAGCGACGGGTCCGGCCCCAGGTGGCGGCTCAGCCCGCTGCGCACCAGCAGGTAGAAGCTCGTGATGCCGGCCAGGCTCAACGTGCTCACCCACAGCGCCGGCTCGGGGTCCATCAGGCCCAGGTTCACCTGCACGGCGACGTTCAACGCGAACAGGCCATAGACCGCCAGCGCCAACAGCGTCAGCTTGACGGCGCCCTGGCCGGGCTCGGAGGGCCCGAGCACCCAGCGGGCCCAGCGCGAGGCGGAAGACGGGTTGTGGCGCGTGGGGTTCAACACGGTCGGCCGCTGGTTGTGAAGGGCTGGGGCCGCTGAGGATAGCTGCGGTGCAGCAAAAAGGTTGCAGCTGTCGCAGTTCGTTGCGTGGCGAAGCGTTCCGGTCCCAGCGCGGCCCACACTGACTGCACACCACTCCCGCACCGAGGACCACCATGCCCCACATCACCTGCTTCATCCGCTACGAACTCGACCCCTTCCAGCGCGAGGCCTTCCGCGAGTACGCACAGAACTGGGGCCGCATCATTCCCCGCCTGGGAGGCCGGCTGCTCGGCTATTGGCTGCCGCAAGAGGGCACGAACTACGAGGCCTGGGGCCTGGTCGGCTTCGACTCCCTGGCCGACTACGAGGCCTACCGCACCCGGCTCAAGGCCGACCCGGAAGCACGCGCCAACTTCGAGTTCGCGCAGCGGGAGCGCTTCATCCTGCGCGAGGAGCGCACTTTCTGTGAGGATGTCCAGCCATGATCGCCGTCATCTTCGAAGTCCAGCCCACGGAAGCGGGCCGCCAGGCCTACCTCGACCACGCCACGGCGCTGAAGCCCTTGCTGGAACGCATGGACGGCTTCATCTCGGTCGAGCGTTTCCAGAGCCTGGCGCAGCCGGACAAGCTGCTGTCGCTGTCCTTCTGGCGCGACGAAGAAGCCGTGCGCGGCTGGCGCGAGATGGAGCGCCACCGCGAGGCGCAGGCGGCCGGGCGCGAAGGCTTGTTCCAGGACTACCGGCTGCGGGTGGCGCACGTCGTGCGCGACTACGGGCTGAACGAGCGCGATCAGGTGCCACGGTGAGCAGCGCAGAGCCCCGCCTGGCGCGAGTCGCTGCGGCGATTGCCGACCCGACGCGGGCGCGCACGCTGGCGCGGCTGCTTGACGGGCGCCTGCACACCGCCGGCGAACTGGCCGCGCATGCCGGCGTCGGCGCCGCAACGATGTCGGCCCACCTGAAGCTGCTCGTCGACGAAGGCCTGGCGCGCGTGCGGCCGCAGGGCCGCCACCGCTATTTCGGCCTGGCCGATGGCGATGTGGCGCATGCGCTGGAGGCGCTGCTACGACTGGCCGACCGCCGCGACGGCGACGACGAGCCGGCGGCCGACCTGAAGCGCTGGCAGCGGCCCGAGATGCGCGGGTTGAGGCATGCGCGCAGTTGCTACGGCCATCTGGCGGGTGAGTTGGGCGTGCAGTGGCGTGAGGCCTTGTTGGCCAAAGGCTGGGTGAAGGCGGCGCCGGATGGGCGCTACGAGCTGAGCGACGCGGGGCGCGAGGCGCTGGCCGAACTGACGCCCGACGGCATGGCGACGACGGGGCGCCTGCTCTACGACTGCGTCGACTGGTCCGAGCGCCGCGACCATTTCGCCGGGCCGTTGGCGGTAGCGTGGTTGGACGCGATGGTGGACAAGGGCTGGCTGCAGCGTGTCGGCGATTCGCGGGAGCTGCGATTGACGCCGCCGGGTCGGCCCGCGCTGGTGGAGGGGTTGATGGGCGACGTGCCGATTGCCGCTTCCTAAGGAGGACATGACATGCCAACGCTTGGCCTGCCCGATGCAGGCAGGCCTCGCGCTCGGTGAGGTTGGCGCTCGCGGCGGCCTCAGGCCGTGGCGCTCGCGACGCGCGCTCAGCCGACCTGCGCCGGCACGTTCCAGCGTCGCGTCACGTCGCCGCGCTGATTGACGCTTTCCAGCTGCACGCCGAAGCCCCACAGCCGGCCGACGTGCTTGAGCACTTCCTGCGCGCTGTCGTGCAGCGGGCGGTTCAGGTGCTGCACATGGCGCAGCGTGAGCGAGCGGTCGCCGCGCAGGTTGACGTTCCAGACCTGGATGTTGGGCTCGCGCGTGGACAGGTCGTACTGGCGCGACAAGGCCTGGCGCAGGTGGCGGTAGCCGCCCTCGTCGTGGATGGCGGAGATCTCGTATTCGCTCTTCGTCTCGTCGTCGAGGATGGAGAAGAGGCGGAAGTCGCGCATCAGCTTCGGTGATAGGTACTGGCCGATGAAGCTCTCGTCCTTGAAGTTGCGCATCGCGTGGTCGAGCGTAGGCAGCCAGTCGCTGCCGGCGATGTCGGGGAACCAGTCGCGGTCCTCGTCGGTCGGGTTCTCGCAGATGCGCTTGATGTCGGTGTACATCGCGAAGCCCAGCGCATACGGGTTGAGGTTGGCGCCCGGCTGCTGGTAGACGACGTTGGTGTGGGACTTGAGCCACTCGATCATCATGCCGTCCGACAGATAGCCGTCGTCGTACATCTGGTTGAGCAGGCGGTGGTGCCAGAAGGTGGCCCAGCCTTCGTTCATGACCTGGGTCTGGCGTTGCGGGTAGAAGTACTGCGCGATCTTGCGCACGATGCGCACGACCTCGCGCTGCCAGGGCTCCAGCAGCGGCGCGTTCTTCTCGATGAAGTACAGCAGGTTCTCCTGCGGCTCGTCCGGGAAGCGGCGGCTCTCGGTCGCTTCGTCGGGGCGGTCGGGCTTCCTGGGCAGCGTGCGCCAGAGGTCGTTGATCTGCAGCTGGGCATGCTGCTCGCGGTCCTTCAGGCGTGCGCGTTCCTCGGCCAGCGACAGCTTGGCGGGGCGGCGGTAGCGGTCCACGCCGTGGTTCATCAGCGCGTGGCAGGAGTCGAGCAGGGTCTCGACGGCGTCGACGCCGTGGCGCTCCTCGCAGTCGGCGACGAAGTTCTTCGCGTAGACGAGGTAGTCGATGATGGACGAGGCATCCGTCCACATGCGGAACAGGTAGTTGCCCTTGAAGAAGCTGTTGTGGCCGTAGCAGGCGTGGGCGATGACCAGGGCCTGCATGGCCAGCGTGTTCTCCTCCATCAGGTAGGCGATGCAGGGGTCGGAGTTGATGACGATCTCGTAGGCCAGGCCCATCTGGCCGCGCTTGTAGCCGCGCTCGGTGGCGATGAACTCCTTGCCGTAGCTCCAGTGCCGGTAGTTCACCGGCATGCCGACCGACGCATAGGCGTCCATCATCTGCTCGGCGGTGATGACCTCGAGCTGGTTGGCATAGGTGTCCAGGCCGAAGCGCTCCGCCGTCTGCTTGATGACGGTGTGGTACTCGTCGATGAGCTCGAAGGTCCAGTCGTTGGGCGAGGGCAGCGGCTGGCTCGGGCGCTGAGCCAGCGGCTTCATCTGCTGCAGCGGCTGGCGTTGGCGGCGCTCGGGCGTGCCGCGCGGCGGCGTGGCGGCGCGTTCGGGGTGGCGGCGGTCTTCTTTGCAGCTCATACCGAGGCCCCTTCCTTCTTGAACAGCTCGCGGAAGACGGGGTAGATCTCGGACGCTTCGACGGCCTTGCGCATGGCGAAGTGGCGGGCGTCCTCGGCGAGCTTCTGGTATTCCTCCCACAGGTTCTGCTCGGGCTCGGCCACCTGCACGTAGGCGAAGTAGCGGCACAGCGGCAGGATCTTGTCGGCCAGCAGCTCGCGGCAGCGGCCGCTGTCGTGGTGCCAGTTGTCGCCGTCGCTGGCCTGGGCGCCGTAGATGTTCCACTCGGTTGGCGAATAGCGCTCCTTGATGATCTGCTCCATCAGCACGAGGGCGCTGGAGACGACGGTGCCGCCGGTTTCCGTCGCGTGGAAGAAGTTCTGCTCGTCGACCTCCTGCGCCTGCGTGTGGTGGCGGATGAAGACGACATCGATCTTCTCGTAGTGCCGCGTCAGGAACAGGTAGAGCAGGATGAAGAAGCGCTTGGCGAGGTCCTTGCGGCCTTCGTCCATCGAGCCGGACACGTCCATCAGGCAGAACATGACGGCGCGCGTCGTCGGCACCGGGATGCGTACGCGGGCGCGAAAGCGCAGGTCGATGGGATCGAGGAAGGGGATGGCGCCGATGCGCTCGCGCAGATGCTGGATGCGCGCGCGCGTTTCAAGCAGCAGGCGCGGCGTCTCGGGGCGGTCTTCCTTCAGCAGTTCCTGCTCGCGGGCCTCGAGCTCGTGCAGCTCGCGGCGCTTGTCCATGCCCAGCGCAATGCGCCGGCCGAGTGCGCCGCGCATCGAGCGCACGACGTGCAGGTTGGTGGGCGTGCCGTCGGAGACGAAGCCGGCGCGCTGGCTGCGCCACTCCGGCGTGTCGGCCAGCGTCGTGCGCGCCAGGTTGGGCAGGGCCAGGTCCTCGAAGAAGACCTGCATGAACTCTTCCTTGCTGAGATGGAAGACGAAGTCGTCCTCGCCCTCGCCGGAATCACTGGCCTGGCCACCACCGCTGCCGCCACCCTGGCCGCCCTTGGGCTTGGCAATGCGGTCGCCCTTCACATACTCCTGGTTGCCGGGCCGCACGACTTCGCGGATGCCGCCGTCGCCGTGGCCGAAGACAGGTTCACTGAGGTCCTTCTTCGGGATGTGGACGTCCTCGCCGCGCTCCATGTCGCGGATGCCGCGGCCATCGACGGCGCGCTTCACCGCCTCGCGGATCTGTTCCTTGTGACGGCGCAGGAAGCGCTCGCGGTTGCCGATGGACTTGTTCTTCCCGGACAGCCTTCGGTCGATGATTTGTTGGAGCGACATGCGTCACCGTCCGATCAGCTGCTCTTCCTCACGCGCAGATACCACTCGCACAACAGCCGCACCTGCTTGGCCGTGTAGCCCTTGTCCACCATGCGCTGCACGAAGTTCTCGTGCTTCTTGGCGTCCTCGGCGCTGGCCTTGGCGTTGAAGCTGATGACGGGCAGCAGCTCCTCGGTGTTGGAGAACATCTTCTTCTCGATGACGGTGCGCAGCTTCTCGTAGCTCGTCCACAGCGGGTTCTTGCCTGCGTTATTGGCGCGCGCGCGCAGCACGAAGTTGACGATCTCGTTGCGGAAGTCCTTGGGGTTGGAGATGCCCGCCGGCTTCTCGATCTTCTCCAGCTCGGCGTTCAACGCGACGCGATCGAAGACCTCGCCGGTGTCGGTGTCGCGGTACTCCTGGTCCTGGATCCAGTAGTCGGCATAGGTCACGTAGCGGTCGAAGATGTTCTGGCCGTACTCGCTGTAGCTCTCCAGATAGGCGGTCTGGATCTCCTTGCCGATGAACTCGGCATAGCGTGGCGACAGCTGCTCCTTGATGAAGCCGACGTACTTCTCTTCCAGCTCCTTGGGGAACTGCTCGCGCTCGATCTGCTGCTCCAGCACATACATCAGGTGCACCGGATTGGCCGCCACCTCGGCCGAGTCGAAGTTGAAGACCTTGGAGATGATCTTGTAGGCGAAGCGCGTGCTGATGCCGCTCATGCCTTCGTCGACGCCGGCGTAGTCGCGGTACTCCTGGAAGCTCTTGGCGCGGGGATCGGTGTCCTTCAGGTTCTCGCCGTCGTAGATCTGCATCTTGGAATACAGCGACGAGTTCTCCGGCTCCTTCAGCCGCGTGAGCACCGCGAACTGGCTCATCATCTTCAGCGTGCCGGGCGCGCACTTGGCCTCAGACAACGACGAGCCGCGGATCAGCTTCTCGTAGATCTTGACCTCTTCACTGACGCGCAGGCAGTAAGGCACCTTGACGATGTAGACGCGGTCGAGGAAGGCTTCGTTGTTCTTGTTGTTGCGGAAGGTCTTCCACTCGCTCTCGTTGCTGTGCGCCAGCACGATGCCGTCGAAGGGAATGGCGCCGAAGCCTTCGGTGCCCTTGTAGTTGCTTTCCTGGGTGGCGGTCAGCAGCGGGTGCAGCACCTTGATCGGCGCCTTGAACATTTCCACGAACTCCAGCAGGCCCTGGTTGGCCAGGCACAGGCCGCCGGAGTAACTGTAGGCGTCGGGGTCGTCCTGCGCATAGGTCTCGAGCTTGCGGATGTCGACCTTGCCGACCAGCGAGCTGATGTCCTGGTTGTTCTCGTCACCCGGCTCGGTCTTGGCCACGCCGACCTGCTTGAGCACGCTGGGGTAGCGCTTGATGACCTTGAACTTGCGGATGTCGCCGCCGAACTCGTCCAGGCGCTTGACGGCCCAGGGGCTGAGCACGCGGTTCAGGTAGCGGCGCGGGATGCCGTAGTCGCGCTCCAGCAGCGGGCCGTCTTCGAGGGGGTCGAAGAGGCCGAGCGGCGACTCGTTCACCGGCGAGCCGGCCAGCGCGTAGAAGGGCACGTGCTCCATCAGCTGCTTGAGCCGCTCGGCGATGGAGCTCTTGCCGCCGCCCACGGGCCCCAGCAGGTAGAGGATCTGTTTCTTTTCTTCGAGGCCTTGCGCCGCGTGCCGGAAGTAGGAAACGACCTGCTCGATCGCTTCTTCGAGCCCGTAGAACTCGGCAAAGGCCGGATAGATCTTGATGGTCTTGTTGGCGAACAACCGCGACAGCCGCGGGTCGTTGCGCGTGTCGAGCATCTGCGGCTCGCCGATAGCCTGCAGCATGCGCTCGGCGGCCGAGGCGTAGGCCAGCGGGTTTGATTTGCACTCCGCGAGGTAGTCCTCCAGCGAGAGCTCCTCGACCTTGCTGCGCTCGTAGCGCTTCGAAAAATGGCTGATGACGTCCATGCCCACCTCCTGCGGTTTGAACTCCACAGGGCCGCGAGCACGATCCGTGCCCGAGGGGACTGGGGGGTTCTGATCGCGCCTCAACTGCAAGGCGTCATCAGAACTCTCCACTCGGCATGTCGGCAGCTTGGCGGCACCGACGCCTCGTCAATCTCAAGAATAAGCCGCTATCCACCCATCAACATGACCACCAACCCGCGAGCTTTGTTTTTCGTTGACAGGGTGTCGAGCCAGCATACGCCGGCCATTCGGGCAAGACCTGGCACTTTTCGGGCAAACCACACGAACACGGGGGCCTTGTGGCGGGCCGCCGACAGGCTGCCGGTGAAGAACTGTTGCCAGTCCAACAAGCGTCACGAACGCGGCAAGGCGGGCATGAGACGCGGCGGCCGCATTGCCGCTGGCCCTAGTGTTGGACGCCTGGCCGCGGCGCGATGTCAGACGCCGCCGCATTGCGCGGCGGCATCGCGGGTTCAGCCCGCGCGCAGCTTGTCGAGGATGCCCGACAGCGCGTCCAGCGAGTCGAAGTGGATGGCCAGCTCGCCGCTCTGGCCGCCGCGCTTGCTGCGTTTTTTCACGCGCACCTCGACGGTTGCGCCCAGGGCGTCGGCCAGCTCCTCCTCCAGGCGCAGCACGTCGCGGCTCTTGTCGCTCTTCACGCGCAAGAGCGGCGCCTGGCGGGCAGCGCCCTGGTGCTTGGCGACCAGCTTCTCGGCCTCGCGCACGCTGAGCTTCTTGGCCGCGATCTCGCTGGCCGTGGTGATCTGCGTGGCGCCGTCCAGCGGCAGCAGCGCGCGGGCATGGCCCATGTCCAGGTCGCCGGCCATCAGCATGTTCTGCACTGGCGCGGAAAGGTTCAACAGCCGCAGCAGATTGCTCGCCGCGCTGCGTGAGCGGCCCACGGCCTGAGCCGCCTGCTCGTGCGTCAGGCCGAACTCGTCGGTGAGTCGTTTCAGGCCCTGCGCTTCTTCGAGCGGGTTCAGGTCCTCGCGCTGGATGTTCTCGATCAGCGCCATCGCCGCGGCCGACTCGTCGGGCACGGCCTTCACCAGCACCGGCACCTCGCGCAGGCCGGCAAGTCTTGCGGCACGGAAGCGCCGCTCGCCGGCAATGATCTCGTAGGTCACGCCGCCGTTCGGCGTGATGGGCCGCACGAGGATGGGCTGCATGATGCCCTGGGCCTTGATGCTCTCGGCCAGCTCGTACAGCGAGCCCTCGTCCATGCGCGTGCGTGGCTGGTATTTGCCGGCCTGCAGCTGTTCCAGCTTCAGCGTGGATGGCAGGCCGTCGCGCTCGGGAGCGGGCGTGTCGCTGACCTTGGGGCCGAGCAGGGCTTCCAGGCCGAGGCCGAGGCCTTTGGGTTTCTTCGTTGCCATGGGCGCGGATTGTCCTTCAGGCCTTGGCGAGGCCTCCCAGCAGTTCGCGGCCTTCCGGCCAGTCGCCGAGGCCGGACTCCGCATTCAGATGGCCACGCGGTCCGGCGATGACGACACTGGCGCCCCAGTCCGCGGCCATCTGCGTGCTGCGCTCGGGCGCACCGTAGGGGTCGTCGCTGCTGATGACGACGATGCTCGGGAAGGGCAGGCGCGCGCGGCGGATGGGCCGCCAGTTGTGCAGCTGCGGCGGCATGTCTTCGCGCTCGGTGTCGGGCGGTGCAACCAGCAGCGCACCGGCCACGCGAGCGGTGTGCCGCGAATGCTCGGCCCAGGCCGCGACGAGCTGGCAGCCCAGCGAATGCGCGGCCAGCAGGGCCGGCACGTCGCTTTCCAGCAGCACCTCGTCCAGCCGCGCCATCCAGTCGCCGCGCTTGGGCCAGTCCCAGTCGTGCTGCTCGACGCGCTGGTCGCCGTAGAGCGCCTCCCAGCGGGTTTGCCAATGGCCGGGGCCGGAGTTCTGCCAGCCGGGGAGAAGCAGTACGCGCTTGCTTTTCATCGTTTTCCCTTATCCTTTGCCGCTGAATTTTGCTGGAGCTTGGCATGACCTATCGCGTGTTTGTTGACGGCCAGGAAGGCACGACGGGCCTGCGCATTCACGAATACCTCGCGGCGCGGACCGACATCGAGGTGCTGAAGATCGACGCCGACAAGCGCAAGGACCCGGCCGAGCGCTCGCGGCTGCTGAACGCCGCGGACGTGGCCTTCCTGTGCCTGCCGGATGTGGCCTCGCGCGAGGCGGCCTTCATGGTCAACAACACCCACACCTGCCTGATCGACGCCAGCACCGCCCACCGCACGGCGCCGGGCTGGGCCTTCGGCCTGCCGGAGCTGGCCCGCGGCCAGCGCGGCGCCATCCAGGCCAGCAAGCGCATCGCCAACCCGGGCTGCCACGCCAGCGCCTTCATCCTGGCCGTGCGGCCGCTGGTGGACGCCGGCCTGCTGCCGGCCGACGCGGCGGTCAGCGCCACGTCCATCACCGGCTACTCCGGTGGCGGCAAGTCCATGATCGCCGAGTACGAGCAGCAGCCGCTGCCCGAGCACCTGAAGGCGCCGCGTCCCTATGGCCTGGGCCTGAAGCACAAGCACCTGCCGGAGATGATGGTCCACACCGGCCTGGCGAACCCGCCGGTTTTCATGCCGGTGGTCAGCAGCTTCTACAAGGGCCTGGCCGTCAGCGTGCCGCTGCAGCTGAGCCAGTTCAAGCCCGGCACGACGCCCGAGCAGATCCAGGCCGCGCTGGCCGCGCATTACGAGGGCGAGCGCTTCATCAGCGTGAAGCCGCTGCGCGACGCGCCAACGCTGGAGACCGGCTTCTTCGACGTGCAGGCCTGCAACGACACCAACCGCGTCGACCTGTTCGTGTTCGCGTCGGACACCCAGGTGCTGCTGCTGAGCCGCCTGGACAACCTCGGCAAGGGCGCCAGCGGCGCGGCCGTGCAGTCGATGAACGTGCACCTGGGCATTGAGGAAAGTCTCGGGCTGGTCTGAAGCCTAAACCGGGGCATTGCGCGCGAGCGTAGCGTCGCGATACTGCGGGCCGTCTTAAGGAGGACCGCCTCGTGGGCAAGACCCGACCGCCGCCCGAGCACGAGCAGTTGCTCGAAGCCGTGCACATTGCCACTCCCGGCAACGCGCTGGGCGTGCCGCTGGCCAGCGTGGACCTGCGCTCGCGCCAGAGCATGGCCCAGCAGGCGCTGCGCTGGACCTATGTGCTGCGCTCCCGCCAGCGCTGGGTGCGCGACGCCAAGGTGCGCGAGCAGCACCAGGCCGACGCCCGGGAGACGCTGGCAATCCTGGGCCTGAACGCGGCGCAGGTCCAGGCGCTGGGCAAGGCGTCGACGCTGGTCGTGCGGGTGCCCTACCAGCACGAGGCGCTGTGCTGGGAGGGGCGCATCTTCCCTTGGGAATACGTGCTGGCCGCGGCCACGCGCGAGCAGCGCCGCAGCGCCGCCGAGCGGCCCGGCGCGCTGACCATCATCCGCGAGCTGCAGGTGCAGCACGAGGTCGAGGGCCGGTGGCAGCCCTTGCGGCGCGACGCCGTGGTCTTCCCCGCGTGGAAGGACTTCCGCGTGCTCTTCGTCAACGCGCTGCCGACCGAGCTGCGCGAGCGCTGGACGGTCGATGCCGAGCTGAAGAACCTGAGCGCGGCGCTGCCGCCCGATGTGCCCGCGCCGCGCGTGCTGAACTATCCCAGCCTGGAGGAACTGACCGCCGAGCTGGCCGCGCGGCCGCCGCATCTGCTGCACTTTGCCGGCATGGACAGCCACCAGGGCCTGCGCGAGCTGGGCATGGTCGTCGGCAAGACGGCGCTGGTCGAGGCGCCGGACTCCGACGAGGCGGGCGCGAGCCGCCGCATGCAGCTCGTCGACGACCTGCTGGCCGATTCGCGCCGCGTGCTGGACGGCCTGCTGCTGCGCGGCGCGCAGGGCTACCCGCGCCTGGTGCACGCGCAGGCGCTGGCCCAGGCACTGGCCGCTGCCGTCGGCGATGCACCGGCCTATCTGACGACGCTGAACGTTTGGAACAGCGCCGCGCGCCTGGCGCCCATGCTGATCGCCGAGGGCGCGTCGCTGGCGGCGCTGGGCTTCCAGGATGCGTTCGAGGACTCGCTGGCCGAGTACGCGCTGACGCAGCTGCTGCGCCATCTGTTCGCCAGCGGCTTCGACTTGCCGACCGCGTTCAGCAGCGTCTGGGAGGAAGTGCGGGCGCTGCCGGAGTCGGTGGATGCGACGGGCGTGACGCTGTGGCTGGGCGCGCCGGCCTTCGTCGACCCGGCCACGCGCCGGGCGCACGAGGTCCGGGGCCACGCGCTGGCCGCGGCCGACGTGGCCGGACCGGCGCCGGCCTCGGCCGAGGTGCGCTGCGAGATCGAACCCTTCCCCGAGCTGAACTACGCGGTGCTGCACAACGCCCAGCCCCTGTTCAAGCGCTTCGTGCTGAGCTGCGACGCGCCGGCGCGCGCGCAAGCCGTGGACGTGGAGGTGGCCGTGCACATGGGCGACGAGGAGGCGCGCTACGAGCGCCGCGTCGTCATGCAATACGAGCGCGAGAACCTGACCAAGGACATCCACGTGCCGCTGACGGCCGACGTCGCCCGCGGCGTGCACGAGGCCATCAACACCAGCCTGCAGGTGAGTGTGCGCCAGGGCGACAAGGTGCTGTACCACGACAGCCACCGGCTGCGCCTGCTGCCGGTGGACCAGTGGCGCGACAACCGCCGCGACGGCCAGTGGCTGCCCTCCTTCGTGCTGCCGCGCGACCCGGCCGTGGTGCGCGCGCTGTCGCAGTCGCAGCGCTACAACCGAGTGCTGCGCGACGACCCGACCGCCGGCTTCGAGGGCTACCAATGCGTGCCCGACAGCGCCGTGGCGGCCGACGGCCGCATCGACGAGGAGCTGCTGCGCGGCGTGGACCGGCAGGTCGAGGCCATCTGGGCGACGCTGCTGCACGACTGGCGCTTGAGCTACCTCAACCCGCCGCCCAGCTACAGCCGCCAGCTGGACTCGCAGCGCCTGCGCATGCCGTCGGCCGTGGAGGCCGAGCGCGCCGGCACCTGCATCGACCTGGCGCTGCTGTTCGCGGCCTGCCTGGAGCTGGTGGACATCTACCCGGTCGTCTTCCTGCTCGAAGGCCATGCGCTGCCGGGCTGGTGGCGCCACCCGTCCTTCCGCGAGGAGTACATGCAGATGACCGGCAACTACAGCGGCGCCGTGCAGGCCGATGCCAGCGGCAGCTCGGCCGCCAACGCGCAGGCCGTGCCCTGGCATGCCGGCCGCGCCAGCTGGAACGAGGTGCGCGGCCTCATCCTGGACCGCAAGCTGGTGCCCATCGAGACCGTGCGGCTGACCGAGCACTGCGGCTTTGTCGAAGCCATCGAGGCTGGCGTGGAGGCGCTGAGCGACCGCAGCGACTACGACTCCATGCTGGACATCATCACGGCGCGGCAGCGCCAGATCACGCCCTTGCCTTTGCTCAGGGACGTGAGGGAGCTGCCATGAGCAGCATCGCCAGCCAGGCCCTGTGGGCCGAGGTCGGCGCGCAGCTCGATGTCGCCGCACCCGGCGGCGAGGCGGCGCGCGCACCCATCCAGCAACGCCGCCGCCGCGGCTTCGACGCGCGTGCCGGCGACGGCCGTGCCGCCGTGCGCCTGCTGCGCGACGATGGCCTGCTGCGCTGGATCTACGAGCCGCCGGTGCGCCAGCTGGGCGTGCAGGGCCGGCGCAGCTGGCGCGCCTTCAGCGCCGACTCGCGCGAGACCGTGCAGCGCATCGCCTTCCCGGAGCTGGGCGAGAACGCCGTCACCGCCGGCCTGGTCAAGTTGGACCGCCACCTGAACCCTGTACTCGGCGAGCTGGGCGTGCCGGCCGAAGGCCTGCGTCGCTGGGACGGCGGGGCCTGGGTGCCGCTGCCGGCGGGCTTCCTGGCGGGGCTGAAGGGCCGCGTGCTGGTGCTCGTGCACGGCACCTTCAGCGCCAGCGCGATGTACGCCAAGGAGTTCGCCGCGACGGCCGATGGCGAGGCCTTGTTCGCGCGCCTGAACGACGCGACCGGCGTCTATGCCGCCGTGCTGGCCTTCGACCACCCGACGCTCAGCGTCGCACCCTGGCTGAACGCGCTCGCGCTGCGTGACGCGCTGGCCACCTGTGCAGCCGAGCTGGACTTCGTCGGCCACAGCCGTGGCGGCCTCGTCATCTCCTGGCTGCTGCGCCTGGCGCCGGAGTTGCGCGCTCGCCAGGCCCTGCTCGTCGGCGCGCCGCTGGCCGGCACGTCGCTGGCCGCGCCCGACAAGCTGCGCCAGGCGCTGGACACGCTGGCCAGCTTTGCCGACGCGGTCGCCGAGACGGCATCCCAGGCCGGCAAGATCGCGCCGCCGGGCCTGCAGCCGCTGGCCCTGGGTGTCAGCGGCCTGGCCTGCGTGCTGGGCAAGGTGCTGGCGCTGGGCGCGCGCACGCCACTGGCCGACGCCGCCGTGGGCCTGGTGCCCGGGCTGCTGGCGATGGGCCGCGTCGACAACAACCTGGAGCTGGCCCAGCTCTACCCGCTGCCCGTGGGCGCCGACGTGCGCGCCATCGGCGGCAGCTTCATGCCATCAGAGGTCAACGAGCCGCTGTGGAAACTGTGGAAGCGCGTGACCCACCTGAAGGGCCAGGCGATGTACCACGGCGCCGACCTGATCTTCAACCAGCCCAACGACCTCGTCGTCGACAGCGCGGCGATGAACCGCCTGGGCGACCTGACGCTGGCCGCGCCGCAGTGGGAGGATTTGGGTGTGAGTGCGCAGACGCATCACACGAATTACTTTCAGGATCTGCGCGTGCTGAATTGGTTGGACGGGCGGCTGCGGTGAGGTCGGCTGGGTTCGAGGCCCGGCGCTCGTCGCCGCGGCGGCACATCGCTGCACTGATTCCCGTTGATTGACGAGGGCAGTACTCACCGCCAGCCACGGGTACTCACGAGCAAGGCGTTCTTCGCCCGGTTGCTGCGGCCGCTCGGTGTCGGATTGGCTTGCGATCATCCCTGGTGTGGCGGCCCGGGCGACTTTCTGAGATTCTTCGCCCCTCGTCCGAACGCTGAGAGTTCCTATGCGCCGTGTCTTGACCATCGTTGTGGCTGGGTTGGTATCCGGCACGCTGGATATCCTGGCCGCGTTTGCGAGCTATGTGTCGCAAGGCGCCACGGTGGAGGGCATCTTGAAATACATCGCCAGCGGAGTGCTCGGTGCGGCCGCCCTGCAGGGCGGCATGGCGATGGTGGCGCTCGGGTTGCTGTGCCACTTCGCCCTCACGACGGCAATGGCCGCGATCTTCCTGTTGGCAGCGCTCAGGCTGCGCTCGCTGGTCACCCACCCCTGGCTTTGGGGCACTGTCTACGGCGTGTTGACCTGGGTGGCGATGGTCTACGTCGTCGTGCCGCTGTCTGGCGTTGCCGGCTGGAAGTTGCCGGTGGGATGGAGCATCGTCAGCGGACTGCTGTCGCACATCTTCTACGTCGGGGTTCCCATTGCCCACATCACCCAATATGGCCTGCGCGATACGCGGCGATCGGCCTGATCGCTCGACGGGAGGAGTCGCCCATGTTTGACCACGTCAAATTCGGGGTCAGCGACTACGCCGCGAGCAAGGCGTTCTTCCTGACGGCGCTCGGACCGCTCGGCGTGGTGGTGGTCTCGGAGGGCGCGCCCTCCTACGGCGTCGAGCTCAGCCTACCCAAGGGCAAGGTTTCGCTGTGCCTGTTCCAGACCGACGAGAAGCCGGCCCACCTGCATCTGGCGTTCGTGGCCCGCACGCGCCAGCAGGTCGATGCGTTCTATCGCGCCGCGCTGGCGGCCGGTGGCAAGGACCATGGCGCGCCGGGCCTGCGCCCGAAGTACCACGCGGACTACTACGCCGCCTTCGTCATCGGGCCGGACGGGCACAACATCGAGGCGGTCTGCCACGCGCCCGAGGCCTGACCGACGGGCTCAGCGCCGCAGCTGCGCGGATGTGAACCGGCGGCCCGTCAGCGACAGCTGCGCCGTGGCCCGGATGTCATCGGAGCCCGCGCCGAGCTGCACTTCATACGTGCCGGGCGCGATCACCCACTCGCCGGTCGTCTCGTCGAAGCTGGCCAGCAGGCGCGGGTCGATCTGGACCGCGCTCGTGCCGGTCTGACCCGGCTTCAGCTTCAGCTTGTCGAAGCCGACCAGGCGCCGTGGCGCTTCCCAGCGGGCGCTCTGCGGCGCGCGGATGTAGACCTGGCCCACGGACTCGCCGTCGCGGCTGCCGGCATTCCGGGTCGAGAACTTGACCGTCAGCTGCGGCTTGGCCTTGGAGGGCAGTTCTGACTGGAGTCCACCCAGCTCGAAGCTCGTGTACGACAGGCCGTGGCCGAAGGCGTACAGCGGCTTGTGGCCGTGCAGGTCGAACCACTTGTAGCCCACCGCGGCGCCTTCGGTGTAGCGCACCGTGAACGGCGGGCCGTCGGACTTGCCGCCGATCTGCCGGCGCACCAGTTGGTCCGTGCTGGCAGGGAAGGTGATGGGCAGGCGACCAGACGGGTTGACCTCGCCGGTGAGGATGCGGGCGATGGCTTCGCCGCCGGCGGCGCCCGGGTAGAAGGCCGCGAGGATCGCCTTCACGTCCGGCTGCCAGGGCATCAGGATCGCGCCGCCGCTCTCGACGACGACGACCGTGTTCGGGTTGGCCTTGGCGGCCGCGCTGACGATGTCATTCTGGTTGCCTTCCAGCGTCAGCGACGCGTCCAGCGACTCGGCCGTCCATTGGTGGACGAAGACGATGGCGACGTCCGCTGCCGCCGCAGCCTTGGCTGCCGACCCCGCGTCAGTGCCCGCGTCGAAGCTGAACTGCGTCGATGGCATGCGTTGCTGCAAAGCCTTCATTGGCGACGAGGGCTGCCATACCTGGGTCAGCCAGCCGCCCGGGCCGAGGCCGGGCACCGCATTGCCGCCGATGGGCGTGACCGACGCCGAGCCGCCGCCGGCGAGCACGGCCTTGTCGGCATACGAGCCGATGAGGGCGACGCGCTTGGGCGCGGACAGGGGCAGCACGCTGGTCTCGTTCTTCAGCAGCACGAGGGACTGCTCGGCGGCGGCCTGCGAGACCTTGGCATGGGCCGCGAAGTCGATGGGGCGGGCCTTGACGGGGTGGTCCATCACGCCCTTGTCGAACAGGGCCCAGAGGATGCGTCGCGCCATGTCGTCGACGCGGGATTGCGGCACCGAGCCGTCCTCGACGGCCTCCTTCAGTGGCTTGGCAAAGTACGGGGCCTTGTCGAACGGAAAGCCGGACTGCTGGTCGAGCCCGGCCGTCGCGGCGAGCACCGTCGAGTGCACGGCGCCCCAGTCGGACATCACATAGCCCTTGTAGCCCCAGTCGCCCTTCAGCGTGCTGTTCAGCAGCCAGGCGTTTTCGCAGGCGTAGACGTCGTTGACGCGGTTGTAGGAGCACATCACGGAGCCGGGGCTGGACTTCTCGATAGCCAGCTCGAAGGCCAGTGCATCGCTCATCCGCAGCGCGGGCACCGAGACCTGAGCGCTGACGATGTTGCGGCCGGTCTCCTGCGCGTTGATCAGGTAGTGCTTGATCGTCGAGACGATGTGGTTGGACTGCACGCCGCGGATCAGACCGGCACTCATCTCGGCGGCGAGCAGCGGGTCTTCGCCGGTGTATTCGAAGTTGCGGCCGTTCTGCGGCTCGCGCGCGAGGTTGACGCCGCCGGCGAGCATGACGTTGAAGCCCGACAGGCGCGCTTCCAGGCCGATCATCCTGCCGCCGGCCTCGGCCACGCGCGGGTCCCAGCTGGCGGCCGTGGCCAGCGACGACGGCAGGGAGGTGCGCTCGAGATTGGGGTTGCGCACGCCGATGGAGGCGTCGGCCTGGTGCTGCGCCGGGATGCCGAGGCGTGGAATGCCGGGGATGTAGCCGGCGGAGCCGGGAATGACCGTGGCGATGACCTCCTTGGTGTTGACGCCGGGGATCACGGCGCTGTCCACCTGCGCCAGCTGGTCGCCCGAGGCGTAGCCGAACACCAGCAGCAGCTTCTCGTCCAGCGTCATGGCCTTGAGCAGCAGCTCGGTGCGCTGTGCGGAGGTCTTGGCCTTGTCCGTCCAGGGCTGGGCCGAGGTGTTGGCAGCGGTGGTCGCGGCGTTGGCAGCGTGCCCCGTCGGGGCCACGGCGCAGAGCGCCATCGTCACAGCCGTGGCGACCAGGGAAGCGGACATTGTTTTCATGGCGTGCAGGCGCTTGTCCGCTGGGCGCGGAAGCGCTTTAAAAATCAAGGAGGGCGGGCGGACTCTACCTGGGATAGCGGTGTCCTGCCCATCGCCGGGGCCGTCGGCCCCAACGCACGGGCCACGCCTGGCCGCTGTACCAGGCCCGTGACTTCACGTCGTTCAAGTCCTTCTACCGCCACGTGCCGCGCGGCGACTTCAGCCTCGAATACACGATCCGCCTCAACAACCCTGGCCAGTTCACCTTGTCCCCCACCCACGTGGAGGCGATGTACGCGCCGGAGGTGTTTGGCGAGGCGCCGAACGCGGTGTTCGGCATCGAGCCGTGAGGCAGGGCCCGGCGCCGCCGGGCTACTGCGCCACCAGCTCCACGCGCCGGTTCCGCGCCCGCCCGGCGTCGTCGCCGTTGCCCGCCACGGGCGCAAGGCTGGCCAGGCCCTTGGGCGCGAGGCGCTTGGCGTCGACCTTGTACGGCGCGGCCGTCAGCGCCGCGACGACCGCCTGGGCGCGGGCGAGGCTGAGCTTCTCGTTGGCCTCGAAGCCGCCGACGTTGTCGGTGTGCCCCACGATCCACGCCTTCAGCGCCGGCTGGCTCTTTAGCAGCTCGGCCATCGCGTCGAGCTGGGCCTTGGACTCGGGCTTGAGCTCGGTCTTGCCGGTGTCGAAGAACAGGCCCGTCAGCGTGACGCGGCCTTCCGCGGCCAGGCCGGCCTGCAGCGCGGCCGGGTCGACCGTGACCTGGCCGGTCTCCATGGCCTTGGGTTCGACGACTTCGACATAGGTGGTGACCAGGCCCGTGGACGCGTTGGCGGCCAGCGAGTTGTAGAGCAGCACCGTGGCTTCCTGGCCAGGCTTGCCCAGTGTGCCGACGAGCATGCGGCCGTCCTCGACGGACAGGGCCGAGGTCAGGCTGTAGCGGCTGCCGGTGAGCGTCGTGATGTCGCCCTTGGCCCAGTTGAAGCCCTTGGTGGGCTCGCTGCTCTTCCACCAGGCGAAGTAGAGGTCGGCGCAGTTGCGCTCGCACGAGAAGCGCTTCTTGAAGCCGGCGGCGTTGAGAGCCTGCTCGTAGTTGCGCCACACCTCCAGCGCCGCCTTGCCGCGCGGCGCGATGTAGAGCGTCTGCGTGACCTTGCCTTCGAGGTTGAGCGGCTCCTTGAACTGGCGCGAGTCGGCCTTGGACAGCTCGGTGCTGCCGGGCAGCACGGCGGCGTCCCAGTTGGACACGTGCTGGCCGGCCAGCCATGAGCCGGCGAAGCGCCTGATGAGCGGGTGGTCGCTGGCGCCAGGCACGTCGGCGGCAGGCGTGTCGGCCGCCGAGGCGGCGGCGTGCAGTGCCACGGCCAGGACGGCCGCGACGAGGCGTGAGGTCTTCATGCGGTCAGCTCGGTGGTTGGGTTATTGCAGGACCATCTCGACGCGGCGGTTCTTGGCGCGGCCGTCCTCGCTGGCGTTGGAGGCGACCGGCGAATAGTTGGCGTTGCCGTGCGCGGCCAGCCGGTTGGCGGCGATGCCACGCTGTGTCAGCGCCGCCACCACGGCCTGGGCGCGGCCCTGGCTGAGCTTGACGTTGGCGTCCAGGCTGCCGGCGTTGTCGGTGTGGCCGACGATGAAGACCTTGACCGCCGGCTGCGCCTTGAGGACGGCCACCATCTGGTCGAGCTGGGCGTTGCTATCGGGCTTGATGTCGGTCTTGCCGGTGTCGAAGAGCAGGCCGTAAAGGGTGATCTTGCCTTCGGCCTGCAGGCCCTGGCCGATGGCCTTGGCGTCGACGGTGACCTGGCCGGTGGGCATGGCCTTGGGCTCGACGATCTCGATATAGCTGGCGGCGCGGTCGGTGTATTCGTTCTCGGCCTCGGCCGTGAAGACCATGATCTGCAGCGTGCTGCCGCCACGGGTCAGCGTGCCGGCCGTGATGCGGGCCTCGTCGGTGCCCAGGGCCATGGGCAGGCCCCAGCGCGCGCCCTTGAAGTTGTTGCCCTTGACGCCGACGAGGGCGCCCTTGGCCCAGTTCATGGTCTTGCCGCGCTCGCTGGTGTCCAGCGCGAAGTAGGCGTCGGCACAGGGCTTGAGCTCGCAGGTGAAGCGCGGCTTGAAGCCGGCGGCCATCAGCGCCTGCTGCTGGTTGCGGAAGATCTCCAGCGGCGTCTTGCCCAGCGGGCCGAGGTAGTACAGGCGCGTCAGCTTGCCCTCGGCCCGCACCGGGTCGGCGAACTTGTGGCGCTCAGTCTTGGACATGCCGGCGGCGCCGGGCAGCTCGGTCGTGGCCCAGTCCTGCTGGCCATAGCCCACCAGCAGGCTGCCGGTGAAGCGGCTGATGACGGGGTGGTCGGCGCTGCCCTTCACGTCGGCCGTGGGCGAGTCCTCGGCGGCGCGGGCGGCGGTGACGGCCAGGCTCAGTGCGAGCAGGATGGGGAGGGTCAGGGTGCGCATCTTCATCATGGGGGGCTGGGAAGCAAGGGTTATTGCAGGACCATCTCGACGCGGCGGTTCTTGGCGCGGCCGTCGTCGCTGGTGTTGGGGCCGACCGGCGCGAAGTTGGCAACGCCGCGCGCTTGCAGTCGGGTGGCGGCGATGCCGCGTTGGGTCAGCGCCGCCACCACGGCCTGGGCGCGGCCCTGGCTGAGTGCGAGGTTGGCGTCGATGGCACCGACGTTGTCGGTGTGGCCCACGATGAGCACCTTGAGTGCCGGCTGGGCCTTGAGCACGGTGGCCATCTGGTCCAGCTGCGCGGCGCTCTCGGGCTTGATGTCGGTCTTGCCGGTGTCGAAGAACAGGCCGTAGAGCGCCACCTTGCCCTCGGCCTGCAGGCCCTGGCCAATGGCCTTGGCGTCGACGGTGACCTGGCCGGTGGGCATGGCCTTGGGCTCGACGATCTCGACGTAGGTGGCGGCGCGGTGGGTGTACTCGTTCTCGGCCATGGACGTGAACAGCAGCAGGTTCAGCGAGCGGCCGCCGCTGGCCAGCGTGCCCACCAGCATGCGGCCTTGGTCATGGGTGATGGCGGCGGCCAGGGGCCAGGCGGCGCCCTGGTGGTCGCCGTCCATGGCGGGCAGGTCGCCCTCAGCCCAGCGCATGCCCTTCATGCGCTCGTACTTGTCCAGTGCGAAGTGGGCCTTGGTGCAGCCCTGGGCCTCGCTCTCGCACTGCCAGGTCGTCTTGAAGCCGGCGGCGGTCAGCGCCTGCTGGTAGTTGCGGAAAACCTCCAGCGGGCTTTTGCCCGGCGGCGCCAGGTAGAAGAGCCGCGTGACCTTGCCTTCGAGGTTGATCGGGTGGGCGAACTGGTCCTCGCTCTTGGACACGCCGCTGGCATCGGGGAAGCTGCGCTGTTCCCAGTCCTGCTGCGCATAGCCCACCAGCATGCTGCCGGCGAAGCGCTTGAGGACCGGGTGATCGGCGCTCTTGGCAACGTCGGCCTTGGGGGCGTCGGCGTGAGCGGCCGTGGCGAGGGCGAGAAAGGTGAGGAGGGCGAGGGCGGCGCGATAGGGCGTCATGAGCGGCGTGAGGTTTGGCTGGCGCGATGTTGACGCAGCCAACGCACCGACCCGCCACGAGGCCGACCTGCAAACGTGGGAGGGAGGCGCTTCGGCGCCCCTGAAATTGGTTACGAAACCTGACGCCCTCGAGGGCGGGCGGCGCGCCTCAGGTCAGCTCGCGCTCAGGGCTGCGGTAGTGGTAGCGGTAGGCGAAGACAAAGCCCATGCGCGTGTACAGACGCTTGGCGGGCTCGTTGTCGCTGCCCACCTGCAGATAGGCCTGGCGCGCGCCCTGGGCGTGAGCGAGGGCCAGCAGCGCGCGGCACAGGCGCTCGCCATGGCCCTGACGCTCGACGGCCGAGGCGATGTCGTAGAGACCGACGATGTCGCCGTCGACGACCATCTGGCCGCAGGCGAGCAGCTTGCCGTCGGTGTCGCTCAGCGCAAAGCCCTGGTAGGTGACCGGGGCGTTAGCGATGCGTTCGGCCTGGGCGGCAATAGCAGTTGGCGATGAGCCACGCAATGCGCCGATGGTGGCGGCATAGGCGGCGGCGGCGAGAGTCTGCAGGGCGACGGGCGCGGGCTCCGGGGTGAGGGTGTCCAGCACCATCACGTCTGCGGCATCGAACACGCCCCAACCCTTGGCGGCGAGGTGGGCATCCAGGTCGGCCGGCTGGCTCCAGGGCGTCACGCGGATGGCCAGCGGCAGGCCGGCGGCGTCGTAGGCCTGCTGGCAGCGGGCGAGCAGATCGTCCAGTGGCAGCGTGCCTTCGCGCAGCGCATTGATGCAGCGCGAACGCTTGGCCTTGCCCGGCGACAGGCGGATCAGCCAGCCGTCGATGTCGGCCTGCTGGGGCGGGGCGCTGGCGTCGAGGCCGGCGAGTTCGGCGCGCAGGGCGAGGTCATCAAGCATCGGAGAGCAGGGCAGATGGATCGCGCCAGATGCAGCGCCATTCCGGCAGGCAGACGCCACCGAAAGGCGGCGTCATGCCGGGGTCGATGAACTCGGCACCCATGCGGGCGTAGAAGCGCTTGGCGGGTTCGTTCTGGTCCAGCACCCACAGGTGCAGAGGCTGGGTGTGCGCCGGCCCCAGCTCGCGGACGACGGCCTGTAGCAGCCGCCGGCCGATGCCGCCGCCCTTCAGCTCGGGGTGCACGTGCAGGTTGTCGACCAGCGTGCCGCAGACGGGGTCATGGCCGGGCAGCACGTAGGCGAAGCCGACCAGCTGGCCGGCGGCGTCTTCGGCCACGATGCCGAAGGCAGAGGCCACCGGCGACGTTTGCAGGCGCTCGCGCCAGACGGCTTGGCGGTCGGCGAAGACGTCATGGTCGAGGAAGCCGTCGGGCACGATGCCGCGGTAGGCGCTGCGCCAGCTGGTGGCGTGCAGGGCGGCAACGGCGTCGGCGTCCGCTGGGGTCATGGGGCGCAGGGCAGCCAAACTCATGGTGGCGCGCGGTGGGCGGCGTTGAGATAGGTTCGGTAGGTCATGTCGACGCCGCCGCTGCGGGCAGCGGATCGGATCAGGCGGGAGCCGGCAGGGTAAGCGATGCCCAGGCGATCGTCGGACAACCAGCTGAGATCGACGAGGCTGGCGCGCATGGGCGGACTGGTGTCGACGGTCGAGCCGAGGGAAATGGCGAAGAAGCCGCGGGGCAAGGCTTGGGGATCGATTCGCCCTTCCGGTGTTGGAACGATCACCACTTGACGCGAAAAACTGGTCGTCGCACCGCAGTCGATTTCATAGACGATGGCCGTGAGCTTGCCGCTGGGCGACCGCACTTTGGCGAATATCTCGGTCGCGCAAAGATCGTCGGGCAGCAGCCGATTCAGCAGCAGCGTGCAACCGGCTATCACCGTGACGATGGCCAGCGTGGCCCAGCCGAACACCCGCGTCCAACGCATCAGCCGGTGTTCACCGCATCGTCTCAATTCGCCTCACCATCTCCTTGGCGAACTCGACAAACGCCTGCGCACCTTTGGAGCTGGGGTCGAACACCACGCCGGGCAGGCCGTAGCTCGGCGCTTCGGCCAGCCGCACGTTGCGCGGGATGACGGTGTCGAAGACCTTGTTGCCGAAGTGAGCCTTGAGCTGGTCGCTGACCTGCTGCTGCAGCGTGATGCGCGGGTCGAACATGACGCGCAGCAGGCCGATGATCTCCAGGTCGGGGTTCAGGTTGGCGTGGATCTGCTTGATGGTGTTGACCAGGTCGGTCAGGCCTTCGAGGGCGAAGTACTCGCACTGCATGGGCACGATGACGCCGTGGGCGCTGCACAGCCCGTTCAGCGTCAGCATGGACAGCGACGGCGGGCAGTCGATCAGGATGAAGTCGTAGTCGGCCGAGACCTCGGCGATGGCCGTCTTGATGCGCTTTTCGCGGCGTTCCAGTGCCACCAGGTCCACCTCGGCGCCGGCCAGCTCGCGGTTGGCGCCCAGCACGTCGTAGCCCGCCTTGTCGGCCTTCACGCGCGACTCGGCGATGGAGGCAGACTCCAGCAGCACGTCGTAGACGGTCAGCTCCAGCTTGCGCTTGTCGATGCCGGAACCCATGGTCGCGTTCCCCTGCGGGTCCAGGTCGACGACCAGCACGCGCTGGCCGATCTGCGCGAGGCCGGCGGCGAGGTTGACGGTGGTGGTGGTCTTGCCGACGCCGCCCTTCTGGTTGGCGATGCAGAAAATCTTGGCCATGGATTCGAGTTCTCGGTCAGCCGGCATCGTACCGGCGCGGGGCGGCTGTAAGACTCAGGCGTGACCCGCGCCGAGGGCTCAACGAGGCCGCATCCAGACGATGCAGCGCTGGGCGTCCAGGCCCGGGACGGCCAGTTGTTCCACGTGAAACACGTCCACGTCGGCCGGCAGCGCGGCGATCTCGTCGGCCGGGTGCTGGCCCTTCATGGCCATCCAGACGGCGCCCCCGGCCAGGTGCTGGCGGGTGAGGGTGGTGAAGTCGACCAGCGAGGCAAAGGCACGGGAGGTGATGACGCCAAACGGCTGGGTTTTCAGCGCTTCGACGCGGCTGTGCACGCCGTGCAGGTTGGGCAGCTTCAGCTCGGCCGCGACTTGCTGGATGAAGGTCGCCTTTTTGGCAACGGCGTCCACGCAGCTGACGTCGGTGCCGGGGAAGCAGATGGCCATGACGACGCCCGGCAGGCCGCCGCCGGCGCCAACATCCATCAACCGGGTCGGTGCACCGTGGCGCTGCAGCGGCGCGATGACGGAAAGGCTATCCACCAGGTGATGACTCAACATCTGCGCCGGGTCACGCACCGCAGTCAGGTTGTAGACCCTGTTCCACTTCTGCAGCAAGGCCAGGTAGGCCAGCAGCAGTTCCTGCTGGTGGGCGTTGAGATCCAGGCCCAGTGACGCCACGTCCTGGGCCAGTCGGTCTGCGAGGTTCAAGCCAGCACCTCGGCCAGGGTGGTCAGAGGAACGCCGGCCTCGGCAAGTTGTCGATTGACTTGGTCCCGCACTTCGATGGCGCTGAGGTCCTTTTGTGGCCAGGTGTGATGGGCATCCCCCACCAGCGTCACCGGCAGCCCGCGACGCTTTCCGCCCGCCGCCGTGGCTTGAACACAGCAATCGCTTTGCAGGCCGGCGAGCAGGATGCGGTCGTGGCCGGACAGCAACTGGGCGAGGGCCGCGTTGCTGAAGGCATCGGCCTCCACTTTGACGATGCGTGCTTCGCCGTCGGCCGGCTCCAGGCGCGGGTCAATGGCAAACCCAGCGCCGTCCATCGCGCCGGCGGGTTCGTGGTGTTGCACCCAGAGCACCGTCCAACCTTGCGCCCGGGCATGGGCGACGGCACGCCGGCAGGTGGCAACGAGCGCATCGCCATCGGGCATCGCCCACTCACCCGTGAAGGCACCCACCTGGGTGTCGATGATGACCAGTGCTGTCTTCATGCCGCTTCCACCTCTGCCGTGAACCCCTTGAACTTGCCCTTCTTCAGATGCACCAGCAGCAGCGAGATCGCGGCCGGCGTGATGCCGGAGATGCGCGAGGCCTGGCCCAGCGTCTCGGGGCGATGGCTGTTCAGCTTCTGTCGGGCCTCGAAGGAGAGGGCGTGGACGAGCCCATAGTCCAGGTCGTCGGGCAGCTTCAGGTGCTCGAAGTGGGCGGCGCGGGCGACGTCGTCGACCTGCTTGTTGATGTAGCCGGCGTACTTGGTACTGATCTCGACCTGCTCGGCGACGAGATCGGCCAGCTCGCGTCCAAGCTCGGTGACCAGCGTTTCACGTGAAACACCCACCTCGGGTCGTGCAATCGCAGCCACCTCGGCAACCGTGTCGAAGCCGACGCCGGGACGGCGCAGCAGGTCCGCCAGGCTGTACTCGCGCTCCAGCGCCTTGCCGACCAAACGCTCTGCGTCCGCCGCCGGCAGGATGCCGGGATGCACCCAGGTGCTCTTCAGCTTCTCGGTTTCACGTGAAACAGCGTCGCGCTTGCGGTTGAAGGCGGCCCAGCGCTCGTCGTTCACCAGGCCCAGCTGGCGGCCAGTTTCCGTCAGGCGCGCATCGGCATTGTCCTCGCGCAGCTGCAGGCGGAACTCGGCGCGGCTGGTGAACATGCGGTAGGGCTCGGTGACGCCCTTGGTGATGAGGTCGTCCACCAGCACGCCCAGGTAGGCCTGGTCGCGCGCCGGCGTCCACGGGCCGTCACCGCGAACTTGCAGCGCCGCGTTCAGTCCAGCGAACAGGCCCTGGGCCGCAGCCTCCTCGTAGCCGGTCGTGCCGTTGATCTGCCCGGCGAAGAACAAGCCCTGGATGACCTTGGTCTCGAACGAGGCCTTCAGCCCGCGCGGGTCGAAGTAGTCGTACTCGATGGCGTAGCCGGGGCGCAGGATGTCGGCGTTCTCCAGGCCGGGGATGCTGCGCACCGCGGCCAGCTGGATGTCGAAGGGCAGGGAGGTGGAGATGCCGTTCGGGTAGAACTCGTGCGTCGTCAGCCCTTCCGGTTCCAGGAAGATCTGGTGCGAGTCCTTGTCGGCGAAGCGGTTGACCTTGTCCTCGATGCTGGGGCAATAACGCGGGCCGACGCCCTCGATGACGCCGGTGAACATCGGGCTGCGGTCGAAGCCGCTGCGGATGATCTCGTGCGTGCGCAGATTGGTGTGCGTGATCCAGCAGGGCACCTGCTGCGGGTGCATCGCCGTGTTGCCGATGAAGCTGAACACGGGCACCGGCTCCAGATCGCCGGGCTGCGCTTCGCACTTGCTGAAGTCGATGGTGCGGCCGTCGATGCGCGGCGGCGTGCCGGTCTTCAGGCGCCCCTGCGGCAGCTTCAGTTCCTTCAAGCGCGCGGAGAGTGACACCGCCGGCGGGTCGCCCGCACGGCCGGCGCTGTAGTTCTCCAGGCCCACATGGATGCGGCCATCGAGGAAAGTACCGGCCGTCAGCACGACGGCGCGGGCGCGGAAACGGATGCCGGCCTGCGTGACGGCGCCGACGACGCGGTCGCCTTCCACCATCAGGTCGTCCACCGCCTGCTGGAACAGCTGCAGGTTGGGCTGGTTCTCCAGCATGCGGCGGATGGCGGCTTTGTAGAGGATGCGGTCGGCCTGCGCGCGGGTGGCGCGCACGGCTGGGCCCTTGCTGCCGTTCAGGATGCGGAACTGGATGCCGCCTTCGTCGGTGGCCAGCGCCATCGCGCCGCCCAGTGCGTCGACTTCCTTGACGAGATGACCCTTGCCAATGCCGCCGATGCTGGGGTTGCAGCTCATCTGGCCCAGCGTCTCGATGTTGTGGGTCAGCAGCAGCGTCTGCGCGCCCATGCGGGCGGCAGCCAGCGCTGCCTCCGTGCCGGCATGGCCGCCGCCGACGACGATGACATCGAATTCCTTGGGGTAGAGCATCTCGGTCCTGGAAAGAGCAGTGCCCGCGCGAGCGCTGGGGCAAACCCCGAATTTTACGAACTGGCTGTGGATAAGTCACCCCATGGCGTGCTTGCCCCGGGGCGGCGTGTGAGATCAGTCGCCGGCGATGAAGTAGTCGATCTGCCAGCGTCCGGCGACCTTGGAGAACCCGACGCGGTAGTCGAGCGGGCTGCGCACCAGCGGGCTGCGCACATAGCCCGTCTGCCCCGAGGGCAGCTTCACGGCGGTCCAGCCCGCTGCCTCGCCGGCCTGGTCGGCCGTGTCGAGGATCGAGAAGTCCAGGCTCGCAACGACCGGGGCGGCGTCGCTGGCAGCGGCGCGCACCTGCACACCCGGGGCGACCGCAGCGACGGCGATGTGGAAGTCGGTGCCGCGCGGCCAGGTGGACGCGACGTAAGGCGCCATGAAGCGGCCCTGCCCGTCGAAGCTGCCGCCCAACGCCAGCGCGGTGGCCAGCGTGTCCCACAGAAGGCTGCCCGCGGCCTCGGGCTTCCACATCGCCTTGAAGCCCTCCACGCCGCGCTCGCCGCCAAAGGACAGCTCCACGTCCTTGCCGAGCGCCGCCAGCACAGCGGCGGTGTCGTGCCGGGCCACGGCGGCCTGCAGGCGGGCGCGGAAGCTGAAGAAATCGGGCATCGACGCCGCCTGGTCGACCGGCGCCAGCCGGCGCTCGGCCTGGGCCAGCGCGGCGCTGCTGCCGGCCATCAGGCTCAGCGCGAGGGGCAGGACAAGGCAGGTTCGGATTGGCATGCTGGTGAGGGGAGAGTGCCTCATGAATGTAGTCGTGCCCGGAGCACCGACAATTCGATTTCTAACCCCGACTCACCATGGATTGCCGTCCCCACTGCGCCGCTTGCTGCATCGCCCCGTCGATCAGCTCGCCCATCCCCGGCCACCCTGCAGGCAAGCCGGCCGGCGTGCGTTGCGCGCAGCTGGACGAGGAAGACCGCTGCAAGATCTTCGGCCAGCCCGAGCGGCCGGCGGTCTGCGGCTCCTTGCAGCCGAGCGAAATCATGTGCGGCGAGAGCCGTGAGCAGGCGATGCGTTGGCTGGGCTGGATGGAGCAGGCGACGGCGCCGGGCGGCTGACCCCGCGCGGATTTGGGGCGGCCCCACAATCGGCCGCGCCATGGCCCAAGTCACCGATACCCCCGTCCCGCCCGACAGCCTGCTCGGCCGCCTGGCCACTGAGCGCCGCGCGTTTGCCGATGCCTACACGATGAAGCTGCCACGCGCTGTCAGCCCGGCGGACTTCGTCGAGGCCTTCTACACGACGCGGCTCTTCAAGGTCGAACGCTTGCTGCTCAAACTGCTCGGCCGCCCGTCCAGCGACGCGGCGGCGCGGGCCTTGGCCCGAGGCGAGGCCGAGCGTTTCGCGGCATGGACCGTCGAGGCGCGCGCCGGCAACGAGCTGTTGATGCACGAGGACAGCGGCGCCACGCGCTCCTGGTTCAAGACCGAGGCGGGCGAGGGCGGCGGCACGACGCTGTGGTTCGGCTCGGCCGTGGTGCCGCGCCGCCCGCCGGCGCCGGGTGCCGAGCCGCGCTTCGGTCTGGTCTTCAACGCGCTGCTGGGCTTTCACCGCCACTACTCGCGGGCGTTGCTCAGAGCCGCCGCACGGCGGCTCCAGGCCTAAGGCCCGGTGCCCTTGCCGCTGACCCTCTCCGTCACCGGCTGCTGCGTCGCCCGGTCCTCGATCCAGACCGCGCACTGCTCGGGCGCGATACGGCCGGCCACGCGATAGGCCTTGCCGGCCTCGGGCGCAAAGGCCACGTCGCCGTCCACGCGGCAGGTCGGATTCGTCGCCGCGAGCATGGGCGATGCGTACTGCGTGACCACCTGCAGCCGCACGCGCGCAGGGTGGGGCGGCACCTCGTTGCTCAAGGCCGTGGGCGCCACGCTGAAGCCGCGGCCCTGGTTGGCCTGCAGCGTGGCGATGCTGGTGCTCAGCAGCCGCCGGCCGTCGACCTGCGTCATCTCGAAGACCTGCGCCAAGCCGGCGTTCACCGGGAGCGTCTGGTCGGCGACATTGACGGTCGGGCCGTCGTAGCCGTCGGGCGTGGCGGGCTGGAAGCCGCTGAAGCTGGCGCAGCCCGCCAGCAGCAGGATCGTGGCCGATGCGGCCGCCTTCATCGCGCCACGGCCGCGCGCATCGAGCGCGCGACATAGAACAGCGCCACGGCCGCGAGCGCGAAGCCGACGACCACGCCCGGCAGCACCTGCGCCCAGCGCAGCGATTCGCCCTTGAGCACCGCCAGCATCAGCGTGTTCTGGGCAAGACCTGGCACCCACAGATACCAGGGCGCATCGCCGCCGGGGTTGAACATGCTGATCATGGGCATCAGGCTGATGGCCGTGATGACCAGCGTGCTGCTGGCCTGCGCCTCCTTGAAGGTCTTGGAGCGGATGGCCAGCGCCATCAGCAGCGCCGACAGCCCCGCGGCGAGCGGGATCTGCAGCAGCCAGAAGGCCAGCACCTCGCCGGGCCCGAACTGGAACATCGCCTGCAGGCTGTCGCTCTTCAGCAGCCACTGCGCCGGCACGAAGCTCAGGCTCGACAGCAACGCCACCGCCATGCTCAGCAGTGCGACGGCGCCCCACTTGCCGGCCACGATGGCGCCGTGCGGCGCGGGGTTCATCAAGAGCGGCTCCAGCGAGCCGCGCTCTCGTTCGCCGGCCGTGCTGTCCAGCGCCGCGGTCAGCGCGCCGTAGAGCACGGCCATGATGATGAACAGCGGAATGATGCTGGTCAGCCGCGCCGCGCGGGCCTGCACGCTGGCCAGGTCGCGCTCTTCGGCCTCAATGGGTTCCAGCAGCTCGGTGGACACGCCGCGCAGCGCCAGGTTGAGCATGGCGCGTT
>JAEKLF010000142.1 GCA_019509985.1 Burkholderiales bacterium | reverse complement strand
CATCTCGAGGTGCGCGACGCCGGGCAGCACGCGCTGCCCGTTGACCACGTGATCGCGCAGGAACGGCTCCGAGCCATCGAAGGTGCTGCTGAACCGCAACTCGAAGGCGGTGGAGTCGTTGCGATGCAGCAGCGGGTGCAGCACGGCCGCGGCGGCCGTCGACGGAGCGCCGGCCGTTGCGGCCTCGAACCAGCAACGCTCCTTCGCGAACGGATAGCCGGGCAGGCTCAGCCGCCGCATGCCCGCGTCCGGGCCGTAGAGCTGCAGCCAGTCGACGCGCAGGCCCTGCACCCACAGGTTCAGCAGCTTCTCGTACTTGCCGCGCTGCAGCCACTTGTGCACCGCTTCCTGCAGTTCCTCGTCGCCGGCAAAGGCCGACCACGCCTCGTGGCCGGCCTCGGCCGTGCCGCGCCAGGCGGCGGCGATGCCCTGGATCCGCTGGGGCTCGTCGACGAAGGCCTGCAGGCGGGCGGCGAGTTCCTGCAGCGATCCGACCACGAACGCGAGCCGTTCCTTCATCGCGTCGCGGCCCACCTGCAAGGTGAAGGCCAGGTCGTGCAGCGCGTCCCCGGGCAGATCCGGAAGCCGCGCCAGCAGGCGCCGGGCACGCTCGACCAGGGCCCGCGCGTCCTGTGCCGACAGCACGATGGCCGCCGGCCGGCCCTGCCAGCGCGCACGGCGCCCGGCCTCCGACGGATCCTCCACATGCTCTTCGATGATGACGTGGGCGTTCGAGCCGCCCGCTCCGAAGCTGGACACGCCGGCGATGCGGCGGCACGCCACGGGCTGGCCGTCCTCACCGATGCGCACCGGCGGCTCCCAGGGCTGCAACTGCTGCTGCACGGCGAACGGCGTGCGGTCGAAGTCGATGTGGGGGTTCAGGGTCTGCGAATGCAGGCTGGGCACGAGCTGGCGGTGCTGCATTTGCAGCAGCACCTTCGTCACCCCCGCGACGCCGGCGGCGCTTTCGCAGTGGCCGATGCTGGACTTCACCGAGCCGATGGCGCAGCGTTGCGCCGGCTGGCCGGCGCCCGCGGGCTGGAAAACCTTCATCAGGCCGGCGATCTCGATCGGATCGCCCAGCGAGGTGCCGGTGCCGTGCGCTTCGATGTAGCTCAGTTCCGCAGGCGACACGCCCGCCTCGCGCAGCGCGGCCGCGATCACCTGGCCCTGTGCCACGAGGCTGGGCACGGACACGCCGTTGGTCTTGCCGCCATGGTTGAGCGCGCTGCCGCGGATCACGCCAAGGATGTGGTCGCCGTCGGCCAGTGCACGCTCCCGGGGCTTGAGCAGCAGCGCGCCCACGCCCTCGCCGGGCACGTATCCGTCGCCGCCGGCGCCGAAGCTGCCGCAGCGCCCGAGGCTGGAGGCGAAGCGCCCCTGGCTCAGCATCAGGTACTTGTTGGGATGCACGGTGACGTTCACGCCGCCGGCGATCGCCGCGTCGCACTGGCCGCTGCGGATCGCCATGCAGGCCAGGTGGATGGACGTGAGCGACGACGAGCACATCGTGTCCACCGCCATCGAAGGGCCGTGGAAGTTGAAGAAGTAGGAGATGCGATTCGCGATCGACGAGGGGCTGCCGGCCAGCGCCACCGCCTGGCCGCGCGCCTGGGCCTGTGCGCCGTAGAGCTGGTACTCCTCGTACATCACGCCGACGAACACGCCCACCCGGTGCAGCTGCGACGCGCCGGCCTGCCGGCTCTGGCGTCCGAGCGACTCGCCGGTGTAGCCCGCGTCCTCCAGCGTCTCGTGCACGCATTGCAGGAACAGGCGCTCCTGCGGGTCGAGATACTCGGCCTCGCGCGGGGAGATGTTGAAGAACAAGGGATCGAACTCGTCCACGCCCTCGATGAAGCCGCCCCACTTGCAATAGCTCTTGCCGGCAGCGCCCTTGTCGGGGTCGAAGTACAGGCCGTGGTCCCAGCGCTCGGCCGGCACCTCGGTGATGCAATCGCGTCCCGAGCGCAGGTTCTCCCAGAACTGCTGCAGCGTGGGCGCCTGCGGATAGCGCCCGCCGATGCCGACCACGGCAATGTCGGCATGGCCAGCAGGCGCCGGACTCGTCCATGCGGCCTGCGGCGCCGGCACCGAGGTGTCGGGCCATTCCACAGGCCCAGCGGGCAGCGCCGGCGGCTCCACCGGCACGCCCTCGCCGAGCAGTTGCTGCAGGACTTGCGGATGCTCGGCGACGAAATACTCGGCCAGGGCACGCGGGGTCTGCACCTCGAAGAACAGGGTCTTGGGCAGCGGGCCGAAGCTCTCCTCCAGGTGCCGGGTGAGTTCCATCGCCATGATGGAATCCATGCCGTAGCGCTCCATCGGCGCATCGACGTCGAGTTCGCCGACCGACAGCTTCAGCGCCACCGCCAATTGCTGCCGGAAGTAGTGCAAGGCGCGGTCGCCGACTTGCGCCGGGCGCGGTGCCCCCGAAGCCGTGGCCACTTGCGGCGCAGCGGCCACAGGCACGGCGGCCCGCGACACCGGCGTGGGCCCGGTCGCAGGCTGCTCGCCACGCGCGAGGGCGCGCACGCTGAGGCCGCTCAGTTCGGCGCACAGCCGGCCCTGCTCATCGCACAGGCTGATGTCGAGCTTGTGCACCGCCCCGGAGACACGACCGGCCGTCGAAGGCCGGATCCAGGCGTACACGCGTGACGGCGTCGCACCGAGCACTTGCAGCCCGCCGAGGGCGAAGGGCAGCGCCGGCTGCGATGCCGCCGGCGACTGCGCGGTCCATCCCAGGCACACGGTGGCCTGCAGTGCGCCGTCGACGAGGCTGGGATGAAGGCCGTGGCGATGCCCCTGCACAGTCGCCGGCAGCGCAATCTCCGCCAGCACCTCGGGCTGGCCCTGCGCCCCGCGGCCCTGGAGCAGGCGCACGACGCTGCGGTGCGCCGGGCCGTACGCCATGCCGGCCGCGGCGTACAGCGCATAGAAATCCTCGGCTGGCATCAGCGGCTCGCGGCAGCGCTCGCGCAATGCCTGCAGGTCGACCGGCCGGGGCATCACCCCGGCGTCGAGCCGGACGCGGGCCTGGCACAGCAGCAAGGGCTGCCCCTCCCCGCCCTGGGCCGTGACCTCGAAGCCCAGCAGCCCCTCGGCCTGGGGCGTCAGTGTGGCCGCCAGCTCCAGGCCCGCACGGCAGGTGGCTGGCCGCAGCCAGACCAGGTCCTGCAGCTGCATGCGGGCCACCGCTTCCTCACCGTGAACACGGGCCACCGCCTCGCGCGCCATCTCGAGATAGGCGGCGCCGGGCAGCACCTTCTCGCCCTGCACGCGATGGTGGTCCAGGAAGCTTTCCGTGCCATCGAAGGTTGCGCTGAACCGCGCCTGCGACGCAGTGGATTCGTCGCGGTGCAGCAGCGGATGCAAGGGCAGCCAATGCCGCTCGCGCGAGAACGGATAGCCCGGCAGGCTCAGCAGCCGCTGCCGGCCGTGGGGGAACAGCGCCTCCCAACGCAGGGAAGCGCCGCGCACGTACTGCTGCGCGGCCTCGGACAGCCCCGGCGTCTCGACGGCAGCGCCGCTTTGGCCCGGCTGGGCCTCGCCCTGGCACACGGCCGGGTCGCTGCCCTGGTCCAGCCACGCGCGCAGCGAACGCTGCAGCTGCGCCAGGTCGCCCGCGACGACCGCCAGGCGATGGCGCCAGTGCTTGCGTCCGTGCAACAGGGTGTGGGCCAGGTCGCCGAGGGCGACGTCCGCATGGCGTTCGAGGTGCGCCGACAAGCGCTGCGCCTGCTCCTTCAACTGCGCGGCAGTGCGCGCCGACAACACCACCAGACACTCGCCCTGCGGGGCCTGCATCGGCGGCTGCAGCGGCGCCTCGGCGATCACCAGGTGCGCATTGGTGCCGCTGTAGCCGAAGGAGTTGACCACCCCCATGCGGGGCCGGCCCCGGCCGGCCCAGGGCGCCGGCCCGGCCTGCACCCGGAACGGCGTCGAAGACAGGTCGATGTGCGGGTTCATCCGCTCGAACAGCGCGGTGGGCGGCAGGACCCGGTGCTTCAGCGCGAGGATCACCTTCAGCGCGCTGGCCACGCCGGCGGCGCTGGCGGTGTGCCCGATGTTGCTCTTGACCGAGCCGAGCGCGCAGTCGCCCACCCGCGGCGTGAAACGCCGGAAGCTCGCGGTGAGTGCATCCACCTCCACCGGGTCGCCCAGCGAGGTGCCGGTGCCGTGCGCCTCCACCAGGTCGATGTCCGCGAGGTCGATGCCGAAACGCCGGTACACCCGCTCCTGCAGCGCCGCCTGGGCGTCGCCGTTCGGCGCGGTAATGCCGTTGGACTTGCCGTCCTGGTTGACGCCCCAGCCGGCGATGACTGCATGGATGCGGTCGCCGTCGCGTTGCGCATCGGACAGCCGCTTCAGCATCAGGAAGCCCACACCCTCGGCCGGTACGAAGCCGTTGGCGCGGTCGTCGAAGGCGCGACAGCGACCATCGGGCGACAGTGCGTTGAGCTGGCTCATCGCAACGTGCACGCCCGGTCCGGGGATCACCCACACGCCGCCGGCCAGCGCGACCTCGCTCTCGCCCAGCAAGAGGCTGTCGCAGGCGCTGGCGATGGCCACCAGCGAGGACGAGCACGAGGTGTCGATCGACAGGCAGGGCCCGCGCAGGTTCAGGAAGTAGGCGATGCGGCTGGCCAGGATGGCACTGTTGCTGCCCAGGTTCTGGTGCGCGTTCCAGTCGCGCTCGTCGACCTGCTCACCGTAGCCGTTGGACGAGCAGCCGAGGAAGACGCCGCAGGCGGTGCCGGCCAGGCGATCGGGGTCGCCGCCGGCATCCTCGATGCAATGCCAACTCTGCTGCAGCACCAGGCGCTGCTGCGGGTCCATGAACTGCGCCTCGGCCGGCGAGATGTTGAAGAACAGCGGGTCGAACTCGGCCGCGCGATCGAGCACGCCCATCCACTTGCTGTACGACTTGCCGGGCCGCGGCGCGCCGGACTGGAAATGCCGGTCGATGCGCCAGCGCGATGCCGGCACCTCGCTGACGCAGTCCTTGCGCTGGAGGATGTTCTGCCAGAACGCTTCCAGGTCGTCGGCCATCGGGAACTGGCCTGACATGCCGATCACCGCGATGCCGGCCGGCACGGGCGGCGCCTGCGCGAACAAGGCCGGCCCTGGTGCCGCTTGCAGCGCAGGCGGCCCGGCTTGCGATGCCGGGGATGCGGGTGCAGCCCGCGCGCCTGGTGCGGCGGCAGGCCGCTGCGTCGCCTCCGGCGGGCCGGCACTCACGCCCTGCTGCACGATGAACGCCGCCAGCCCGGCGATGGTCGAATGGCTGTAGACCTTGGCGACCGACAACGCCAGGCCGAAGCGGGTGTTGATCTTGCGCATCCAGGTGACGCCAGTGATCGAGTCCAGACCCAGCTCCAGGAACGGCATGGCATCGTCGATGCCGCGCTCGTCGGCATCCAGCTCCTGCGCCAACAGGCGGCGCAACACGGCAGCCACCGGTGCCACCGCATCGCCCGGCACGGCGTCCCCGGGCTGCGCGGGTGCAGGTGCGGGCGCCGCCTCGGCCTTCCCCGCATGAACCGGCGCCTTGCCATTCGGCTCCTGCCCGGCGACCCCCGGGATGAGCTTCGCGGTCGATACCGCGATGTGGGCAGCCAGCGCCCTCAGCGTCGGGTGGCTGTACACCTTGGCCACCGACAGCGAGAGCTTGAAGTGCGTGTTGAGCTTGCGCGTCCAGGTGACGCCGGTGATCGAATCCAGCCCCAGTTCGAGGAACGGCGTGTCGTCTTCCAGGTCGGCTTCCGGCCGGTCGAGTTCGACGGCGAGGCTGTGCCGCACGCAGGCCAGCACCTCGTCGGCCGCACGCCCTTCCCCCGCCGTCGCTCGCGAGGCCAGCGCCGCGTTGACGCGCTGGCCCACCGCGCGCAAGGTGCCGCATTCGCACACCTCGGCCACGCTGAGCGCCACGCCGTACTGCTGTGCGATCAGGCGGACCCAGGCCGCGCAGGGCACGGAATCGAGCCCCAACTCCACCAGCGGAAGGTCATCTCCGGCGCGCGCGAGGTCGCTGTCGAGCACCTGTGCGAGGGTCTCGCGCAAGTACTTGTGGATCGGTTGGTTGTCGTTGGCAATCAGGCTGGACATAGCATCTCCCCGTTTTTTGATTCGTCTTTCAGGAACGGCCGGATGGCTTTCTCGATGAGGGCATTGAGCGCCTGCGGCGCCTCCAGCATCGGGAAATGGCCCACGCCGTCAAGCAGCTCCACCGTCACGCCGCGCCGGCGGGCAGTGTCCAAACTCGTGGGCATCCAGCCGGACGAGTTGATCAAGGTCAGCGACCCCGGCAGCCGCGGCGGCAGCGCCTGCATGTAGAGGATCATTTCGCGCATCGCCGAATGGATGACCTCGGCGCCTGTGGCGGCGCGCGTGCGCCGTACCCGCTCGACCAGGGCCGGGTCGACGCCCGCGGCAAACATCTCGCGCAGGTCGAGCGGATGCGCGAGGTAGGCCTGGAGCCAGGCGTCCAGCCGCGCCGGGTCCATCGGCCGGGGCTCGAGGTTGTGCAGCGTGTCGACGCCCACCAGGCCACGCACCCGGGCGCCCACCCGCGCCGGCAGCTCCAGCATCACCGGGCCGCCCAGCGAATGGCCGACGACGATCACCTCTTTCAATCCGGCGTGCTCGATCGCCGCGGCGACGTCGTCGGCGAAGGCCTGGACCGTCCAGCGCGCGCGCTCGCGGCCGGAGCCGCCGTGGCCGGCGAGGTCCAGGCACAGCACCGTGTGGCGGCTGGCGAAATGCTGCACCTGCGCGTCCCAGTAGCTGCCGTCGCAGCCGAGGCCGTGGATGAAGACCAGGGCGGTCTCGCCGCTGCCGCGCACCTCCAGGCGCACCGCATTGCCGTCGCGCGACGTGGCGAACCGCGGGCCGGCAGGCGGCTCCCGGCGGCCCGCCGGCTTGACGGCGATCACGCCGGCATGCTCCATGTCGGGCCCGGGCGCCAGGTGGGCCTGGCGATCGACGCCCACCGCGCCGAAGAAGTCGGCACGCTCGACGACGAAGCCGGCCGCTTCGCACTCGCGCGTGAAGACATCCGGGTCGAGGGCGTTGATCTGGTTCGGCCCGCCCATCACGTCGGCGGGCGGGAAATGCGCCTGGACGTCGTCGATGAACCCGGGCCAGGGATCGCCCTGGCGCTTGCGCTGCTCGTACTCCGTCGCCTTGGCCGCCCAGTAGCCGAAGTACGGCGAGTCCGAGCTGAGGAAGATGCGCCCGCCCGGCTTGAGCCAGCTGAACATCTTGCGCAGCGTCAGCTGCACATCCTGCGGGCGCAGGAAGTGCAGGACGCGGCTGGCGTGGATCGCCGCGAAGCGCCCCGGCTCGAAGTCGATGTCGGGCAGCACGCCCTGCATCAGCGACAGGCGACACCGCGCCTCGTCGCTGACGCGCTGCGCCAGGATGTCGAGGTGGGCCTGCGCCATGTCCACCGCCATCACCCGGGCGCCGCACTCCAGCGCCGCGATGGTCGCGACGCCGTAGGCGCATCCGAGGTCCAGCACCTCGGCGTCGCCGTGCCCGGCGTAGTCGGCGAAGTCCGACGAATACGGGATGAGGCACTCCACCATCACGCCGGTGCGGTTGAGCGTGGCGACCATGCCGCCGAAGCCGATGTCGGCCGCCGACTTCAGGTCCTCCAGCACATCGTGCGGGCGCAGCGCACCGCCCGTGAGGGTTGGCGCCTCGGGCAGCGGTGAAAGGCCGATGCCTGTGGGCTTGGCCCCCGGCGCAGCCGCGCCCGAGGGCGCAGGCCAGTCGCTGGTCGCAGGGTCGGCAAGGGTCAACGGCTGGCGCGCGGGCTTGCCGGCCTGCGGCATGGGCGCCGATTCATCTGCGTGCGGCGTGGGCCGCCGCTGCAACGGCTGCTTCGACGCGACCCGGCTGTCGGCCTGCACGGCAGCGGGCTGGCTGTGGCCGAGCGCCGCATCGGCAGCGGTGGCCGGGGCTGCTGCGTCCCGGGTCGCCTGCAAGCGGTCGTCGACCCAGTGCCGGTCCGCCGCGAACGGATACGCCGGCAGGCGCAAGCGCAGCGGACGGCCAGGATGGAGCCGCGCCGCATCGATGGGATGGCCTTGCACGTACCAGCGCGCCAGCTCCGCCAGGGCCGCCTCGTGGGCGGGCCGCGGCAGGGAACCGGCGCCGGCCTGCGCCAGCAGGGCATCGACGGCTTCGTGCGACGCCGCGCTCGGCTTGAAGGACCGGTCCACCGAGGCCCGGAAGCACCCGGCATCGTCCTGGCCCGCGCGCAGGTCCGACCAGCGCTGCAGCGCTTGCGGCACGCTGGAGGCGATGATCGCGCTGCGATGGCGGAAGTGATGGCGCCCATGCCACAAGGTATGGCTCAAACGCGCCAGGTCCTCGTCGCGCAGCGCCGTCTCCTGCAGCCAGCCGGCCAGCCGTGCCAGCGCGCGTTCGAGGGCGGCCTCGGTCTTGGCCGACACCGGCAGCAGGTACGCCGGCAACGCTGCCGCAGCGGCCAGGGCCGCAGGTGCCGGCGCTTCGGCCAGCACCACGTGCGCGTTGGTGCCGCTCATGCCGAAGGCGCTGACACCGCCCATGCGGCGCCGGCCCGCAGCCGTCGGCCAGGGGCCGGCCTTCTTGTTCACGTAGAACGGACTGTCGCGCCACTCGATGTAGTCGCTCTCCTCCTCGCAATGCAGGCTGGCGGGCAACACGCCGTGCGCAAGCGCCTGCGACAGCGCGGCCAGGCTCACCAGCCCGGAGGCGGCGAAGGTGTGGCCGACGTGCGTCTTGGTCGATGCCAGCGCGCAGCGGGCGCCGGGCGGCATGCGCGGACCGAACACCGCGTTCAGCGCCTGCACCTCCACCGGGTCGCCCAGCCGGGTGCCGGTGCCGTGGGCCACCACGAGGCCGATACCGGCAGGGTCCACGCCCTGCCGCACGTAGATGTCCTCCAGCAGCGCTTGCTGCGCCGGGCCGGCGGGCGCGGTGATGCCGTTGGTGCGGCCGTCGCAGTTGATGGCGCTGGCGACGACCACGCTGTGCACCGGGTCGCCTTCGGCCTGGGCCCGGGCCAGCGGCTCGAGCACCAGCGCCACCACGGCCTCCCCGGGCACCATGCCGTCGGCGTGGCGGTCGAAGGTGCGGCAGCGGCCGCTGGGTGACAGCATGCCGGCCCGATCCATGGCCACGAAGGCGCCGGGCGTGCACAGCAGGTTGGCTGCGGCGACGACGGCGATGTCGCACTCGCCCTGGCGCAGGCTCATGCACGCCTGGTGCAAGGCCACCAGGCCCGAGGAGCACGCGGTGTTGAGGGCCATCACCGGCCCCTTGAAGTCGAGGAAGTAAGACAGCCGGGCCGCCAGCACCCCGTCATGGTTGGAGGTGACGTTGCCGCCGTCCTGCACCAGGTACTGGTAGTCGCCCTGCTCCACGCCGACGAAGACGCCGACGCGCCGCTCGCCGAGCAGCAGCGGCCCGAGGGCCGCATCGTCCAGCGCCTTCCAGGCCTCCTGCAGCAGCAGGCGCTGGCGCGGGTCCATGACGCGGGCCTCCTTCGGCGCGATCTCGAAGAACTGCGCGTCGAAGGCGTCGACCGCATCGAGGCAGCCCATCCACCGGCACCGCAGCTCCGACGTGCTGTCGGCCGCATGCCAGCCCCAGCGGGCCGCGGGCACCGGCCCCACCGCGTGCTGCTGCCCGGCAACCATCTGCCAGAACGCCGGCACCGAATCCGCCTGCGGGAACAGGCCGCTCATGCCGATGATGGCGATCGGCTCATGCAGGGCCGTCGCGTGCTCCTTGGAAGGCGATGAGGCCGGCGCGGGCGGCGCCGTGCCGTCCTGCCCCGCCCCGGCGGGCGCCGAAGCCGGCTCCTGCGGCGCGCGCAATGCCGCCGCCGGCCACCGGGCGGCCAGCGCCTCGGCGTGGACCGCGGCCACGTGGCCAGCGATCTGGCCGATGGTGGGGTGGTCGTAGAACAGCGCCGGCAGCAGCTTCACGCCCAGGCGTTCGGACATCCGGGTGGCCAGCTGCATCAGGCGGATCGAATCGAAGCCCAGGTCGACGAACGGACGGTCTTCGTCCAGCGCCTGTTCCGGCTGCTTCAGCAGCTGCTGCGCGAGCGAATGCAGTTCGGCCGCGAGGGCTTGCTGCAGGGGATCGCCGACGGGCGCCGCCACGGCTGGTCCGGCCACGGCAGGTGCCATCCCGCCAGTGGATTTCAGCAGCGCGCCGGCACGCACCGGGTCGGCGTTGATCACCAGCGGCTGCACATGGCCCTCGCCCAGCAGGCGCTCCAGCAGCGCGAGCGCGGTGCGGGTCGGCAAGGGGGCCTGGCCGCTCGCGGCCAGGTAGGCCTGCAGCGCCTGTGGCTGCAGGCGCTGGCGCGTGGCCGCGCCCATGCCGCCCTCCTCCCACAGCGGCCAGCCGATGGCCACCATGCGGCTGCCCTCTCCCTGCCATTCGCGCAGGGCCCTGGCATAGGCCCACTGGAAGCGGTTGGCGACGGCGTAGTCGCAGCCGCCGAAGTCGCCCTGCACGGCAGCCGACGACGAGAAGGCGCACATGAGGGCCTGCCCTTGCGCGCCGAACACGCGCTCGAGGGCCAGCGTGCCCGGCACCTTGGGGCGCAGCACGCGCTCGAACGCCGCGGCATCCTGCTCCAGCAGTGAGGCCGGCTGGTCCACGCCGGCGACGTGGAGCACTCCGTCGACCTGTCGCCAGGCCGGCGGCAGCGCGGCATGCACCGCCTGCAAGGCCTGCAGGTCCGCCACGTCCACCGAGGCGTGCTGCACCTCGCAGCCCGCGTCGGCCAACCCGGCGATCCAGGCGAGCTCTTTCTCGCCCGGCACCGACCGGCCCAGCAGAACCAGCTTTGCCTGGTAGCGGCGCGCCAGGTGCTCGGCCACCCGGCGGCCGAGGCCGCGGAAGGCGCCGGTGACCACGTAGGTGCCGCCCCGCTTGAACGCGAAGCCGGTGCCCGGCGCGGCGCCGTCCATCGGCCTCACCCGGCAGGCCAGGCGGCGCCCGTCACGCACCATCACGCTGGCGTGCCCTCCATGGTGTAGCTCGCGGTGCAGGAGATGAACCCATTGCTCGGGCGTGGCTGTGCCGGCGTGCATGAGCACCCGCACGACACTCCCGGGCCACGCCCGGGCGACGGAGCGCTCATAGCCGACCAGCGCATCCAGCAGCGCCTGCTCGACCGCATCGGTGAAGCTGCCGGCCAGCAGCACCTGGCCGGCCGAGAGCCCGGCGCGCTGCAATGCGCGCAACAGCACGCCCGGGAACGCCAGGTCGTGCAGGCAGCCGGCATCCTGGACGGGACCCAGCCAATAGACGGCATCGACCTGCGCACCGTCGCGGGCGACGGTCTGCAGCGCCGTGTCCAGCCCGTGCTCGCCGCCTTCGACGGCGAGGCATCCCGCCTCGGCGCCCGCTGACGGATCCTGCGCGAGGAAGAGCAGTTCGGCCTGCGGATTCAAGGCCTGCAACGCCTGGCGCAGGTGCTGCCGCCCGGTCGCGTCGTCGAACAGGCAGACGATGCGCTCGCGGCGGCCCTGTGCGGCGGCCACCTGCACGCCCTCGGGCAAGGGTGCCTCCACCCAGCGCTCCTCGAACAGGGTTGCCTCCGAGGGCTTCACCATGGTGTCCTGGGCGGCCGACACAGGCTGCACCTCGCGGGCGATCCAGTGGGCGTCCTCGCTGAAGGCGTAGGCCGGCAGGTTCACACGGCGCGGGCGATCATGCGGCCCATGGAGGCGGGCCCAGTGCACGGTGCCGCCGGCTTGCCAGAAGCGCGCCAGCTTGTCGAGCCGGCCTGCGGATATCCAGCGCTGAACCAGTTGCTGCCGGTCCTCGTCGTCGAGCAGGCCGGCCTCGGCCAGCGACTGCGGCGGCGCCATGGCGTCATGCCCGCCGGCCAGTCCACGCAGCGCCGCGACCAGCTCGGGCAGCTCGTGCACCACGAAGGCCGCACGCACCGGCTGTGCGAGGCGGCCCACCTGCAAGGTGAAGGCCACGTCCGCCAAACGAGGCGCCGTGCCGCTGTCCATGCCACGCTGCAGCTCATCGGCCAGCTCGCGGGCCATGCACCGCAGGTTGGCCGGCTTGCGGGCCGACAGCGGCACCAGCCGGGCACCGCCAGCCTGCGCGCCGCCGCCCACAGCGGGGGCAGCCTCCAGCACGGCATGCACGTTGGTGCCGCCGATGCCGAAGGAACTCACCGCGGCCCGCGCCGGGCCGCCATCGCTGCGCAGAGGCGTCACCCGGTCCAGCACCTGGAACGGCGTGGCCTCGAAGCGCGCCTGCGGGTTGGGCGTGCGGAAATGGATCGACGGCGGGACCTGCCCTTCGCGCAAGGCCAAGGCGCACTTGACCAGGCCGGCCAGGCCGGCCGCCGCGTCCAGGTGGCCGAGGTTGCTCTTGACCGAACCCAGCCCCACGGCCCGCGCATCGCGATAGGCCTCGGCCAGCGCACTGACCTCGATGGGGTCGCCCAGCCGCGTGCCGGTGCCATGGGCCTCGACATACTGCACGGTGGACGCGTCCACGCCGGCGCGGGCCAGCGCCGAGCGGATCACCGCCGTCTGGCCGGCCACGCTGGGGGCATAGAACCCTGCCTTGTCACCGCCATCGTTGTTGATCGCGGCGCCGCGGACGATGGCGTAGATGGCGTCGCCGTCGGCCAGCGCCGCGGCGGCGTCCTTCAGCAGCACGACGGCCACGCCCTCGCCCCCCACCATGCCGCTGGCCTGCGCGTCGAATGCACGGCAGTGGCCGTCGGCCGAAAGGTTCATGCCCTCCTCGTGCAGGTAGCCGATGCTGTCGTGGGCGTAGATGCTGGCCCCGCCGACCAGCGCATGCCGCACCTGGCCCGACGCGATGGCCTGGCAGCCCAGCGCCAGCGCGGCCAGCGAGGACGAGCAGTTGCTGTGCACGAAGAGGCTCGGGCCCTTGAGGCGCAAATGGTGCGAGACCATGGCCGCAAAGGTGCCCGGCTGCGACAGCATGAAGCGCACCAGCGTCTCGGAATCCTTGTGCTGCAGGTCGTGGACCAGCGGCGCGAGGTAGTGCGAGTTGGACGCCGACAGGTACACCGCCGCGTCGGCGATGTCCTCGGCCAGGTAGCCCGCGTCTTCCACGGCCTTCCACGCGTTCTGCAGCAGCAGCCGGGCCTGCGGGTCCATGAGCTCGGCATCGCGCGCCGAGATGCCGAAGAACTCGGCATCGAAGAAGGCCTTGCCGGCCATCGTCGATTGCACCGGCACGAAGCGCGGATGCGCCGCCAGCCAGGGCGCGACCCCGCGTTCGTGCAATTCGTCCGCGGTGTAGAGCGTCACGCTCTCGTGGCCGGCGAGCAGGTTGCGCCAGAACGCCCGATGGTTGCGCGCCCCCGGCACCTCGCACGACAGGCCGACGATCGCGACGGCCCCTTGCAGGCCGGTCGCGGATGCATCGGCTGCGGCGCCCGAGGCGTGCGCCGGGGCCCGCGCACCCTGCGCGTCTTGCATCCCCGGTGCGCCCTGCGTGCTTTGCAGCTCCTGCGCAAAGGGCACGCTGGCCCGCGCGGCCGGCGCCGTCCGGCAGGCCGCTGCCGGCACGGCGCGCAAGGCGTTCAGCCGCGCGTGCACCTGGGCCGCGGTGGGATGGCGAAAAACGTCGGTCGCGGTGAAGACCACGCCGAAGCGCTGCGCGATCCGCTCCGCCAGCACGGCGGCGAGCACCGAACTGCCGCCGGCATCGAAGAAGCCGTCGGACGCACGGATGTCCTCCACCATCAGCACCTCGCGCCAGAGCCCAAGCACCTCGTCGAGGGCCACCGCTGCGGCCGGCGCCATCGGTGCCGGCGTGGAAGCCGGCGCGTCGGCGTCGCCGTGCAGGCGCAGCGGCCGCTCCGACAAGGACTTGCGGTCGACCTTTCCGTTGGGCGTGCACGGCAGCGCCTCCAACTGGATGAAGAAGGCAGGCACCATGTAGTCGGGCAGCCGGCCCGCCAGGTGCTGCTGCAGGGCCTGCGCGCCGTCCGCGCCATCGCCCTCGGGGGTGTAGTAAGCCACCAGCAGCTTGTTCTCTCCCTGTGCCCTGGCCACCACCGCGCCGTCGCGCACGGCAGGGTGGGCCAGCAGCAGCGTCTCGATCTCGGCCAGCTCGATGCGGAAGCCCCGCACCTTCACCTGGCTGTCCATGCGCCCCAGGTATTGCAGCGAACCGTCGGGCGCCCAGCGCACGAGGTCGCCGGTGCGGTACATCGACGCACCGGGCACGAAGGGATCCGCGCAGAACTTCTCGGCGCTCAGTTCCGGCCGATTCAGGTAGCCGCGCGCCAGGCCGTCGCCAGCGATGCACAGTTCGCCCGGCACGCCGCTGGGGCTGAGGCGGCCCTGCGGGTCGACGACGTAGACGCGGGTGTTCGCGATCGGCGTGCCGATGCTCACCGGCTTGCCGGGTTGCACGCGCTCCACCAGCGACCACACCGTGGTCTCGGTGGGCCCGAACATGTTCCACACCTCGGCCCCGGTGGCGAGCAGCCGGTCCTTCAGCGGCTCGCTCATGGCCTCGCCGCCGCAGAGGATGCGCAGGCCCTGCCCATCGCGCCAGCCGGCATGCAACAGCATGCTCCAGGCCGACGGCGTGGCCTGCATGACGGTCGGCCGCACCGCCTCCACCAGCGACTTCAGACGCTGTGCGTCCTTCACCGTCGCGGCGTCGGCGATGTGGCACACCGCGCCGGCGACCAGCGGCAGGAACAGCTCCAGCGCCGCGATGTCGAAGCTGTGGGTTGTCACCGCCAGCAAGCGGTCCGTGGCCGCCAGGCCCGGCTCGCGGGCCATCGAGCAGAGGAAGTTGGTCAGCGCCCGGTGCGACACCATCACGCCCTTGGGGCGCCCGGTGCTGCCGGAGGTGTAGATCACATAGGCCAGATCGTCGGGCGTGGCCGCCAGTCGGGCGTCCGTGCCTGCCTGCGACGCAGGCTCGATCCACTCGCCATCCATCGCCACGACCACGTCGTCACGGCCGTCCATCGCGTCCCGGCACATGCCGCGCACCGACGCCTGCAGCGCCTGCTGCGTCAGCACCACCTGCGGTCGCGCGTCGCCGAGGATGTCGACCAGCCGCTCGCGCGGGTAGCCCGGGTCCAGCGGAATGTAGGCGCCGCCGGCTTGGAGCACGCCGAGCAGGGCTGCCACGAGGTCGGTGCAGCGCTCCATGCACACGGCCACCAGGCGACCAGGCCCGACGCCGCGCCGGCGCAGCCCCGCCGCCAGCCGCTCGACTCGTGCGTGCAGCTCGCCGTAGCGCAGCGCCTGTTCCCCGAAGACGATCGCCGGCGCCTGCGGCGTGCGCTGCGCCTGGGCCGCGAACAGGGAAGCCGTCGTCATGTGGGCGGGGTAGGCGACCTCGGTGCGATTCCGGTCGCGGACCAGTCCCAGGCGTTCCTCGGCGCACACCAGTTCGCAAGCGGCGACCGGCGTGTCCGGCCGCTGCATGACCATCTCCAGCAGCACGGCGAAATGCCGGTGCAGGCGCGCGAGCGTCTCGTCCTCGAACAGTCCAGGGTCGTACTTCCAGTTCAGCACGATGGGCTGCGAGGCCTGGGCCGGCAGCACCACCTCCAGCACCAGGTCGTATTCGCCCTGCTGCTGCACGCCCGGCAGGTGCTCGAATCGAGCGGCCGCCGAGGAGCGGTCCTCGTGCCAGTCCTGCACCATGAAGGCCACGTCGCCAGCTGGCGCTGCAACGCGCGGCAGAAGTCCTGCACGCCAAGCTCCGCGGCCACCTGGCTGCGCACCGGCACCATGTTCACGAAGTAGCCCACGGTGCGTTCGAAGCGCGGGCCGGGCCGGCCGCTGGCCGGCATGCCGACCACCACGTCCTCCTGCTGCGTGTAGTGGCGAAGCAGCACCTGGAACAGCGCCAGGAACACCGTCGACGGATAGAGCGCCTGCGCCTCGCAGAAGCGCCGCAGCGCCTCGCCCAGCGCCACCGGCAGCGCGGTGGCACGGCTGCGGCCATGCACCGCGTGCGCGGCGCGCCGCGGGTGATCGGTGTGCAGCGCCAGCGGCATGGCCCCTTCGAGGCGGCGGCGCCAGTGCGCGAGCCGGCGCTGCCCTTCCCCGGACGCCAACAGCCGCGCCTCCTCGGCGACGAAGTCCGCGTGGCTCGCGGCTTCCGGCCGCGCCTGCGGCTGCCGTCTGGCGGCCAGGGCGTCATACGCCTGCTCCAGGGTGCCAACCAGCACCGCGAGCGACGCGCCGTCGATGACGACGTGGTGGGCCTCGATCAGCACCAGCGCGCTGCCGTCACCCAGGCGATAGACCGCGGCGCGGCACAGGGGGCCGCGCTCCAGGTCGAACGGACGAAGCACGTCCCGCCGGATACGTTCCAGCACCTGCGGCTCGTCCAGCGCACGGGCATCGTGCTCCGGCACTCCCGCGGCCTGCCCGCAGGCCTGCTGCACCAACCGGCCTTCCGCGATGGCGACCACCACGTCGAGCGCCGGATGCTGGCGCAGCGCGAACGCGAAGGCCTCGGCGAACAGGCCGGTGTCCAGATCCCGAGCCCTCAGGCACAAGGGCACGTGGTAGGCGGTGGTGGCCGGATGTGTTTTCTGCAGCATCCACAAGCCCTGCTGCCCTTGCGACAGCGGATGGCGACCCGCAACCTCCGGGGCGACGCCTGCCTCCGGCGAGGTGTCGTCCACGTCGAGGGAGGCGGCGTCCACGCCGCGCTCGTTCACCAGATGCGAGGCCAGGCGGTCCAGCGTGGCGTGCTCGAACAGCGTTGCCGCATCGAAGTCCGGCTCCAGCTTCCGGCGAATCTCTCGGGCCAGCTGCACGAGCGCCTGCGACGACAGGCCCGACTGCACGAAGTCGCGCCCGGCATCGATCTCCCCGGCCTCGATGCCCAGGCCGCGGCCGAGTTCACCCGCCAGCCAGGCGCGCACGCGCTCCAGCGGAGCCGCCGGCGCCGAGCTGCGGGACGGCTGCCGGCCCTCGGCTGCTGCGCGCGAACCGGCGCCTGTCCGGGCGGGGCCGCCTTGCGGCGGCTGGTGCCAATGCACCGTCTTCTCGAACGGATAGCCCGGCAGGCTGACGCGGCGCGGCCGAGGGCCCAGCACCATGGCCTGCCAGGACGCCTCGGCGCCCTGGAGCCACAGCGCGAGCAGGCCCGGCATGTCGTGCCGCTCGATGCAGGCGGCCTGCTCGGCATGCCAGCGGCGCTCCGTCTCGCTGGAGCGCGACAGCTGCCGCAGGTCGCTGGCCGGCGCCGATGCGTCGCCGTCGATGAAGGCCGCGAGCTTGACGCACAGATCGTCGATGGAGCGCACCAGCCAGCCGGCACGCACCGGCAGGGCTTCGCGGCCCACTTGCAAGGTGTACGCCACGTCGCGCAGCGCGGGCACCGGGCCGCCTTGGCGCAGCAAGGCGAGCAGGCGCCGCGCGAGTTCGCGCAGCCGCTCGGGATGACGAGCCGACAGCGGCACCGCATGCCACGCGCCATCGGCCGGGTCCTCGGCATGGCCGGTGGCGGGTGCGACGTGCTGCTCGACGAGCAGGTGGGCGTTGGCACCGCCGGCGCCGAAGCAGGAGACCGCCGCGCGCCGCGGCACCGCGCGGCCTTGCGCGTCCTGCGCCGGCCATGGCGCGAGCGAGCGGTTCACGAAGAACGGCGTCTGCCCGAAGACGATGCCGCTGTTCAGTTCCTCGGCATGCAGCGAGGGGGCGATCTGCCCGTGCTTCATCTGCATGAGCACCTTGATGAGGCCCGCCATCCCGGAGGCGCTCTCGCAGTGCCCGATGTTGGACTTCACCGACCCGATTGGGCAGGACCCGCGGGGCCGCCGGCCGGCGCGGTCGTAGGCCCGGCCGAGCGCCGACACCTCGATCGAGTCGCCGAGCAGCGTGGCCGTGCCATGCGCCTCGACGTAGCCGATGGTGGCCGGGTCGATGCCGGCCTTGTCCAGCGCCCGCTCCACCAGCGCGCGCTGCGCATGCAGGTTCGGCACGCCATAGCGGTTGCTGCGTCCGCCGGCGTTGACGGCGCTGGCCTTGATGACGCCATGGATCTGGTCGCCGCGGGCCAGTGCGTCGTCCAGCGGCCGCAGCACGACCGAGCCGACCCCTTCGGCGGCGACGAAGCCGTCGGCCCGCTCGCCGAAGGCGCGGCACTCGCGGCCGGCTGACAGCAGCTTCATCTCCGACAGCAGGTCGAAGTGGTCGAGGTCCAGGATCAGGTTCACACCTCCGGCAATCGCGCAGTCGTTGTCGCCGCTGTAAAGGCTCTCGAGCGCCAGGTGGATGGCCGTCAGCGACGAGGAGCAGGCGCTGTCGACCGCCAGGCTCGTCCCCTGGAAATCGAACAGGTAGGAGGTGCGGTTGGCGATGGAGGAATAGGCAACGCGCTGGCTGTAGGTGGCGTTCATCACGCCGACGAACACGCCCACGCGCCGGCTGTCGGCCAGCGTGGCGGGCGTGTAGCCGGCGTCCTCGATCGCGTGGTAGGTGGTCTCGATGAACAGCCGCTCCTGCGGGTCCAGCAAGGCGGCCAGCGTGTCGTCGATGCCGAAGAAGGCGGCATCGAAGCACGCCACGTCCCGCAGGAAACCGCCCCAGCGCTGCTCGCCGGCGCGCGGCGGGCACCACCAGCGATCAGCGGGATAGGCGCTGACGCAGTCCACGCCATCGCGCACCTGCGACCAGAACTGCTGCACGTCCTGCGCACCGGGGAAGTGCCCGGCCAGGCCGACGATCGCGACGTCGCGCGAGCGCACCGATGCGGCAGGCCTCGCCGGCTGCGCTGCCGCGCAGACGCCGGCGGCCGCCGCGGCGGCCCGTTGCAGGGTCGCGGGGGACGCAGCCGCCGTTGCGGGCACCGTGGCGCCCACCCAGGCCACCACCTCGGCCGCACGGTGCTGCAGCAGGTGCTCGGTGGCGGCCGCGATCGTCGGGCAGTCGAAGAACAAGGTGCTGCCCAGCCCTTCGAAGGGTCCCGCGAGGCGGTTGTTGAGTTGCGTGACCAGGATGGAGTCCAGACCGCAGTCGAACAGGTTGCGCTCCGGCGCTAGCTCGGCCTCGGACATCTTCAGCACCTCGCAGACCACGCGCCTCAGGCGCGCATGGAGGGCGTCCTGCAGCGGGGCCCCGGCGACCTGCCCGGCAGCGGCTTCGCCACGCTCGTGCAGGCCGAACCGTTCCATCAGCGCCGGCCGCTTGCAGACGACGAAGTAGTCCACCAGGGCATCGATCGTTTTCATCTCGAAGAACAGCGTGCTCGGCAGATCGTCGAAGTCCTGCGCCAGGGCGTTGTTCAGGTTCGCGACCAGGATGGAGTCGAGCCCGTACTCGGCCAGGTCGCGCTGCGGGTCGACCTGCTCGAGCTTGAGGGCGCGCGCCACGATGTCGCCCAGGTGGGCCTGGGTGCGGGTGCGCAACAGCGCGGCATCGTCGGTGCCGGCCTCAGCGGCCGGCGCCATCGCGGCGGGCGCCATTGCGGCCGGCATGCCCTCGTGCGGCAGGCGGACGATGCCATCGCTTTCCGCGACGATGACCTGCTGGCCCAGGGCATGGGCTTCCGGATGGGGCAGCCAGCCTGGCGCGAGGCCCGCGTCGGCCAGCAGGTCGATCCAGCGCGCGGGTGCCAGCAGCGGACCTCCGGGCAACCGCAGCGCGGTGTCGTCGCAGGCCCACCAGCCGTCGAGCAGCCCGAAGGTCAGGTGAGACAACAGCGCATTGCTGCTCATCTCGTTGAGCAGCAGCAGGCCTTGTCGCCGCATCGTCGCCTTCACGTGGCGCAGCGTGCGCGCGACGTCCGGCGTGGCGTGCAGCACGTTGGTCGCGATCACGATGTCGTAGCTGCAAGGCGCCACGCCCTGCGGCTGCCCCGGCCGCGACACGTCGAACAGCCGGGTGCGCAGGAAGGGATGCTCCGCGGCCAGCCGCTCCTGCGCGGCGAAGAGGAAGGCCTTGGAGACATCGGTGAAGCAGTACTCCTCGATGGCGCCGGCCAGCGGCCTCAGCGCCTGCAGCACGCGCCGCGTGGAGGCGCCGGTGCCCGCACCCACCTCCAGGATGCGCACGCGGCGCGCCGGATCGTGCTGCCGCCAGGCAGCGACGGCCTGCGCCGCCAGGTCGCCGAGTTGCAGGTTGAAGTGGTCCACCACCGGGTGGTGGCGGTACATTGCTTCCACCGCGGACGTCGAACCGCCGGGGAACAGCACGTCGGTGGCCGGGCGCCGACCTGCCAGCACCTCGGGCATCGCTGCGAGGCAGCGCTCCAGCAAGTCGACCTGGCCGCGCTGGAATTCCTGTTGCACCCACTGCGGCCGCGCCGCGTGCCATTGCGTCCAGAGGTCGTCCGTCCGCAGCGCGAACGCCTCGGGCGACCCAGTGCCGTCGCCGAGCATGAGGCCGCTGCGCTGCAACTCGGCACGGCTTTCGTCGAACCACCGCTGGTACTTCGGCAGGAGGCCGCCCTGCACGCGCAGCGAGCGTCCGTCGCCCGCGATGTCCCGCAGGGTCGCCGCCAGGAGTCGGCGCGACAGATCCAGCATCCGCGGCTGGGGCAGCGCGGGCAGCAGTTGCGCCACCGCCTCGTGGCGGGGCGGGGTCGCCGCCCGGCATGCCTGCAGCACGGACGGCCCCGCGGCCGGTGCGACGAGAACCTGCTCGTCGCCGCACCAGGCCTGCAGCGGCTCATGGCCGAAGGTCTGCACGAATGCCAGCTGGCCGAAGCCGCTGGCGACGAAGCGCTCGAGCTGCTCCATCGCCTGCCGTGGATCGAGCGAATCGATGCCGGCCGACGCCATGCGCTGCCGGTAGGCGGCATCGCTGACCACGCCGGCGGTGCCCCAGTAGCCCCAGTGGACCGTCTTGACGGCCGGCGCCGGCAACCCGGCGGCGGCGGCCCGGGCGCCGCGCACCCGCGCCAGCGCCTGGGCGAACGCATCCTTGAAGGTGCAGCCGGCGGCGTAGTTGGCCTGGCCCGGCGAGCGCGCAAAGCCTTCGAGCGAGGAGAAGAACAGCACCTGCTGCAACGGCTCCTCCGCGAACACTTCGGCGAGGTGGATGCTGGCATCGACCTTCGGGGCCAGGGCGAGTTGCAGGCGCTGCTCGTCCATGTGGGCCACGCTGCGGTCGGCCAGCACGATGGCCGAATGCACCACGCCGTCGACCCGCGCATGGCGCTGCCGAATCGTGCGATGTGCTTCGCGCAGCGAGGCCAGGTCCGCCGCATCGGCCGGCACGTACATCGGCTCGGGCGCACCGTGCCGGCGTGCCAACTCGGCCAGCGACTGCAGCTTCGCAACGATCGCCTCGTCCGCAGCACGCCGGCCGATCCACACGATGCCTGCCTGGTGGCGTTCCACCATGAACCGGCTCCACACCTCGCCGATGCCTCCGGCTCCGCCGACCACCACCTGGACGCTGCCGCACTGCGGCAGCGCCGCGGCCTCGGGCAGCGCCTGCACGGGCAGCAGGCGCTGCCGGTGCCAGCGGCCATCGCGCAATGCCAGCGTCTCGCCGGACGCCACCGGGGACTGCCGATCCGGCAGGGCCGGCAGAGCGAGCGACGGCGATGCGTCCGCCGGCAGGTCCAGCAGCCGGATGCGCCACTGGCCGTACTCCTTGGCCAGGCTGCCCATGAGGCCGTGCACGCCGGCATGGGTGGGATCCACCGCGTCGCGCTGGTTCACCGCCTGGGTGCCGAAGGTGATGACCGTCCACGTGAGCCCACGCTTGCCATGGCCCAGGGCCAGCACCGCCTTGACGATGCGGAAAAGCCGGCGCAGGCCATGCGCCTGCGCAGCCCGCATGGCCTGCAGGTCGCCGGCCACCCCCAGGCCGGCCGGCGGCGCGAACCACACCAGGTGGTCGATCGCCGGCAGTCGTGCCAAGTGGTCGCGGATCTCGTCTTCGCTGATGTTGGCAGGCAGCGCCACGCTCGCGGCCGGGTGGGCGCGCAGCTCGCCGGCCCAGGCGGGCGGGAGGTCGAGCCAGGCGGTGGCCGAATCGTGGTCCCCCGCCAGCGCGCCGGCGGGGGATGCCGGGAGCGGTAGCCATGCCGGCTGCAAAGCGTTGAACACCGAGGCCCGCGGCGCCACGCCATCCGCGGGCGCGCCCAGCGGACGGAAGGCCAGGCCGCGCAGCCGCGCACAAGTGCGCCCCTGCATGTCCAGCAGGTCGATGTCGAGCACGCGGGCATCCTGCTCGTCGGGATGCATCGCGTCGCTGCGCACCCAGGCCTGCATGCGGGGCTGGAAAGGCGCGAAGTACTCGAAGCTGTCCAGCGCGAACGGCACCGCAGTGCGCGCTGCCGCGCCGGCCGGTTCCACCGGCACGGCATCACCAGCCACGGCGGCCAGCAGCGCGTCTTCCAGGCCCACCGACGCGTGGATGGCCGCATCCATCAAGCTGGGATGCAGCGTGTACTCGTCCATCGTCGCCGCCAGCGCCTGGGGCAGCCGCAGCTCGGCGAGTACTTCGCGCGGCGCAGACGGTCCGCTGCGGTGGAGCTTGTCGATCACCCGGAAGCCGGTGCCGTAGTCGATGCCGACACGGCGGATGTGGGCATAGCAGGCCTGGCCGTCGACGGCTTGCGGCGACATGCGCGAGCGCAGTGCCGCCAGGTCCACCCGCGGGGCCGACGTGGCGGGGTGCAACTGCGCGCGCCCCTGCATGTGAACGACCGGCTGTGCACCCTGCCCGCGCAACTCGAACGTCGCCGACGCAGGTGCGTGGCCCGACGCAGCTTCCCATTGCACCGACAGTTCCAACGCCAGGCCCTCGGCACCGTCGAAGGCCACCGGACGAAGCCAGCTCAGGTGCTTGAGCACCAGTCGGTGGCCGGGGCCGGCCGGCTGCGGCATCGAGCGCCGCAGCGCCTCGAAGGCCATCTCCAGCGCACCGACTGCCGGCAGCAGGCGGCGTCCAAGCACCACGTGGTCCCGGACGACGAATTCCTCGCCGGACAAGCGGGCATGGAACCGCCAGGGCGCATCGCCCACGCACGTCCCCTGCATCAAGGGATGGCCGCCCGCGACCGGTGCCGCGGCACCGGTGGCCTCCGGCCGAGGGTGCCCGGCCCAGGGATGACGGGTGCGGCTGAAAGGATAGGTCGGCAGGCTGACCCGCCGAGCCGTGGTGTCGTGCAAGGCCGGCCAGCTGAGCGGCTCGCCGGCGACCCAACCCTGGGCCAACTGCAAGAGGTCCGCGGCGGCCGGCACGTCGCCCTCCTGACCGGCGCTGCCCGCCCGCGACAACGCTTCACCCTCGAAGCGGTGCTCAGACGCCCGGCCGTCGACGAAAGCGGCCAGCTCCAGCGCCAGCTGCGCCACGTCGTCGACCACGAAGGCCACGCGTGACGGCATCGCAACCCGGCCCCGCTGCAAGGTGAAGGCAATGTCCTCGATGCGCGGCGCATCGGCAGCGCCGTCGGCCGGCGCGAGCCGCTCCAGCAGGTCGCCCGCGTACTGCAGCAGGTTGGGCCGGCGTCGTGCCGACAGCGGCACCAGGTGCGTTCGGCGCGGTACCGGGTTGGCCGCCGCCGATGCCACGAATTCCTCGAAGATAGCGTGCGTGTTGCTGCCGCCGATGCCGATCGAGTTCAGGGCGGCGCGCCGTGGCGTGTCGCCGGCGGTCCAGGGCGCCAGCGTCGTGGTCACATAGAACGGCGACTCCTGCAACGCGAGGCGGGGGTTGGGCTGGCTGAAGTTGATCGACGGCGGCAGCTGGCGATGGTGAAGGCTCAGCAGCACCTTGATGCATCCGGCCAGGCCGGCCGCGGTGTCGAGGTGGCCGATGTTGGGCTTGACCGATCCGATGCCGCAGAACTGCTGCGCGACGGTGTGCTCGCGATAGGCCTCGGTCAGTGCGCCGACCTCCACCGGGTCGCCCAGCTTGGTGCCCGTGCCGTGCGCCTCCACGTAGCCGATGGTCGACGGATCGATTCCCGTCTCCTGCAACACCTGGCGAATGGCCCGGCCCTGCCCTTGCATGCTCGGGCTGAAAAAGCCCGGCGACTGGCCGCCATCGCTGGTGCTGGCGATGCCGCGCAGCAGGCCGTAGACGTGGGAGCGCCGGCGCATCGCTTCGCCGGTGCGGCACAGCAGCAGCGCCGCCACGCCCTCCCCGCCCACCATGCCGTCGGCAGCAACATCGAAGGTCTTCACCCGGCCGTCGCTGGAGAAGTTCAACCCCGGCTGGTGCACGTAGCCGAAGCGCTCCGCGCTGCGTGCCGAGGCGGCCGCCACCAGCGCGAAGTCGGTCGCGCCGGAGCGCACGGACTTGAAGGCGAGGTCCAGCGCGCTCAGCGAGGATGAGCAGTTGGAATGGACCGAAAGGCTCGGGCCTTCCAGGCCCAGCTGGTAGGAAATCATCGCGGCCACGCTGCCGCTCTGGTTCAGCACCCAGGCCAGGTACTGCTGCGAGTCCTCGATGACCGGCGAGGCGTCGCCTTCGGTGCGGTAGCCGTGGTTGCCCACCGACACGTACACCGCCGTGCGCGGAATGTCGCGATGGTCGAGGCCGGCGTCTTCCACCGCCTTCCACGCCTGCTGCAGCACCTGCCGGAACTGCGGGTCCATCATCTCGACGTGGTTCGGCGAGAGCTTGAAGAACTCGGCGTCGAAGCAGTCCTTGTCGGCCAGGCCCAGCTGCATCGGCACATAGCCGGGGCGGCCGATGAGGCGCTCGGGCACCTGCGCCTCGCGCAACTGCGCCTCGTCGAGGAACCTCGTGGCCTGCCGGCCCTCGCAGAGGCTGCGCCAGAAGGCCCGCAGGTCCGGCGCCCCCGGGAACTGGCACGAGATGCCGATGACGGCGACGCTGTCCTCGTCGTGGGCAGGCCCGGCTGCGGGCGCAGCAGCGCACACGGCTGCAAGCAGGCCGGCATAGGCCGGCAGCGCCTGCTGCAGCCAGGCAGCGAGGGCGCTCACCGTGGGGTGCTTGAACAGCTCGCCCGCGGTGAAGGGCACGCCGAAGGCAGCCGTGATGCGATCGGCCAGCACGACGGCGTTCATCGAGTTGCCGCCGGCGTCGAAGAAGGGGTCGTCGAGCTCGACACCGTCGACGTGCAGCACCTCGCACCACAGCTCGAGCAGACGCGCCTCGAGCGCCTGCCGGCCGGCCGGCGGTGTGGCCATCGGTGCGGCGCCCAGCGCCACCGGCCGTTGCATCAGCGCCTGCCGGTCCACCTTGCCGTTGGCCGTCAGCGGGATGCGGTCGATCGCGACGACGAGGTCAGGGACCATGTAGTGCGGCAGGCGTTCGCGCAGCCAGGCCCTCAGCGCCGCCGGCTGGAAGGCCGGCACCGCCCCTGCACGCGGCACGCAGTACGCCACCAGCTGCCGCTCGCCGTCGGCGCCGCGCGCCACGGCCACGCATTCCTGCACCTCCGCGCGTTGCAGGAGCGGGTGTTCCACCTCGCCCAGCTCGACGCGGTGGCCGCGGATCTTGACCTGGAAATCCATGCGGCCGAGGTACTCCAGCGAACCGCCCGGGCCCAGGCGCACGAGGTCGCCGGTGCGGTACAGGCGGCCGCCCGGCACCAACGGGTGCTCGATGAACTTCTGCGCGGTGAGCTCCGGGCGGTTCCAGTAGCCCCGCGCCACGCCCGCACCGGCAATGCACAGCTCGCCCTCGCCGCCCTCGGCCACCGGACGGAGCTGGTCGTCCAGCACGTGCAGCACGGTCTCGCCGATCGGCTCGCCGAGGCACACCGGCCGGTCCGCGTGGACCTGCGCGACCGTCGACCAGATGGTCGTCTCGGTGGGGCCGTACATGTTCCAGGCCTGCGTATTCGTCTCGACGAAGCGCTGCTTCAGCGATGCCGGCATCGCCTCCCCGCCGCACAGGGCGCGCACGCCTTCGGCATTGCGCCAGCCGGCCAGGAACAGCATCGTCCACAGGGCCGGCGTCGCCTGCATCACCGTCGGCCTCACCTGTTGAATGCAGCGCATCAGGCCCGTGCTGCCGGAGGTGTAGATCACATAGGCGAGGTCTTCCCCGTCGAGCACCACGGGCTCCTGCGGGGACTGCGGGGACTGCGGGGACTGCGGCGCGGCCACCGGGCCGTCGATCAGCATCACCGAGGCCGCTCCTGGCGCATCGACCAGCAGCGACTGCGCCTGTTCGTGCAAGGCCGCCTGCGCCAGCACGACGCGCGCGCCGCTGTCCTGCACCACGTACGCGAGCCGGTCCGCCGGATGGGCAGGATCCAGCGGCACATAGGCCGCGCCGGCCTTGAGCACCGCGAGCAAGCCCACCACCATGTCGAGCGAGCGCTCCGCGAGCACGGCCACCAGGTCGTTCTTCTTCACGCCCTGCGCGCGCAGCTGCGATGCCAGCCGCGTGCTGCGTTCGCTGAGTTCGCGGTAGCTGAGCGCCTGGTCGCCGAAGGAGACGGCCACGCGGTCCGGAGCGCTTTGCGCCTGGGCCTCGACCTGCTCGTGCACCCAGTGCGCCGGCGCCTGCGGCGCGCCGCGCTCTCCGGTCAGCGCGAACAACTCGCGCAAGGGCCGGCCGGCATCGCCGGCCACCGCCTCGAGCACACGCTCGTAGGCCGCGGCCAGAGCCGCGACGTCCTCCGCGCTGTACAGCTCGGGGTGGTACTTCCAGTTCAGCACCAGGCCCTGGCGGCGCCGGATCAGCTCCAGCGACAGCTCGTACTCGCCCTCCTGGTGCAGCTCGCCGACCAGTTCATAGGGACGGTCGTCGATGCCTTGAAGCACGTCCTGGAACATGAAGGCCGTCTGGAACACCGGCGAGCGTGCGGCCGACGGCGACGATCCCAGCGCACGCACCAGCGCGCCGAACGGATGGCTGTGCGCCATCGCGTCGATCATGTCCTTCTGCACCTGCGCCAGGAAGTGCCCGAAGGCGAGTTCCTCGTTCAACACGCTGCGGATCGGCACCATGTTCACGAGGAAGCCGACCGCGTGCTGCAGCGCCGGGCTGCGACGCTCGTTGACCGGCATGCCGACCACCAGGTCGCGCTGGCCGCTGCGCGCGGCCAGCAGCACCTTGTAGGCCGCCAGCAGCAGCGACGACAGGAAGCTCCCCTGCGACTCGGCCATGGCCACGATGCGGTCGACGGCCGGCTGGGCAAGCAGCTGCATGTGGGTGGCACCGGCAAACGCGTCGCGCACCGGCGCCGACTGGCGGGCCAGTTGCAGCACGGGCAGCGGCCCGGCCAGCCTGGCCTGCCAATACGCCAGCGCAGCCTGCCCTTCGGCGAGCCGGCGCTGCTCGTCCCGCACGAAGTCATGGAAGCCGGCGGCTGCCACCGGCAGCGCCGGCACGCCGCCGTCACGCAGGGTTTCGCAGGCGGAGAACAGCGCATCGAGCACGATCGGCCCCGAGGCACCGTCGAAGACCAGGTGGTGCACGAGCAGCAGCACGATGGCCTCGCCGCCGGCCAGCGCGAAGACGTGCACCGCCGCCAGCGGAGCGTCTTCCACGGCGAAGACCTGCCGCGCCTGCGCGCGCAGCGCCGCGATCACTTCCGCCTCGGTGGCGCGCGAGAGGTCATGAACGTGGAACGGGACCGGCTGCTCGGGCTCCTCCCATTGCAGCAGCCTGCCGTCGGACTGCTGGCGGATGCGGGTGGACAGGATCGGATGCCGGCGCACGACCCAGCCCATGGCGTCGCGCAGCACCTGCGCATCCAGCTGCGCCACCCGCACGCACACGGGGATGTTGTAGGCAGTCATCCCGGGGTAGGACTTCTGCAGGATCCAGAGCCCCTGCTGGCCTGCCGACAGCGGGCGCCCGGCCTGCCCGGCCTTCAGATCGGCCAGGGCCCGGGCGACCTGCTCGCCGCTCAGGTGGCCGGCCTTGTATTGCGCAATCAGGGATTGGATCGTCGTTTTCATGGTCAGTCTCCTCCACGCAGGGAGGCTGGGACATCGGCGAGGGCGAGCGAGCCGTTCTCGAGGGCTTCGAGCATGGCCAGCAAAGTGGGGTCGACGGCCTGTGGCTGGCCGGCGGGGGTCGGAATGGGCGGCACGCCGGCCTCTGCGGCACGCGGCACCTTCACCGCCTGCAGCCGATCCAGCGCCGGGCCGTACGCCTGGGCGAGGTGATCGGCCAGCCGCGCGACCGTGGTGTGCTCGAAGAGCTTGCTGGGCAGGAAACGCGGGTCGATCTGCCCGGCGATCTTCTGCGTCAGGCGCACGACGTCGGCCGATACCAGGCCCAGTTCGAGGAAGCTGGCCTGCGGCGCGATGTCCTCCAGCGGCCGGGCGATCTGCGAGGCGAGCCACTGGCGGATGAACAGGCGCGCCTTGTCCTGCGCCGGCATGGGTTCGGCGCCCGGTGCCGGTTCGGCGTCGGTGACGAAGTGCCACTCGAAGCCCGGCGTGGCGGCATCGCCCAGGGACGAGCGCGCCGATGCCGCGGTGCCGCGCGCAGCGCTGGAGGGCTGCGTCTGGGGCAGCCCATCCTGCGCCAGCCGCATCCAGTGGCGCACACGCGCGAAGGGATAAGTCGGCAGGTGCAGCCGCTGCGGACGCTGCGCGCAGAGCGCCTGCCAAGCCACCGCATGGCCTGCGGCCCACAGCTGCGCCAGCTTGTCCCAGCGGCCCGAACCGGCCCACTTGCGCGCCAGTTCCTGGACCACCTCGTCATCGTCCAGCAATTGCGCCGAGGCGCTGCGCTCGCCCGCGCGGCCCGCCCAGCAGCGTGCCCCCGGCTGGCCGTCGACGAACTGCCGCAGCCGCTGCGCCGCCTCGTCCAGCGTGCGCGCCTGCACGATCACGCGATGCTCGAACGCGACGCGGCCGGTCTGCAACGTGTAGGCCAGGGACGCCAAATCGAGTTCGGGCTGCCCGTCCAGGAAGGCGAGCAGCTTGTGCGCGGCCTCCTGCAGGCGCTCCGGGCTGCGGGCCGACAACGGCAGCAGCACGCCGTCGCCAGGCACCGGCAGGCTCGTGGGCACCGCCGGCGGCGGCGCTTCCTCGAGGATGACGTGCGCGTTGGAGCCGCCGGCGCCAAAGGCGCTGATGCCGGCGCGGCGCACGCCGCGCTCCACGGTCCACGGCTGCAGCGCCGCCTGCGGGTGGAACGGCGAACTGGCGAAGTCCAGGTAGCGGTTGAGCTCCTGCGCATGCAGCAGCGGCACCAGCGTGCGGTGATGCAGTTGCAGCGCCGTCTTGGTCAGGGCGCTGACGCCGGCCGCCGACTCGGCGTGGCCGATGTTGGACTTCACCGAGCCGAGCGCGCAGAACTGCGTCTTGCCGGTGAACGAGCGATAGGCCTCGGTCAGGCCCTGGAACTCGATCAGGTCGCCGATGGAAGTGCCGGTGCCGTGGGCTTCCAGGTAGGTGATGGACTCGGCCTCGACGCCCGACTTGGCCAGGCAGTCGGCGATCAGCGCCGTCTGCGCCACCGGCGACGGCACCGTGACGCCGCCGGTGCGGCCGGCATGGTTGATGGTGCTGGCCTTGATGACGGCGTAGATGCCGTCGCCGTCGGCCAGGGCTTGCGACAGCGGCTTGAGCACCACGCAGCCAATGCCATCGGCCGGGCCGTAGCCGTCGCCCCCTTCGCTGAAGGAGCGGCAGCGGCCGTCGGTGGACAGCATGTCGAGGAAGCCATAGGTGAGGTACTTGTTCGGGTGCAGCGACAGGTTCACCCCGCCGGCCAGCGCCACCTTGCATTCGCCCAGCGCGATGCTCTCCACCGCCAGGTGCACCGTGGTCAGCGAGGAGGAGCACAGCGTGTCGACGGCCATCGACGGGCCGTGGAAGTTGAAGAAGTGCGACACGCGGTTGGCCAGCGGCGCGCAGTTCAGGGAGACCGCGAAGGTCTGGCCCTGCTGCACCGCCTCGTTCTGGAGGACGGTGTAGTCCTTGTGCATCACGCCCACGTACACGCCGATGGCGCGGCAGCTGCCCGGCTCGGCCGGAAGCAGCGTCTCGGGGGTGTAGCCGGCGTCCTCCACCGCCTCCCAGCAAACCTCGAGGAACTGGCGCTCCTGCGGGTCCAGCGCATCGGCGTCGTCCGCCGCGATGCCGAAGAACTCGGCGTCGAAGCAGTCGGCATCCGCCAGGAAGCCGCCCCATGCCGGGATGGGCCGGCCGGTGCGGCTGCTGCGGCCCTCGAAGCGCTCCAGCGGCCAGCGCGCCTCGGGCAGCGGCGTGATGCAGTCACGGCCTTCCTTCAGGTTGCGCCAGAACTCGTGGATGTCGCGGGCCATCGGGTAGCGGCCCGCCATGCCGACGATGGCCACTTCCCGCACGCCTGGCACCGCCGTCCCGCCCGCCGCGGCTTGCGGCACCGCCAGCGGCGCGTGCGTGGTCCGGGCCGAAGGACGGGCGGTGGCGGGCGCCGCAGGCAGCGTCACGCGCGGCGCGGCAACGGCCGCCGCCTTCGCGGCGCCCGGCAGCGCGTGCCGGGACTGGAGGTGCTTCGCCAGGCTGCCAAGCGTGGTGTATTCGAACAGCAGCGTCGGCGACAGCCGGGTGGCCAGGGCCGACTCGATGGCCTTGACCACCTCCAGCAACTGGGCAGAGGCCAGGCCCAGCTCGTAGAAGCCGAGCGACGGGTCCAGCGTTTCCACCGGCTTGCCGGCCTGCGCCGCGATGATCTGCGTCACCAGCGCCTCGACCGAGCCTGCCGACGCGGCATCCGGCACGGCCGCGGCCGGTGCAGCGACTGCGGTGCGCAGGGCCGGCCGCCCGGCGTCACCGCGCAGGCGATGCGGGTTGATGAGGCCGGCATCGCGCACCAGCTTGCTCTTGAAGTTCAGCAGCTCGGCGATCTTGCGGCCGGCCAGGTCGAAGAACTCCATCGTCATGACGAGCAGTTCTTCCTTCACTTCGACGCTGGAGGACTGGATGCGCGTGTAGCAGGCGTGCTGAAGCGGCTCGCTGGCGTAGAACGACTCGTAGAACAGCGGCAGGAACAGGCGCGACTCGCCCTGCAACAGCTCCATCGTGGCGCCCCCGGCCCCGACGGCGCTGCCATCGACCAGGGCAGGATGGAAGAGGTAGTCGCCGGCATCCCCGGCATGCGCCGGGTCGACCGCCACCCGCAGCCACCACCCGGCCGGCACCGAATACAGCGCGCCCTGGGCCTTCATCAGACCGGAATGCACCAGCTCCTGCGAGCGGTAGCTGGCATACAGCCCGTCGAAATCCGTGGCCTGCAAGGGTGCCGTCAGGGACGGCACGTCGACCACTTCGTCGAAGCTCCGGGGCACGACCTGCAGCATTTCCGCGCTCACGCAGGGCGCATCGCCGTCCGCGTCCGTCACGCTCACCCGCCAGCCATCGGCCTGCGGCTCGGCACGCAGCCGCAGTTGCACCGGACGGTCGGGCTCCACGGCCAGCGGCCGGTAGATCGACAGGTTGCACAGTTGCAGTCCACGCAAGCCGAAGCCGGCCTCGGCGAACCACTGGTACAGCACGTCGATCCAGGCCAGGCCCGGCAGCAGCCGCTGCCCGTACACCACGTGGTGGTCGAGGATCGGGTGGTCGGCCGCGAGGGTCTTCGTCCACACCCTGGACTGCGAGAAGCCATGCTCGAGCACGGCGCGGACGGCACCGGCATCCAGCGGCTGCAAGGTTCGCGCGTCCACCCGCCGCATGGCCGGCAGCGGCAGCGCATGGCGGTTTGCGGCCTGGGCAGCGGCGTGCCGCCGCACGATGACGTGGGCATTGGTGCCGCCATCGGCAAAGCAGTTGAGCGCCGCATGCGACAGCGCCATCGGCCGGGACTCCCGAGGGAACGAGAAGCCCGCGGCCGCCATGTCGACGTGCTCGGGCGGTTCCTGCCCCGACAGGAAAGGCAGCAGCGACTGCCGGTGCAGCATCAGCACCACCTTGATGAAGCTGGCGATGCCCTCGGCCGAGGCCGGATGGCCGATGTTCGGCTTCATCGAGCCCAGGTACAACGGCTCGTCGCGCCGGACACCGTAGACCGCCTCGACGCCCTTGATCTCCAGCAGGTCGGTCACCTCCGACCCCGAGCCGTTGACGTCGAGGTAGCCGACTTGCGCCGCGTCCGCGCCCGCGGCCCGCAAGGCCTCGCGCATCACGCGCTTTTGGGCCTCGAGGCTCGGCGTGGCCGGCCCGGCGGTGCGGCCGTCGTTGTTGACCGCGATGCCGGCAATCACGCCGTACACCATGTCGCCGTCGCGCAGCGCCTGCGACAGGCGCTTGAGCACGACCACGCCGGCGCCCTCGCCGAGCACCACGCCGGAGGCCCGGCGGTCGAAGATGTGAAACTGCCCCTGCGGCTGCAGCAGCTTGCGGCGTTGGAACAGGTCGTGCGCCGCGGGGCTGGTGAGCAGGCTCACGCCGCCGACCAGTGCCATCTCGATGCTGCCGCCGGCCAGTGCGTCGGCCGCGAGCTTCATCGCCACGAGCGACGAGGAGCAGGCCGTGTCGACCACCAGGGAAGGCCCCTGCAGGTTGAAGAACTGCGAGAGGTTGGCCGCCAGGTAGTTCTGGCCTGCCGCCATCATCGGGTTGCGCGTGCCGTCCAGCAGCGCCATGTCCGACGCCGCACGGCTGCGCGCGCCGATGTACACGCCGGTGTGGGTCCCGCTCACCTCGTCCGTGCGGTAGCCCGCATGGTGGAAGGCCTTGAGGCTTTCCTCCAGCAGCACCAGCGCCTGCGGATCCATGGCCTTCACGTCATCCGGATGCAGCAGGAAGAACGCCGGATCGATGCCATACACGTCGTCAAGCAGCGCGGCGTGGTATGGCGTCTGCACACCCCAGCAGTCCTCGGACACCGGCCGGATCGCCGAGCGACCGCTGGCCAGCAGCGTCCAGTACGACGCCAGGTCCGGCGCGCCCGGCAGGCGGCAGGCCATGCCGACGACAGCGACGGCATCGGCGGGCTGCGGCAGCGGCTGCGGCACGTGAACCGGGGTCTGGTTTTGCCGCGCGAGCGGCTGCATGGGGTCGCCGAGCCTGGCCTCCGCCTCACGCGGCGCAGGCATGACCGGCGCCTCGCGAGCCGGTGCCTGCGAAGACACCAGGCCCAGCCATGCCGACACTGCTGCCGCGTGCTCACGCACCAGCCAGTCCGACAGTTCGCCGATGCTGGTGTGCTCGAGCAGCGTCGAAGGCGGGAGCGGCAGGGCCAGATCCTTCTTCAGTTTCTGGAGGATCTGCGCCAGCATGATCGAATCGGCGCCGTAGTCCGCATACGGCTTGCCGGGCTCCAGTTGCCCCGGTTTCAGCGCAAGCTCGGCCTCGAACAGCGCGCGCAACCGGTCGCGCAGCAACGGCTGCACATCGGCCGCGGCGGAGGCCATCATGGCCGGCGTGTCGCGGTCTTCGCTGCCCTGCGAAGGCACGGCGGCCAGCACCTCGCGCGGCCGCGGCACCGCGAGCAGCGCGGCAGCGTCGAAGCGCGCCGGATCCACGACCACCGGCATCAGCACGGGCGGCAGGCCGCTGCCTTCGAGCACGCGGTCCAGCAGGGCCAGGCCTTCTTCGTCGGACAGGCTCAGCAGGCCGGTGTCGAGGTAGGCACGGCTGGTCGCCTCGCCCATGCCGCTGTCGCGCCAGCTCGGCCACTGGAGGCTGGTCACGCGGGCCGACCGGCCCTGAGCCTGCGCCACGTGGTCCAAGAAGGCGTTGGCCATCGCATAGTCGCTCTGCCCTGCGCCGAGCGACGGGACAGCAGCCGCCACCGAGGAGAACAGCAGCATGAAGCGCAGCCGGCCGGCGTCCACGCTCTCGAGCAGCGAACGCGTGCCCGGCACCTTGGGCGCGGCCACGCGCGCGATGCCGGCCGGCGACTTGCGCACGAAGGCCGGATCGTCCAGGTCGACCAGGCCCGCGGCATGCACGATGCCGGCAAGCGGCCCGAAGGACGCCTCGATGTCGCACACGGCCGCACGCACCGCCTCCGGGCGGTCCAGCGACCAGGCCGCCGTCCTCACCTCAGCGCCCAGCGCCTCCAGCGCCTGCACCGCGCGGACCTTGGCCTGCATGGCGGCCGGCAGGCTTTCAAGGCACGCCCATTCCTCGCGTGCAGGCAGCAGTTCACGGCCCGTCAAGACCAGCCGGCGCACACCATGGCGCTGCACAAGGTGCCGCGCGCACAGCAGCCCCAGGCCGCGGGTGCCGCCGGTGACCAGCACCACATCGCCCGCATTCCAGCGCATCGGAACGCGTTCCTCGCCGGCCGGCAGCGCCTGCAGCGCCGGCGCGAGGCGCTGGCCGCCGCGATGGCACACCCGGGTCGCATCCGGCACCGCGCGAAGCTCGTCAAGCAGCAGCACCGCCTGCGCCGCGGGAGACGACATGGCGGGATCCAGGTCGACGTGGCGGGAGACCGCCGCGCCGTGCTCGGCCTGCAGCATCCTGTACAGGCCCACGCCCGCGGCGCCCTGCAGCCCGGTCGGCACGTGGCCGCCGGCCGCTTCCAGGCCCTGGGTGACGTACAGCAACCGGCGCAGGCCGACGGTGCGTGCAGCAAGCAAGGATTGCAGCAGCACCAGCACGTCGTCACGCAGCCCGGGCTCGCACAGCCCGGTGAGGTCGATCCACGCCGTGCAGGCCAGCACCTGCGGCTGCACCGACGCCACGTCGCAACGGCCGGCATCGATCAGCACCGGCGTGCCGGCGAGCCGTTCCGCGAGCGCCTGCGCCAGCCCGTGTTGCGCCGGCAGGTACACCACCGCGGTGCGGTCCGGCACGAACTGTTCCTGCACGAGCGGGGCGGCTTGCCAGGACATGGCCAGAAGCTGCTGCTGCCGCTGCGCCGTCGAGGGCGCAAGGACCGCTGCCGCGGGCGAACCCGCGGGTTCCACGCGTTGCGGCGTCACGGGCGCCTGCGGCACCCAGTAGCGCTCGCAGGCGAACGGATAGGTCGGCAGGCTGATGCGCCGCGGCCGCGTGTCGCCATGCAGGCCATGCAGGCGCGGCCAGTCGATCGCCTGACCGCCCACCCAGGCCGCCAGCAGCCGTTCATGCTGGCCTTGGGCCAGCCACTGGTCGAGCGCCTCGGGGGCCACGGCCTGTGCCGACGCGGCGTCCGCCGGCCCGCAGTACCGGGGCGTGGGAGCGGGTGCGCCATCCACGAAGGCCTGCAGCTGTGCGGCCAGGTCCTGCATCGAGTGCGCCAGCAGGCCCAGCCGTTGCGGCATTGCATCGCGGCCCACCTGCAGCGTGTAGGTTAGGTCGGCGAGTTGCACGGCCGGGTCGTCCTGGTGGCGTCGCACGAAGTTCAGCAGCCGCCGCGCCATCGCCTGCAGCCGGTCGGCGTTCCTGGCGGACAACACCACCGGCGCGGGGCCCGTGCTCGCTGCCTGGCATGTATGCAGGCCATGGGCGGGGATGTGTTCCTCGAGCACCGCGTGCGCATTGACGCCGCCGATGCCGAAGGAGCTGACGCCGGCACGGCGCGGCAGGCGGCGGCCGCCGGCGTCGGCCATGGCTTCCCAGGGCCGCAAACTGGTGACGATGTAGAACGGGCTCGCGGCGAGGTCGATGTAGGGATTCAGCGGCTGTGCATGCAGGCTGGACGCCAGCAAGCGGTGGCGCAATTGCAGCAGCACCTTCACCAGGCCCGCCATGCCGCTGGCCGGCTCAAGGTGGCCGATGTTGGTCTTGACCGAACCCAGCCCGCAATGCGGCTCGGCGGGCGCGGCATGGCCATGGTCCTGGTACAGCGCGTGGAACGCCTTCTTCAGGCCGTTCACCTCGATCGGGTCGCCCAGCTCGGTCCCCGTGCCGTGCACCTCGATGTAGCCCACCGTGGCCGGGTCGACGCCGGCCCGGCTGTAGGCCTGCACGAGCAGCCGGGCCTGCGCATTCGGGTTGGGGGCGGTGAACGACGTCGCCCGCCCGCCGTGGTTCTGCGCCGTCCCGAGGACCAGACCGTAGATGTGCGCGCCCTCGCGCTCGGCGTCAGCCAGCCGCTTGAGCAACAGCATGCACACGCCTTCGCCGCGGCCATAGCCGTCGGCCTTGCTGGAGAAAGTCTTGCAGCGGCCGTCCTGGCTCAGCATGCCGGCCTTGTCGAAGCCGAGGTGGAAGTCCGGCGTGATCATCAGGTTGATGCCGCCGACGATGGCCTGGTCGCACTGGCCCGCCTCGATCGCCGAGACGGCCTTGTGCAGGGCCACCAGCGACGACGAGCAGGCGGTGTCGATCGGCTCGCTCGGGCCGTGCACGCCCAGCAAGTAGCTCAGGCGGTTGGGGCCCATCGACGGCACGTTGCCGGTGGCGCTGTAGCCCTCGATCGGCAGGCCCGCCTGGCTGATCAGCGATGCGTAGCCGCTGCCGGTGGTCGCAATGAAGATGCCGGTGTTGCTGCCTGCCAGGCTGGAGGGCGCATATCCCGCGTCCTCCAGTGCCGCCCAGGCATGCATCAGCAGCAGCCGCTGCTGGGGATCCATCAACACCGCCTCGCGCGGCGAGAGGCCGAAGAACAAGGGATCGAAGTCCCCGACGCCATCGATGAAGGCGCCCCACTTGACGCGGGTCTTGTTCGGCTCGCTGCGGGCGTCGCCGAAGCAGGTTCGCCAGTCCCAGCGGTCCGGCGGCACTTCGCCCACGCAGTCGCGGCCGTCGCGCAGGTGTTCCCAGAACGCATTGAGGTCCTCGGCCATCGGGAAGCGGGCACTGACCCCGACGATGGCCACCGGCTCGCGGGTCGCCGGCGCCGTCTCGCGCGCATCCCCGGCGTCCGGGGCAGCGCGGGCGGTCGCGAAGCGGCCCACGGGCACCGCCAGGCGGTCGGTGCGGCGCTGCTCGGGCATGGCACGCTGCGTGGCTCGGGCCGGTGCGGCATTTGGGGCCGCGAACGCGCCCGCATGGTCGCTTGCCAGGAAGTCGATGAAGGCACCCACCGTGGGGTGCTCGAAAAACACGGTGGGCTGGAGCCGCAGTCGGTGCTCGCGGTTCAACCGGTTCGCCAGGGTGGTGAGGGAGATCGAGTCGGCGCCGTAGCGGCTGAACTCGGTTTCGGGCTCGAGTTGCGACGCCTGCAGGCCGAAGACCTCGGCCAGCGTGGCGTGCACCGCGTTCTGCACGGCCTGATGCACGGTGCGGGCCGCGGGACGGCCTTCCTCGGCCGCGGCATCGCCGGCCGGCCTGGAAGCGATGGAATCGCGAGGCGCCGGCGCGGCGGGCTGCGGCGCGAAGGCCGCGCCATGCTCGCCGGCCAGGAACTCGGCCAGGCGCCGCACGGTGGGGTATTCGAAGAACACCGTCGGCGCGAGCCGCAGGCCGTGGCGGCGGTTGAGCTTGTTCGCCAGGTTGGTCAGCACCACCGAGTCGGCCCCGTGCACGCTGAACTCCGCGTCGATGTCGAGGTCGGCGGGCGGCATCTGGAGTAGCGCGGAAGTTTCCGCCACCAGGGCCGCGAGCGCGCCGGCCGGCGCGTCCGCCGCCGGTTGCGGTTGCGGTTGCGGTTGCGGTTGCGGTTGCGGTTGCGGTTGCGGTTGCGGTTGCGGTTGCGGTTGCGGCTGCGGCTGCGGCTGCGGCTGCGGCTGCGATTGCGGCTGCGATTGCGATTGCGGCCGCGCAGCGGACTGCTCCTGCGCTGCCACGGGCCCGAAGAACCGGGCCTCGATCTGCGCCGTCACGCCATGCATCACCAGCACATGAGGCTCGCCGCAGGCCCAGGCGCTGTAGAAGGCCTGCAGGCCGGTCGCCGTGTCCATCGCCACCATGCCGGTGGCGGCGCGAACGGCCTCCTCGCCGGCTTCGCTCATCTTCATGCCGGCATCGCGCCACAGCGGCCAGCCCACGGCCAGCGTGCGGCCTTGCCGCAGGCCCGCAGCGCGCCAGGCCTCGCGCCGGCGCGCGAACTCGTCGAGGAAGGCGTTGGCCACCGCATAGTCGGCTTGCCCCGGGTTGCCAATGCGCGCAGCCGCCGACGAGAACAACACGAAGAAGTCGAGCGCCTCACGCCCGACGGCACGGTCCAGCTGGAGCGCGCCGCGTACCTTGGGTGCGAGAACGCGCAGGCATTCGGCTTCGGACTTGCGCGCAACGAACCGGTCCTCGACCACGCCAGCGCTGTGCAGGATGCCGTCCAGCCGGCCATGGCGGCGGCGAATGTCGGCCAGCGCCGCATCGACCGCCCGTGCGTCGCTGACGTCCAGCGGCAGGTAGTGCACCGTCGCGCCCAGCTCCCTGAGGCCGGCGAGGACCTCCGGCGCCGGGCCCCGCGACGAGCGGCCGCTGAGCACCAGCACCGGCGCGGACACGCGCTGCGCAATCTCGCGCGCGAAGACCAGGCCCAGGCTGCCCGCGCCGCCCACGATCCAGTACACGCCGCCGTTGCGCCATGGCAGCGCCTGGGCCGACGAAACGCTCACCGGGGCGTGCTGCCGCAGTTGCAGTCGACCGTCCACCACCAGTAAGTCCTCCGCCGCGAGGCGGCGTGCGGCCTGAAGGTGCTGCGCCAGGCCTTGCACGGAAGCCGCATCGGGCCATGCCAAAAGCTGGCAGCGCAAGCGCGGGTGCTCGGCCTGCACGGTCTTCAGCAGCCCGGACAGCGCGCCCAGCAGACCCGAGCCGCCCTGGGCACACACCAGCACCTGCAGGCATGCGCCCTGCGCCGGCTGCGCACGCACCAGTGCCTGCACCGCTCGCAGCAAGGCCAGGCTGCACTGCTCGAACGCCTCGGCCAGCGCGGCGGGGTCATGCTCAGGGGGCGTCGCATCGGAGAGCACTTGGGCGCGGTACGCTGGCAGATCGGCTCGCAGCCGGTCCAGCACGGCCTGAGCGTGGGCCGGGCCGAAGCCGCACACCAGCACGAGGTGCTCCTCGCTGTCGGCAATGTTGGTGGCGCCTGCCTCGGCAGTCGCCTGCCAGCGGTCGCGGATCAGCACCAGGCCGTGCGGCTCGACGGCCTTCACCGGCCCTTCGAGCACGCGCGAGGAGAAGCCTCTCAGGCGCACGCGAGGCCGGCCCTGCTCGTCGAACAGGTCGACGTCGAAGCGTCGCAGCGGGTCGGTGGCTGCGCCGCCCGTCAGCTGCGAAGGCCGCACCCAGGCCCACATCGTGGCGGTGCAAGCGCCCAGCACCTCCACCCGCTCCATGGCGAACGGCAGCACGGGCTTGCGGCCCTGGCCGATGACGCGGAACTGCACTTCCTGCAGCGCGGAGTCCATCAGGCTGGGATGCAGCACGTACTCGGCCTCGGTGCCGCGCACCGGGGCGGGCAGCGCCAACCGGGCCAGCGACTCGTTGCCTTCGCCGACCCACACCCGCTGCAGCCCCTGGTAGGCGGGACCGTGGCAGACGTTCACCGAGCGGAAGAACTCGTAGTAGGCCTCGACCACATCGCCCTCGCGGGCCAGCCGCTCGCGCAGCGCGGCCAGCGAAGGCCCCGCGTCCTGCGCACCGGTGGCCACCAGCCGGGCCGTGCCCTGGCTGTGCAGCGCCGCTTCGTCCAGCGGATCGTCCGAGCCGCTGTAGATGCGGTACTCGAACTCGCCGCCGTCGAGCGGGCGGACGGCCAGATGGACCTGCCGCGGTCGCTCCACCGCGATCGGGCGCAGCCACACCACATTCCCCAGCTGCAGGTGGAAGCCCTCGCCCAACTGCCGGCCCAGCGAGCGCGCCAGCGCCTGGTAGGCCATCTCGAGGTGGGCGACGCCCGGCAGCACGGGCACGCCATGCACCAGGTGCTCCTTCAGGAAGAACTCCTCGCCGGCGAAGGAGACGCTGAACTGCTGCCACTCGAAGGTGGAGGTGTTGGCGTGCAGCAGCGGATGCAGCGCGGCCGGCGCGGCGCTCGGCGCCACGGCCGCTGCCTCGGCGCGCCGCGAATCGCCGTCGAGGCGGAACCAGTGATGCTGGCGGGCGAAGGGATAGGTCGGCGCCGACACCGGCTCGGGCCGCACGTCGCCGTACAGCGCCAGCCAGTCCACCGGCATGCCCTTGACCCACAGGTCCAGCAGCGTGGAAAGCTTGCCGCGCGCCATCCATTGGCCCATTGCCTGCTGCAGGTCCTCGTCGGCGGCAAACGCGGCGAGCGTCTCCTTGTGCAGCTTCACCTGCCCCACGTACAGCGGCTCGCCGGAGGTGTCCCCGGCCAGGAAGCGCTGCAAGCCGGACCTCAGCTCGCCGACGGAGCGCACCAGCAGGCCGAGCCGCTCGTCCATCGCCTCGCGGCCCACCTGCAGCGTGTACGCCAGCGCGTTGAGGTCGATGTCGGACGGCGACTGCAGCGCGTCGAGCAGCTTGCGCGCATAGGCTTGCAGCCGATCTGCATGGGTGGCAGACAGCACGACTGCCACGGCGCCGCTGCTTTGCGGCGAGCGAGCCGGCGTGGCGTCGCCGTCGTCGTGCTGGCGCCCTGGGCGTGCATCCGCACGCACGTACTCCTCGAGAATCACATGGGCATTGGAGCCACCGGCCCCGAACGAAGACACGCCTGCCATCCTGGTCACTTCCTTTCCGTCGATGACGGGCCGTTCCCACGCCCGCAAGCCCCGGTTCAGCACGAAGGGCGTGCGCGCGAAATCGATGTTCGGGTTGAGTTGATCGGCATGCAGCGTCGGCACCAGCTGGCGGTGCTTCATCTGCAGCACCAGCTTGGCCAGGCCGGCGATGCCCGCGGCGGCCTCGAGGTGGCCGATGTTGGACTTCACCGAGCCGATGGCGCAGAAGCCGGTGTCGGCCGTTTCGCGTTCGAAGGCCTGCGTGAGGCCGCGGATCTCCACCGGGTCGCCCAACGCCGTACCGGTGCCGTGCGCCTCGATGCAACTGATCTGGCGCGCGCTCAGCCCGGCGGCATCGAGCGCCTTGCGCACCACCTCCGCCTGCACCGCTGGGTTGGGCACGGTGTAGCCGTTTGTCTTGCCGCCGTGGTTGACGCTGGTGGCGCGGACCAGCGCGAGGATCCGGTCGCCGTCGGCCTGCGCACGCGACAGGGGCTTCAGCAGCACCAGGCCGACGCCCTCGCCGGGCACGAAGCCATCGCCGCCCGCGCCGAAGCTCTTGCAGCGGCCCTCGGCGGACAACATGTGAAGCCCGCAGAACAGCACATAGCTCGACGGGTGCACGTAGACGTTGACGCCGCCGGCGACGGCCATGTCGCAGGCGCCCGACCGCAGGTGCTCGCAGGCCTCGTGCACCGCCGTCAGCGAGGACGAGCACATCGTGTCCACCGCGATGCTCGGGCCGGTGAAGTTCAGCACGTACGAGAGGCGGTTGGCCATCGAGGCGAACGACGTGCGCGGCAGCAGCGTTTGCCCGGCACGCCACAGATCGGGCCCGTACAGCTCGAAGCCGGTGCGCGTGGCGCCGATGAACACGCCCACCCGGCCGCCATGCTGCGACGCGATGCGCGCGCGGGTATAGGCCGCGTCCTCCAGAAGCTCCCAGCAGGACTCCAGCAGCAGGCGCTCCTGCGGATCCATGGCTTGCGCCTCGCGTGGCGAGATGTTGAAGAACAGCGGGTCGAACTCTGCATGCCCGTCGAGAAAGCCGCCCCACTTGCTGTAGCTCATGCCGCGGGCCACGGCTTCTTCCTTGTCGGGATGGAAGAAGCCGTCCAGCGGCCAGCGGTCCTGCGGCACTTCGACGACGCAATCGCGGCCCGAGCGCAGGTTCTCCCAGTACTCGGCCAGGTCGCGCGCCTGCGGATAGCGCCCGCTCATGCCGATGATGGCGATCGGTTCCCGGTCGGACCGCCGGCCCGCCACCGGGAGGTCGCTGCCGGTGGGCTGATTGCGGACGGGCAGCCTCGGCGCGGCCGACGGCAAGACGATCGCAGGCACGGGTTCGGCCGGGGCCGGGGCGTCCATGCCGAGCATGCGCAGCAGCTGCTCGCGGTGCTCGCGCAGGAAGTGGTCCGTCAGCGCATCGACCGTCTGCAACTCGAACAGCAGCGCGCTGTCGACGTGCCCGAAGTCGCCTTGCAGCCGCTCGTTGAGCTGGACGATGAGGATCGAGTCCAGGCCGTAGCTGCTCAAGGGCTGGTCCGTGTCCAGCTGCTGCGGCTCCATGCGCAGGGCCTGGGCGATCAGCCTGCGCAGGTGCTGACGCGCCTGGCTGCGCAGCTGCGCCTCGTCGGGCCGGGGCACGGGCAGGCTGGCCCGCGCGACGGCGGTCGCGGCCGCCGCGCTCTGCACCGGCCGCGCCTCCACACGCCCGCCGTCTTCGGGCAGGCCGGCCGGCAGCCCGGCGCTCACCGACGTCGGGGACGGGTCGGCAGCGGCCACCTGCTGCAACACGATGCCATCGCTGCAGCACGCGACGACCTGCTGGCCCAGTGCATGCGCATGCTCGGCGCTGAAGCGGACCCTCGTCCTGGTTGAGCCACCAGCCCGGCAGCAGGCCGAAGGTCACGTGGGCGAACAGCGACTTGTCGCTCAACTCGTTGAGCAGCAGCACGCCGCCGGGCCGCAGGCAGGCCTTGGCATGCCGAAGCGCCCACCGGATGTTCCGGGTGGCGTGCAGCACGTTGGTGGCGATGACGAAGTCGTACGCCTGCACACCGATGCCCTGCCCCGCCAGCGGCTTCTCGACGTCGAACAAGGCGGTGCGCACGAAGCCGTACTGCGGCGCGAAGTGCTCCTGCGCATGGAACAGGAAGGCCTTGGACACGTCGGTGTAGCAGTACTCGCCGATGTGTTCGCGGTACGGCTGCAGCGCCGGCAGCACGGCGGCGGTGGTGCCGCCCGTGCCGGCGCCGATCTCCAGGATGCGCACCGGCCGCTGCGGCGCCCGGGCCAGGCCGTCGGCGATGCACGCCACGAGCGTGCGCACCAGGCACTGGTTGAAGAAGTCCGCCACCGGGTTGCCCTGGTAGACCCCTTCCACCAGCGTCATCGACGACCGCGGGAACATCACTTCGGTGGCCGGCCTGCGCCCGGCCAGGATGTCGGGCAACGCCCGCAGGCAGGCCTCGGCCAGCGTCGCTTTCGCGCGCAGGCCGGGATTCGCGCGCCAGACCTCGGCGCTGCGCGCCCAAGCCTGCCATGCGTCGGAGGCCGTGCCGACGGTGCCTTCGAGGCACAGCTGCCCGCCCTGCTTCGCCAGCCGGCCGTGCCGCTGCAGCCAGGCCAGCGATTCGCGCAGCCAGCGCGTGTACTGCGGGGTCGCCGGCAACCGCTGCGCCAGCTGCGTCGGGTCGATGGCGCCGCCTTCGAACAGGCCCGCCTCCTGCAGGCAGGCCAGCAGCACCTCGGCGCACAGGTCCTCGAAGCGCGCTGCCTGCGGCGCCTCGGCCTGCAGTTCGGCCACGCGCCCGGGCCAGGCCAGCGGCAGCCCGCGCAGCGCCCAGGGCGCAGGCGCCTGCGACGCGCAGGTGATCCGCCGGGCCGGTTCGATCGCTGGCAGCGCCTGGGCATGGGCGAGCCTGGCCACGGCCAGCTGTCGGAAAGGTCCCTCCAGCAGGGACTGCAACAGCGCCATGCCCTGCTCCGCCTCGATGGCCTCGATGCCGATGCGCTGGTAGCGCGACTTGACGTGCGGGCCGACACGTTCGCCCGAACCCACCCGCCAGTAGCCCCAGTTCAGCACCCGCGCTGCCCGGCGCCCGCGTGCTGCCGCTTGCAGCGCCACCGCGTCCTTGAAGGCACAGCCGGCCGCATAGCCGCTGTAGCCGGCGCTGCGGCTGAAGGCCTCCACCGACGAGAAGAACAGCAGGAAGTCCAGCGGCTCGGCGCCGAAGACCTGATCCACCGCCAACGTGACGTCGACGTTCACCGACAGCACCGCGCGGAAGTGGGCTTCGTCCACCTGCGCGAGGGACTTGTCGAACAGGTCCAGCGCGGAGACCACCACGCCGTCGATGCGACCGAAGCACGCCTTGGCCTGCTGCCGCACCCGCTCGAGCGCGGCCGCGTCCGATGCATCGGCCTGGAGGTATTCGGGCTGGAGGCCGTGCACCGAGCAGGCGTCCAGCTGCGCCTGGACCTGGGCGCGCTCGCGCCGGCCGACCCACACCAGCCGGGCATCGTGGCGCTCGGCCACCCACCGGCTCCAGACCGAGCCGATGCCCCCTGCGCCGCCGATGACCAGGTAGACCCCGCCCTGTCGGTACGCGGGAGTACCGCTGTGCGGTGCCACCGGCTGCACCGGCACCAGTTTCTGCACGAACCATTCGCCGTCACGGCAGGCCCAGGTGGGGCCGTCCGCGTCGAACGGCAGGCGCCGCATGTCGGCCGGCGACCAGGGCAGGCCGGGCTGGAGGTCGCAGGTTCGCAGCCGCCAGAACCCGCATTCTTTGGCGACGCAGCCGACGAAGGCGGCAAGGGCTGCCTGGGCGGCCTGCGGGATGTCGGCGGGCATCACGGCCTGGCCGGCGGTGGTCACCACCGTCCACGACAACGCCTGCTTGTCATGGCCGGCAAGCAGCATGGCCTTGACCAGGCGGAACAGGCGCAACAGCGGCTGCACGCCAGGCGCGGCGGCATCGTTCGGTGCGACCCACACGATGTGGTCGAAGCTGCCCGGCGGCGGCAGGCGGCCGGCCAGTTCCCCGATGTCGGCATCGGCCGGTGCATCGAGCGTCGTGACCGCCGGGTGGATGAGGCGAATCGTCTCCTGCTGCGCGGCGTTGGCGCCGGCCAGCAGCACGCGCACCTGGCGATCGGGCGTCGGGAGGTCGGCCGGCAAGGGCACCGCGTCCCAGCGGGGGGTGGTCAGCCAGGTCTCGGACACCTCGCCGGCGGCTGGCGGGGACGAAGCAGCGGGGCTCGTCGCCGTCGCGAACCTGTCGGACGTGTTCTCGTTCGGTAGCGGGTGCAGCACCTCTTTCGAACTGTGGCGCATGCCTTCGCCCCTTTCCTTTTCCGGCACCCAGTGGCGTTCCCGCGCGAAGGGATAGCTGGGCGCGCTCACGCGGCGCGGTGTGTGGTCGCCGTACCAGGCGAGCCAGTCGACGGTGTGACCGCCGGCCCAGGTCCGCGCCAAGGCGTCGGCATCGGCCTGGGGACCGACCGGCACGCCGGACGACCCATCGGAGCGCCCTGCGGCCGAGGCCTGCCGGCCCGGACGCACCGCTCGGCCGGTGTGGACGCCCGGCACGCCGGCGTCCTGCGCGAGGTGGCGGTGCAGGCGCTCCTGCAACTGGGCGACCGAGGACGCGACGATCGCCAGGCGGTCTTCCATCGCCTCGCGGCCGGTTTGCAGCGTGAACGCCAGGTCATGCAAGTCGATGCGGCCCTGCCCGCCGTCAGCAGCCAGGTGATCCGACAGGCGCTGCGCGTACGCCAGCAGCCGCTGCGGGTCGCGGGCCGACAGCACCACCACGGCGGGCCTGCCGAGCCGGGCGTGCGGCCGGGTCGGCCGCTCGTCGTATTCCTGCACCACCAGGTGCACGTTGGTGCCGGTGGCGCCGAACGACGACACGCCCGCGGTGCGAGGCACCGGCGCGCCGTCCACCTGGGGCCGGGTCCACGGGCGCAGGCCGCGGTTCACCGCAAAGGGCGTGGCCGTGAAATCGATGTTCGGGTTGAGCTGCTCGGCATGCAGCGACGGCACCAGTTCGCCATGCTGCAGTTGCAGCAGCACCTTGCTCAAGCCGCACACGCCGGCGGCGGCCTCGCAGTGGCCGATGTTGGACTTGACTGAGCCGATCGCGCACGACTGCCTGCGCACCTGCGCGCCGAAGGCCTCGCTCAACGCGGCCACTTCGATGGGGTCGCCGAGCGAGGTGCCGGTGCCATGGGCTTCCACGTAGCTCACCGCCTCGGGCGCGATACCGGCCTGCGCCAGCGCGCGGACGATCGCGTCCTTCTGGGCCTTTGGATTGGGCACCGTGTAGCCGTTGACCCGGCCACCATGGGTGATGGCACTGCCCTTGATGACACCGTAGACGTGGTCGCCGTCGCGCACCGCGTCGGCCAGGCGCTTGAGCACGACCACACCGACGCCCTCCGCCGGCACGTAGCCGTCGCCGCCCGCGCCGAAGCTCTCGCAACGGCCCTTGCTGGAGAGGAAACCCGCGGCACTGAGGCCCGCGTACTTGTTCGGATGCACGCTGAGGTTCACCCCGCCGGCCAGCGCCATGCGGGTCACGCCGTGCCGCAGGTCCTGGCACGCCAGGTGGATTGCCACCAGCGAACTGGAGCACAGGGTGTCCACCGACAGGCTGGGGCCGTGCAGGTTCAACACCGCCGACACCCTGTTGGCGACGCTGCCGAAGGTGCTGGTGATGACGTGCGAGTTGCCGTTGATGCCGTCGACCGGGTTGAACAGCAGCTGGTACTGGCCGTAGCACAGGCCGGCATAGACGCCCACCTGACCCGCGAGCGGATCGTGCGCCGCGCCGTGGAGCGACTGGCGGGTGTAGCCGGCATCCTCGACGGCGCCCCAGGCCTGCTCGAGGAACAGCCGCTCCTGCGGTTCGAGGTAGTCCGCCTCGTAGGGCGAGATGTTGAAGAACAGCGCGTCGAAGCAGTCAGCGTCAGAGACGAAGCCGCCCCACTTGCTGTGGTGCCTCCCCGGCTGCTCGCGGTCCCCGGTGTAGAAGACGCGCCAGTCCCAGCGGCTGGAAGGCACCTCCTCGATGCAGTCGCGGCCCTCGCGCAGGTTCCGCCAGAAGGCCTGCAGGGACTCGGCCTGTGGGTAGCGGCCCGACAGGCCGATGACGGCGATGTCCAAGGGGCCACCCGCGGGGGCAGGCGCTGCGGACGGAGCATCGGCAAACGACGCCCGTGCCGGCGTGGCGGTCGCGGCGGCTGCGCACGCGGGTTGCGGCCGAAGATCGCCGGCATCGTCCGCGGCAACCGGCGTGCACGCCGGCTGCGCCGAAGCGGCCGGGAACAGCCGTTCGACCGTGCCACGGTGTTGCGCCAGGAAGTACGCCGCCAGTTCGGACAACGTGTGGTACTCGAAGAACAGCGTCTTCGGCAGCGAGCCGAAATCGTCCTCCAGTTCCATCGTCAGCTCCGTGGCATAGATCGAATCGAGCCCGTAGCTGCCGAGCAGTTCGTCTTCGTCGATCGCCTCCACTGCGCGCTGCGAGACCTGGGAGAACATGCGCTTGAGCAGCGCCAGCAAGGGCGGTCGCAGCACCCTGTCCGTGGCAACCTGCTCGTCAATGGCTTGGCGCGAGGGCGGCGTTGGCTCGGCGGCAGGCGGCGGCGGCGCGCTCGCAGCGTGGGCGTCCGAAAAGAGCCGCCGCAACGCGGGGGCGTGCGAGGCGATGAAGTACTGCGCCAGCTCGTTCAGCGTGTGGTACTCGAAGAGCAGCGTCTTCGGCAGCACGCCGAAGCTGTCCTCGAGCTCGAGCGTGAGTTCGGTCGCGTAGATCGAGTCCAGCCCGTAGCTTCCGAGCTGTTCGTCTTCGTCGATGTCCTCCACCGGACGCTGCGTCGTGCGGGAGAACATGCGCTTGAGCCAATCCAGCAACGGCGCGCGCCACGTCTGGGCAGGCACCGCGGATGGAGAGGCCGGCGGCGCTGCCGGGGAGGCAGTGGCAGGCCAAATGTTTGCCACGTCGAGCGAGCGGACCAGCAGGTCGTGGTCGCCCGTGGCCACCACCACATGGTTCTCCCCGCTGGCCAAGCTGTCGTAGAACGCCGCCAGGCCGTCGCCGGAGTCCATCGGCACGAGGCCCAGCCGGGTCTTGAAGGTCTTCAGCGTGGCGGCGTCGACCTGCATGCCGCCGTCCCGCCACAGCGGCCAGCCGATCGACAAGCTCAGGCCCCAGCGGGCGCCGGCCGCCACCAGCTCCTGGCGATAGTCGACGAAGGCGTCCAGGAAGGCATTGCCCACCGCATAGTCGGCCTGCCCCGGGTTGCCGGTCCAACCCAGAATGGAGGAGAACACCAGGAAAAAGTCCAGCGGCAAGTGCTTGCTGGCCTCGTCCAGATGGAGCAAGCCAGCCACCTTGGGCCGCAGCACCCGGCGGACGCTGTCGGCGTTCTTGCGCAGGATGAAGTCGTCCTCGATCACGCCGGCGGCGTGCACGATGCCATGCAAGGCGCCATGCGCATGCACCACCTCTGCCAACAGCGATGCGACCGCCTGCGCGTCGGCGACGTCGAGTTGCCGGTATGCCGCTGCGCCGCCGGCTTCGCGCAAGCTGTCGAGCGCCGCCGCGATCTCGGCCGATGGCTCGGAGCGCCCCGCCAGCACCAGCGTGGCGCGCGGGGCGCGGCGGCGGATCTCCCGCGCGAACAGCAGCCCCAGGCCGCCCGCGCCGCCGGTGAGCAGATAGACACCATCCTCACGCCACGGGTCGGCCGTGCCACCTGCCGGCGCGGGATGCAGCGGCACCATGCGCCGGACGCAGCGGTGCTCGCCGTCGTAGGACACCAGCATGTCCTCGGGACAGGCCGCGTTCTCCTGCAGCTTGCGCAGCAGCGACTGCGCGGTCTCCTGCGCGCCCACCGCGATCAGTTGCCCGACGAAGAGAGGGTTCTCCAGGTGTGCCGTCTTCAGCAGGCCCGACAGGGCCGCGTGCAGCCGCTGCGGCCCCCATGCGGGCACCACCACTTGCAGCAGCACCGGCGCGCAGGGCCGCGCAGCCAGGATCTGCTTCACCTGCTCGAACAGCTTCAGCGTGCGCGCTTCGAAGGCATCGGCCAGGCCCTGCGGCGCGTCCTGCGCCAGCATCAGCTGCATCGACGGGGCAACGCGGCGCAGTTCCGCCCCATCGAGGCCCGGCACGCACAAGGCCAGGTGCCAGGCGAAGCCCTGGGGTTGGGCTCGTGCCGGAGCGGGCTGGTGCTGCCACACCGGCTTGAACAGGCATGGCCGGTTCGTCTCGCGGCCCGGCGCCGACCCGGTCGCCGAGGCGGGCAGCTCGCGCGCCGAATAGCCCTGCAGGCGCATGCAGACGCGGCCGCGCTCATCGCAAAGGTCGATGTCCCATGCCTGCGAGCGGCGGTGAGACGCTCGGCGGATCCACGCGCGGTTCACCTCGGGACAGCGGCCCAGGACCACGATGGATTCGAGCGAGAACGGCAATGCGGTACGCAGCGGCCCGTCCTGCACGGCCGCGCACATGACGGCCTGGAGCACGCCGTCGAGCAGGCTGGGATGGATGACGTACTCGGCAGCGCCGGCTCGAAGGAAGGCCGGCAACGCGATCGTGGCGAGCAGTTCGCCGGTGCCCACACGAACCTGCTGCAAGGGCCGGTGCGCCGGGCCATAGGCCAGGCCCACGGACTCGAAGGCGCGATAGCACGCGTCGGCTTCGAGCAGGGCCACGTCGGTTCGGGCCTGCACCGCCGGGAGATCGACGTCGGTGATGGTGGGCCGGCGCACCCGCACGGCCGCGCCCACGCAGTGGACGGTCTTGCCGCCGGACTCCGCGCTGTCGGTGAAGATCTCGAAGGCGGTCTCGCCGCCGGCACGCAGACGCAGCGCAATGTGCACCGCGCGCGGCTCGCTGGCCACGACGACGGGCTGGGCCCACGCCAGATGGCGCAGTTCGATCGCGCTACCCTCGTCCCCGGTCGGCATCGAACGGGTCACCGCCTCGCGGGCCATCTCGAGGTAGGCCACCGCGGGCAGCACCCGCGAGCCGTTGACGCGGTGGTCGTCCAGGAAGAACTCGCGGCCCGACAGCCAGGTGCTGAAGCGCAACCCCTGCAGGTCGGAGGTGTTGGCATGCAGCAAGGCATGCAGCGCCGCATCCGGAGCAGCGCCTTGCACCGACGCGGCGGCTGGCCGGCCCGGCTGGTCCACCCAGTGGCGATTTCGCGCAAAGGCATAGGTCGGCAGGCCGATGCGCCGCGGACGCGGCACCACGGGATACAAGCGCGACCAGTCGACCGCCGTGCCCTCCACCCAGGCCTGTGCGACGAGGTCGAAGCAGCCCTGCGCCACCCAGGCTTCCAGCTGGTGCGCCACCTCCTCGTTCTGGCGGCGCCGGGCTTCGCGTGCCAGTGGCTTGGTCCGTGCGCGCACTGCAGGCGCCTGCACCACGGCCCGGGTCGCCAGTGCCCCGAGTACCTCGCGAACCACCTCCATCGTGCTCGCCACGACGGCCCAGCGCTCGCGCATCGGCTCGCGGCCCATCTGCAGCGTGAAGGCCATGTCCGCCAGGTCGGCGTCGACGAGGGCATGGCGCTCGATGTGATCGAGCAGCCGCCGCGCCTGTTGGGCCAACTGGTCTTCGGTGGCAGCCGACAGCACCACGATGCACGGCCGCTCGCGGTAGCACGCGGCGGCGGCCGGCGCACCGGCTGCGAACGCCTCCAGCAACACATGGGCGTTGGTGCCACCCGAGCCGAAACTGCTGACGCCGGCACGGCGTGGAAGGCAATCAGGCGCCGGCCAGGGCTTCAAGGTGTCGACCATGTAGAAAGGCGACCCCTCGAGCTGGATGTTGGGATTCAAGCGGCTGAAGTGCAGCGATGGCACCAGGGTCTGGTGCTGCAGGCACAGCACGGCCTTGAGCACGCCCGCGACGCCGGCGGCGGCCTCGAGATGCCCGATGTTGGTCTTGACGGAGCCCAGCCCGCATGGGGTGCAGCTGTCCCGGAAGACGTCCGCCAGGGCACGCACCTCGATCGGGTCGCCGAGCGACGTGCCCGTGCCGTGCGCCTCGATGTAGCTGACCGACGCAGGCGCCACGCCGCCGTCGGCCAGCGCCTGGCGCACCAGCGCGGACTGCCGGGCCGCATTGGGCACGGTGAGCCCGCCGGACGTGCCGCCGTGATTGACCGCCACCCCTTTCACCACCGCGTGGATGCGGTCGCCATCGGCCAGTGCATGCGACAGCTTCTTCAGCAGCAGCACCACGGCGCCTTCGGCACGCACGTAGCCGTTGGCCGACGCGTCGAAGGTCTTGCACAAGCCCTCGCGCGACAGCATGCCCGCCTGGTAGTAGGCGAGCGTGCCGGCCGGATGACACATCACGTTCACGCCACCGACCAGCGCGGCTTCGCAATCGCCTGCGCGCAGCGCCCGCACCGCCGAATGCAGCGCGACGAGTGAACTCGAGCAAGCGGTGTCGATCTGGACGCTCGGCCCTTGCAGGTCGAAGAAATAGGACAGGCGATTGGCGAGAACGGCCATGGAGGTGGCCAGCCCCGAATGCGCCTGCACCGGCACCTGCGCGGCGTCCATCAGGCGCTGATAGTCCGAGCCGCTCGCGCCCACGAACACGCCCACCGGGCGGCTGGCCATCGTGCCCGGCGCGTGGCCGGCGTCCTCAAGGCAAGCCCAGCCTAGCTCGAGCAACCAGCGCTGTTGCGGGTCCATGCGTTGCGCCTCGCTGGGAGCGACGCGGAACAGGTCGGCATCGAACTCGTCGATCCGCGCAACGAAGCCTCCCCGGTCGATGCCCGGGTGCGTGCTGCGCGGGTCGATGCCCTCCGGCCAAACCCAGCGCCCCGGCGGCAGCGTGCCGACCAGCAAGCAGCCGTCGCGCAAGGCCTGCCAGAAGGCCTGCGGGTCCTCCAGCCCACCCGGGAAACGGCATGCCATGCCGATGATCGCGATGTCGCCGTCCGCGGCGGCGTTGAATTCGGGAGCCGCCTCGGGCGCCGTTGACGGCAGTTCGACCGCCGCCGCGCGCGGCGCCTGGATGAAGGAGGCGACCTTCTCCAGCGTGTTGTGCTCGAAGAAGAACAAGGGCGTCAGCCGCAGCCCGAAGCGCGATTCGATGCGATCCCGGAGGTCGAGCAGATCGGCGGATTCGAACCCCAGTTCGAACAGCGGCGATTGCGGACGCAGCGGGCGCTCCGCGCCAAGCCGCGATGCACCCAGGACTTCGCCGGCGATCCGCAGCAGTTCCGGCTCCACGTCGACGACCGGGCATGGCAATGGCACGGTGGCCGCCTGGCGCGCGTCCTGAAGCGCACGAAGCCGCTGCTGCCGGCCGGGCAGGTCGTAGCGCACGAGCACGCCATGGCCGTCGTTTTCAGTATCGGCCGGCCGATATCCCGGCATCGGCGACACGATCTCCGCGCCGTGAAACTGGTGCATGCGCAGCACGGTATCGACATGACGCCCTTCTGCGTTTTTCAGCTGGATATAGTCAGCCAGTGGAATAACAGGGTGTTTTTTTCTATCCTTGCAGCGTGTCACCCCGACCACTACCGCGACGCCGATTCGTTCGCACTCATCGAGCAGATGCTCCAGTAATGCGTCACCATAATCGAGGTCCTGCCGGTGTGGGTAGACATTCAGCGAGAGCACCTGCGCAAAAGGGCCGTCGCCCCGATGCAAGGAAAATGCATTATCGAAACGCACTCCCGACAGCTTGCCAATATCTGCAATACGCTGCGAGTAAATAGCAGCCCATACCTCGCCGGCCGATTCCACGACGAATTGCCCGGATGGAAAACCGATCAGGCGCGCGCGAAGTGCATCTTCAGATACACGCAGCGCGGGATTCCAGCAAAGCGCCTCCAGTTCCAGCAGGCGCGACAGGTCTTCTTCCGTCGCTTGACGGATGACACGTTGATTCGGGATAGCCATTCAGGGCGATTGTATGAAGGTAAAAGTCGTTTAAAAACAATAGGTTACGAATGTCTCAATGTAATACTTTGTTCTTTCATCCCTCAATTGAGCGCTTAATTTTTGAGCACAATCGGCGTGTCTGGCTTCGTTTTTGGATATTTGAGTCTTCGTCAGGTTGCCTACCACATTTCAGCGGTCGGCTTCACGCAATCGCCCTGTCGGGCGAAAAATTCAAACCATGGTTCTGCGATGGAGTTGAGCGGCTGTCTGGAGCGGAAGCCGCGCTGAGGTCTCATGGCGCAAGGCCGGCATTAGAGTTGGAGAACATCCCTTTGCCCATCCCTAGAAAAGCGATAGTCGACAAAATCAATGCGGTAACTATTACAGTGCAAGGCAATCCTTATAGAAAACTTCACCGAACTGCTTTAATATGAAGCAACCGTTGGGCATCCGACGCACGAATGTCATTGTTAGCGCACAAGATTTATTGCAATAGTTACATACCGAAGGAAGGGAATGGTCGCCGCGCATGCGGCAAATGCGCCGGGCAATTGGCAACCGTCTGAGATAATCCTGCGCACTGATCGCGCCGTTTTGCTGCCGGACGTTACGCGCCGATCCAGCACCTGCGCAGACTTCCCCCGCGAAACCCCGCGTCATTTACCAGGGAAAAGACGACACCCGTGGAGCGCCTCGAACAGCTTCCCGCCTTCCGCTCGGTCTCGATCCGCCGCACGGCGCTGCCGACCAGCGATTGGATTGACGTGTCGACCCTGTGCTTTGACGAGGCGGCGTTCACGCCGGCGCATTTCGCCGAGGCGGGAATGCCCTGTCCCGACAGCATCGCCCGCAGCGTGCGAAAGCGCCAGGCGGAGTTCTTCTTCGGGCGCCTGGCTGCACGTCGTGCGATCGAGCGGGCCGGCGTGGACCGGGCTGTCGCGCAGGCCGATATCGGCATTGGAGCGTCGCGGGAGCCGCTGTGGCCCCGGAACGTCGTCGGCAGCATCTCGCACACCGCGGGCATCGCCGCGGCGGTGGTCGCGTCGTCGCAGGCGTACGGCGGCATCGGCATCGACGTGGAGCAGATCGTCTCCGCGAGTACGCGGCCGGCCGTGCTGGAAATGGCCTTGAACGGCGCGGAAGTGCACATGCTGCAAGCCTGTCCCGGCCCGATGTCGCTGGACGAGAAGGTCACGCTGGTGTTCTCCGCCAAGGAGAGCCTCTTCAAGGCGGCGTTCGGCTCCGTGAGGCGCTATTTCGATTTCAGTGCGGCACGCCTGTCGTCGATCGACCCGGACTCCGGCCGGCTGGCCCTCACGCTGGTAGAGCATCTCAACGAGGAGTTCACACTCGGCCGGTGTTGCGAACTGTCCTTCACCCGCTTGGACGGCGGCACAATCCTGACGATCTGCGCGTTCCGCCCTCGCCCGGGGTCGGCCGCGGTCGAACTGGCGTCGCGGTCGCTGCACTCGCGCCTGCACTCTGCATGAAGTCTCGATGAACACGACAAAGACAAAGGATCGCCCGGTGATCCGGCTGGCGCCGGTGGCCGCTGGCGAATTTTCACAATGGCTCGGCGACACCGAACGTGCGCTGGAGGACGGCGGCGCGGGGGCCGACGTGCCCTGTGGCAGTTGCACGTCCTGTTGCCACTCCAGGATGTTCATCCACATCCGCCCGCATGAGAAAGAGACACTGAAGGCCATCCCGCGGCCGCTGCTGTTCCAGGTGCCCGGCCTGCCGAAAGGCCATGTGCTGATGGGCTACAACGACAAGGGCTCCTGCCCGATGCTGGTCGACAACAAGTGCACGATCTATGCGGTGCGGCCACAGACCTGCCGCGACTACGACTGCCGCATCTTCGCCGCCACCGGCGTCCCGGTCGATGCAGCCCTGCAGCCGGAGATTGCCGAACAGATCAAGGCGTGGCGCTTCGAATACCGAGACGAGGCCAGCCACTCGGCGCATGAGTCGTTGATTCGCACGGCGCGCTTCCTCCGCGAGCGTTCCGATCTCTTCCCGCGTGGAAGCCTGCCGGGCAATCCGGTCCAGTTCGCTGTGCTGGTGGTGCGGGTGCATCGGCTCTTCGATGCCGCCGGGGGGGAAGGCGCAGGCGAGCGCATGAGCGATGCCGAGGTGGCGAAGAACGTGCTCGCGCGGCTGAATGCGCCTTCCGAACAAGCCGGCCCTCGGGGACGCGACGCCGCCCGTTAGGGGCGAGAGCGTTCGATTGGAGGGGGCCATGCGGCGTGGTTCATTCGAGGGTGACAGGTAGCGGTTAACCGTCGGACGGTGCAGAACGCCCTGGGGCGCCTTGACCAGGCCCTGCACGGTTTCCACGCCGTGCTCTTCGAGCAGCTCAATGGCTCGCTGGGTTGAGAGGTGCCGGCCTTGCTTGTTGGTGGTGCGCAGTTTGAGCGCGGCGACCAGCTCGCAAAAGCGCTGCAACTCGGCCGACTGCAGCACACGCGGCTTGCCATGGTCGGCGCGGTGGGCAGGGTGGGGTCTGTTGACCAGGTGCAGTGCCCGGTAGACGGTGGCGGGGCGTTGGTGCATGGATACCGCCGTATCGGGACGGTAGGATCGGTTTTTCAGATCGATCAGACCCGCTGCGCCATATGCCGAATAAGTTCAACGCCGAGCGCCGGCATCACATCCCGAAGATGCAATTCAAGGTGAC
>JAEKLF010000185.1 GCA_019509985.1 Burkholderiales bacterium | reverse complement strand
TTCAACTGGAAGAAGAACCTGGACGACGCGACCATCGCCAAGTTCCAGCGCGAGCTGGGCGCGATGGGCTACAAGTTCCAGTTCATCACGCTGGCCGGCTTCCACAGCCTGAACTACTCGATGTTCGAACTGGCCCACGGCTACGCCCGCAACCAGATGAGCGCCTTCGTCGAGCTGCAGGAGAAGGAATTCGCCGCCGCCGAGAAGGGCTTCACCGCCGTCAAGCATCAGCGCGAGGTCGGCACCGGCTACTTCGACGCCGTCACGACGACGATCGAGGCCAACGCCTCGACCGCTGCGCTGAAGGGCTCGACGGAAGACGAGCAGTTCTTCGACGCCAAGCACGGTTAAACCGTCAGCTTCAACTCCTGACTTTGTGGCCCGCTTCGGCGGGTCTTTTTCATGGTGCTGTCACACGCAGTTCACACACTGCGAGGCATGAACAACACAACAACAAGAACAAAGTTCAGTCTGCTGCAACGTGCGAGGGCCTGGTGGGCCCGGCAGCGGGAGATCAACCAACAGATGGCCGTGCGCAGCGCCTGCCCGGCAGCCACGGCGGCCGCGGGCCAGATTCCACGCGACATTCACGCGGCCTGGGTCGATCGTGTACCCGAGGAATTCCCGGGCCTGCCCGTCGACGACGGCGCCTGGCTGCGCTGCTCCATCGGCCTGGCGCAGTTCTTCGAGGTCTGCCGGCTGCAGCGCGACCACGGACCCTGCGCGCTGCCCAGCAAGGGCGCGGACTCGGTCTGGCACGTGTGGCTGGCCATCGACCCGGCGGGGCTTGCGGCCTGGCAGCGGCGCCACTTCGGCGGCGCACTGGAGCACCGCGAGGCGGACATGCTGGGCGCGCCGTTGGAAGACTGCCTTGCCCGCTGTTGGGCCGGCGCGTGCCGCAGCCAGGGCCTGAGCCTGTTCGGCCCGCGCCTGCCGCTGCTGTTTGGCCTCGATGGCCTGCTGGGCCTGCCGACAGGCTGGGCCTACAGGCATGAACATGGTGCGCTGGTGCATCGGCGGATTGACGGCTTCGGCCACGCGAGCGGGCCGGCCGTGGCTCATGCCGCCGTGGCCGCGGGCGGCCTGGTGACGCTGGGCCTGATCACCGAGGTTGAGCTGCGCGCGCATCGCCGTCGTGATGACGGCGGCGGCTCAAGCTGCGGCAGCAGTTTCTCGTCGGACGGCGACTGCAGCAGTGGAGATGCCGGCGGCAGCAGCTGTGGGTCGAGCTGCGGTTCAGGTTGTGGCGGCGGCGGCGACTGAGCGCTTGCTCAGCGGCGCGCCACCTTGAAGGTGCCGACCGCGCCGGTCAGCGACTGCGCCTGATCGCGCAGGCTCTCCGCGGCGGCGGTGGACTGCTCCACCAGCGCCGCGTTCTGCTGCGTGACCTGATCCAGCTGCGTGATCGCGATGTTCACCTGGGCGATGCCGTCGGACTGCTCCGCCGTCGCCGTCGTGATCTCGCCCATGATGTCCTTGACCCGCTGCACGGCGCCGACAAGCTCGTCCATCGTCTTGCCGGCCTCGGCCACCAGCCGCGAGCCCGCTTCGACGCGCTCGACGCTGCTGCCGATCAGGCCCTTGATCTCCTTGGCCGCGTCGGCGCTGCGGCCGGCCAGCGAGCGCACCTCGCCGGCCACCACCGCAAAGCCGCGGCCCTGCTCGCCGGCCCGCGCGGCTTCCACCGCGGCGTTCAGCGCCAGGATGTTGGTCTGGAAGGCGATGCCGTCGATGACGCCGATGATGTCCGCGATCTTGCGCGAGCTGACGTTGATGTCATCCATCGTGCTGACGACCTGCGCCACCACCTCGCCGCCACGCTGCGCCACCGTCGCGGCCGACACGGCCAGCGAGTTCGCCTGGCCGGCCGACGCCGCGGAATGCTGCACCGTGCTCGTCAGTTCCTCCATCGCGCTGGCGGTTTCCTCCAGGCTGGACGCGGCCTTCTCGGTCCGCGCGCTCAAGTCCTGGTTGCCGCTGGCGATCTCGGCCGAGGCCGTGTTGATCGACTCCGCCACGTCGCGAATGCCACCGATCGTGCCCGACAGCGTCTCGCGCATGCGCCGCAGCGTGGTCTGCAGCTGGCCGATCTCGTCGGACCGCGCGGCCATGCCCTGGCCCGACGGAATCAGGTTGCCGTCGGCCACGCGTTCGGCCAGGTCCACGGCCGCCAGCAGCGGGCCGGTGATGTTCTTCGTGATTGACCAGACCGCCCCGACGCCCAGCGCCAGCATCAGCGCGCCCAGCGCCAGCAGCATCATGCGGCCGTTGCTGTTGGTCGAATCGATGTTGGCGGCCGTCTGGTCGATGGCCTTGCGCTGGTGGTCCAGGAACTCCTGCATCTTGGCCAGGTAGACCTTGGAGCCGGGCACGAAGACGTCGGTCAGCAGCTTGTCGGCGGCGTCGGCCTGGCCGTCCTTCTTCAGCTTGACGATCTCGTCGCGCGAAGCGATGTAGACCTGACGGGCCTTGCCGACGGCGTCGAACAGCGCCTGCTCCTCGGGGGTGCGGATCAGACTCTTGAGCTTCTCCTGCATCTCGCTGGAGGTCTTGGTCGACTGCGCCTGGTCCTCGGCGAAAAGCGGCACCAGCGAGGCGTCCGAACTCTTGGCAATCGCGATGGTGCGACGCACGCCGGAGTTGATGTTGCGGTTCCAGTCCGCGATCAGCCTCTCCTTGGCCAGCGGCTCGTCCATCATCTGGCGCGTGGCCGCGGCCGTGGACGCCAGCCGCCAGGACGCCAGCGCGATCACGCAGGCCGCCAGCGCCAGCACCAGCGCAAACCCCGCAGCCAGTCTTTGCCCGATGGATAGCTTCATCATGGATGTCTCCTCTTTCGTGGCCCTCTGTGCAGGGCGAGCCATGCTAGCGTTGTCGGGCGGTGGCAAAACCACGAATTCATCACGCAAACCGGCCAGACTGCACTGAGAGCGCAGAAGGAGGGCGCATGGACAAGCTCCCGTTGACCCACTGGGTGGCAGCGCGGCAGTGCCTGGCTGCCCCGGCAGCGGCGGTGGCCGGGGGACTGACGCCTCAGCGCGACGCCGCCAACAGCGCCAGATAGTCCTGCGGGCTGGCCAGCCGCGGGTTGGTCTTGTGGCAATGGTCCACCAGCGCATGCTCGACGATGCGTGCGTCCTGTTCCGGCCCCATGCCCATCGCCGCCAGGCCCGACGGCAAGCCCAGGCGGGCGTTGAGGGCGCTGATCGCGTCGGCCACCGCGTCGGCGTCGCTGCCGGCCAGGTTCATGGCCTGGGCCAAACGCTCGATGCGGCGCTCGCGCTGCACGCTGTCGGCGGCGGCGTTGAAGCGAATGACGGCCGGCAGGAAGACCGCGTTCAGCGTGCCGTGGTGCAGGCGCGGGTTGATGCCGCCCAGGGAGTGGCTCAGCGAATGCACCGCGCCCAGACCCTTCTGGAAGGCCATCGCGCCGTGCACGCTGGCGAGCATCATGTCCAGCCGCGCATCGCGATCCTGGCCGTCGCGTGTGGCACGCTCGATCGCGCCCCAGCCGCGGCGCAGGCCTTCCAGCGCGATGCCGTCGGCCGGCGGGTTGAAGGCCGGTGCCAAAAAGGTTTCGATGCAGTGCGCAATCGCGTCCATGCCGGTGGCCGCGGTCAGCCCGGGCGGCAGCTTGAGCGTCAATGCCGGGTCGCAGATGGCGGCCTTGGGCAGCAGCTCCCAGTTGTGAAAGCCCAGCTTGCGCCCGTCGTCCACGATGATGATCGCGCCGCGCGCCACCTCGCTGCCGGTGCCCGAGGTCGTCGGCACGGCGATCAGCGGCAGCACCTTGGAACTGATGCGGCCGGCGCCGCCCTCGATGGTCGCGTAATGCGTTAGCGGCCCCTCGTGGGTGGCGGCGATGGCCACGCCCTTGGCCAGGTCCATGCTGGAGCCACCGCCCACGGCGATGAGGCCGTCGCAGCCGGCGTCCTTCACCATTTGCACGGCCAGGCGCACGGCGGCCTCGGTCGGGTTGGCGGGCGTCTGGTCGAAGACGGGCGGCTTCACGTCAAAGGCGGCCAGCGCCTCGTCCAGCACGCCGGCCGCGCGCACGCCGGCGTCCGTCACGACGAGCGGGCGGCGCATGCCCACGCGCTCGCACTCGGCCGGCAGCAGGCGGCTGGCGCCGAACTCGATCTCGATGCGGGTGAGGTAGAGGATCTGGGCCATGGAGCGCTCCGCAATGTCTTTGTGCATGGTAGTGCCGGGTGTCTAGACTCGCCGTCATGCGCGCGACTGCACTCCCCCTTCTGCTTTCGGTTCTGCTCGTGGCCTGCGGCGGGGGAGGGGGCTCGGCGCCCACGCCGCCGATCGACAACCAGCCCGGGCTGACCGACACGACGGTCTATTCCTCGGCCACCGACGCCTCGCTGCCCGGTGCCGTCGAGGCCGCCGCGGTCAGCACGCAGAGGCTCACCGTCAATGGCCAGACGCTGAGCTACACGGCCACCGCCGGCCACCTGATCGCGCGCGACGCCACCGGCACCCCCGAGGCCTCGATGTTCTACGTCGCCTACACGCTGCCCGGCGCCGACGCGGCGACGCGCCCCGTCACCTTC
>JAEKLF010000184.1 GCA_019509985.1 Burkholderiales bacterium | reverse complement strand
GAGACGGGCTTCGATCCGGTCAGGATCTCGGACATCTACTCGCGCTCCGTCACGGCTCACATCTTCGAGAGCCTCTACACCTACGACCCGCTGGCGCGGCCGACGCGCATCGTGCCGCAGATCGCCGCCGGCGACCCGGTGATCAGCGCCGACTTCAAGACCTTCACCATCAAGATCCAACCCGGCATCTATTTTGCGGACGACCCGGCCTTCAAGGGCCAGAAGCGCGAGGTGACGGCGGCCGACTTCGTCTACAGCATCAAGCGCTACGCCGACCCGGCCAACAACGCCCAGGGCTGGATCAGCTACGAGGACGCCGGCCTCGTCGGCCTGGACGAACTGCGCAACCAGGTCATCAAGTCCAGGAAGCCCTTCCCCTACGACCGCGAGGTCGAAGGCGTGAAGGCCCTGGACCGCTACACGCTGCAGTTCAAGACCCGCGAGCCCCGCCCGCGTCTGGTCGAATCCGTGCTGGCCGGCAATGACCTCTACGGCGCCGTCGCGCGCGAGGTCGTCGAGTTCTATGGCGACAAGATCATGGAGCACCCGGTCGGCACCGGCCCCTTCGTGCTGACGCAGTGGCGGCGCAGCTCGCAGATGGTGCTGGAGCGCAACCCGACCTACCGGGAGCGCCACTACGAGGCCGAGCCGGCGGCCGACGATGCCGAAGGCCAGGCCATCCTCGCCAGGTTCAAGGGCCGCCGCATCCCGATGATCGACCGCGTCGTCATCGACGTCATCGTCGAGCGCCAGCCACGCTGGCTGGCCTTCCTGAACAACGAGCACGACTTCATCGAGCGCGTGCCCGAGGAGTTCATCACCCAGGCCGCGCCGGGTGGCAAGCTCGCACCCAACCTCGCCAAGCGCGGCATGCAGGCCGTGTTCACGCTCGCGCCCGACATGACGCTGACCTGCTTCAACATGGACGACCCGGTCGTCGGCGGCATGGCGCCGGACAAGGTCGCCTTGCGCCGCGCGATCTCGCTGTCCTACGACGTCCAGCGCGAGATCCTGATCGCGCGCCGCGGCCGCGCCGTGCCCGCGCAGGGCCCCATCGTGCCGCACACCACCGGCTACGACGTGGCGTTCAAGAGCGAAATGAGCGACTACGACCCGGCCCGCGCCAAGGCGCTGCTGGACATGTACGGCTATGTCGACAAGGACGGCGACGGCTGGCGCGACCTGCCCGACGGCAGCCCGCTCGTCATCACGCGCAACACCGAGCCGAACTCGCTGAACCGCTCCATCGACGAGCTGTGGGACAAGGCGCTGCAGGCCGTGGGCATCCGCATGCAGATCAAGGTCCAGCAATGGCCCGAGAACCTCAAGGCCGTGCAGGCGGGCCACTTCCAGATGTGGCCGGTGGGCTCCACCGCCTCGCAGCCCGACGGCCAGGGTGCACTGCAGCGCTACTACGGCCCCGGCGCCGGCACGCAGAACCTGCCGCGCTTCAAGGACGCCCGCTTCGACGCCCTCTACGACCGCATGCAGGCCATGCCCGACGGGCCCGAGCGCGAAGCGCTGTTCAAGGAAGCCAAGCGCCTGGCCGTGACCTACATGCCCTACAAGGTCCACGTGCACCGCATCCTGACCGACATCGAGCAGCCCTGGATGAGCGGCTTCCGCCGCCCGCTGTTCTGGCAGGACTTCTGGCAGTTCGTCGACATCGACCCGAGCAAGCAGCCTGTCCATTGATTTCCGCGACCGCATGCCGTCGAATCGACCGCCTGTCGCAAGCGGCTGGCCTGCACGCGTGGCGCCGCTAGGCTTTGCACCATCAACACCGAAAGGAGCTTCAAATGAACGACGCCGACGAACTCAACAAGCTGGCCGACCTGCATGCCCGCGGTGTGCTCAACGCCGAAGAATTCGCCGCAGCCAAGGCCCGCGTGCTGAGCGGCAGCGCCGCCCCGGCCGCCGGCCCCGCGCCGTCGCCCAATGTCGGCGCCGTCAACGGCCTGCGCCGCGCCCGCATGGACCGCTGGATCGGCGGCGTCTGCGGCGGCATCGCCCGCGCGACGGGGCTGGACTCCTGGGTCTGGCGCCTGATCTTCACGGTGCTCTTCCTGGCCGTGGGCAGCGGCATACTCCTGTACGTCCTCCTCTGGATCTTCGTGCCGGAGGAATGAAAGAGGCCCTTGGGTCGACGCCTTCAGTGACTGCCACGGAACCGGCTTTGCCGGGCCGTCGGCAGTGCCCCCTTGAGGGGCGGCCGTCAGGCCGTAGGGGGTGGGATAAATACACCAGGAGACAGCCCGATGAAACAGCTCGCCGGCCTCGACGCCAGCTTCCTCTACCTGGAAACGCCGCAGATGCCGATGCATGTCGGCGCGCTGCATCTGCTGGAACTGCCCGTCGGCTACGACGGCGACTATGTCGAGGACCTGCGCGAGCACATGCGCACGCGCATGCCGCTGCTGCCCGCGCTGCGCCGGCGCCTCATCGCGATGCCGCTGGGCCTGTCCAATCCAGGCTGGATCGACGCCGATCCCGACCTCGAAGAGCACATCGTCGAGATCGCCCTGCCCGAGGGCAGCGGCATGGCCGAACTGGAGGACCAGGTCGGCGCGCTGCACCCCGTGCTGCTGGACCGCAGCCGGCCGCTGTGGAAGTTCCACGTCTTCACCGGCATCGAGTCCGGCCCCGAGGGCCAGCCCCGCGTCGCCCTCTACACCCAGCTGCACCACGCCGCCGTCGACGGCCAGGCCGCTGTCGCGCTGGCCCAGGTCATCCTCGACCTGAGCCCCGAGCCGCGCAACATCGAAGCCATCGCCGCGCGCGGCAAGAAGCGCGGCCAGCTCGGCACCGTCGGCATGCTGCGCGCGGCCGTGTCCCAGCAGTGGAAGCAGACCGTCAAGCTGGCCCGTTCCCTGCCCAACGCGGCCAGCATCCTCGGCGGCATGGCGGTCAAGTCCTTCGGCAGCGCGGCGGCCGAAGCCTCGGTGGACAAGCTGCGCGCGCTCTTGTCCGGCGTCGCGTCGCAGACCACGGCCGTCGTTCGTGGCAAGAAATCGGTCTCCAGCCTCGGCCCGGCGCCGCGCACGCGCTTCAACGTCAGCCTGTCGGCGACGCGCTCGTTCGCCGGCGTCACGCTGCCGCTCGCCGAGCTGAACCGCACGCGCAAGCGCCACCACGCCAGCGTCAACGACGCCGTGCTCTTCATCATGGGCGGCGCGCTGCGGCGCTATTTCGCCAAGCACGGCCCGCTGCCGCGCAAGAGCCTGGTCGCCGCGGTGCCGGTGTCCACCCGCGCCGCCGGCGACACCACGTCCAACAACCAGGCCACCATGACCTTCATGAGCCTGGGCACGCACCTCAGCGACCCGAGCGAGCGCCTGGCTAATGTCATCGCCTCCAGCAAGGCGATGAAGGCGCAGATGAACGAGCTCAAGAGCCTGATGCCGACGGACTTCCCGAGCCTGGGCATCCCCTGGCTGATGCAGGCCGGTGCCATGCTCTACGGCCGCGCCAAGGTTGCCGAGAAGCTGCCGGTCGTCGCCAACGTCGTCATCTCCAACGTGCCCGGGCCACAGCTGCCGCTGTACCTGGCCGGCGCGCAGATGCTGACCAACTACCCCACGTCGATTGCCGTGCACGGCCTGGCGCTGAACGTGACCGTGCAGACCTACAACCAGTCGCTGGACATCGGCCTGATGGCCTGCGGCGAGGCCCTGCCGGAGACGGCCGAGCTGGCGGCCTATGTCGAGGCAGCGTTCATGGAGTTCCAGGCGCTGCCGGTGGTCGAACCCGCGCCGGAGCCCGCGCCCGTCGTGAAGAAAGCTGCAACGAAGAAAGCACCGGCCAAGAAGACGGCGGCAAAGAAGGCCGTCGCCAAGGCGACACCCAAGCCCCGGGCAAGCACGCCCCGGAAAAAGGCGACGGCTGGCTAACATCGCCGGGCTTCGCTTGAAACCGTTTTCCGCATGCCCGCCATCCGCTCGCCGCGCTTCTCGCGCTGGCAACAGACGCCCTCCTCCATCAACCCCGACTGGTCCGACCTGCGCGCTCCCAACGCCTGGTTGCTGATGCTCGAGGGCCGCGCGCCCTGGGAATACGCGGCCCTGCTGGCCACCATGCCGTGGATGCGAAAGCTGCCGCACGGCGATGGCCATCCCGTCCTCGTCTTCCCCGGTCTAGGCGCGCATGACTTCACGACGGCACCGTTGCGCGCCATGCTCGACTCGCTGGGCTACACCACCCAGGGCTGGGGCCAGGGCTTCAACTTCGGCCCGCGTGCCGGCGTGCTGGAGCAGACCAAGGCCGACCTCGTCGAACTGCACCGCCGCCATGGCCGCAAGGTGAGCCTGCTGGGCTGGAGCCTGGGCGGCATCTACGCCCGCGAGCTGGCCAAGGAATGCCCGGAGCTGACGCGCTGCGTCGTCACGCTGGGTACGCCCTTCACCGGCCACCCACGCGCGACCAATGCCTGGCGCTTCTTCGAGCTGGTCAGCGGCCACGCCTCCAACGACCCCGAGCTGATGGAACAGATCCGCCAGGCGCCGCCGGTGCCGACGACATCCATCTACTCCAAGAGCGATGGCGTCGTCGCCTGGCGCTGCAGCGTCAACGAGC
>JAEKLF010000183.1 GCA_019509985.1 Burkholderiales bacterium | reverse complement strand
ACGGCCGAGTTCACGCGCGGCGACGCGGGCCAGCTCTGCGACCACGGCCAGCCGCGCAAGCCCTTAGGCCTAGCGCGTGAGCTCAAGGATCAACGGTGCGCGCGCCGGCACCTGCAGGGTCGCGCCGACGCTGAAGGCCTGGCCGCCCAGAACGTCGCGTGCGTGGTCGCCCGGCTGGACGCGCTCGGCGAAACGCGCGGTCGGCAGCTCCACGGGTTTGCCGCTCTTGTTCAGGGCGACCATGACCGTGCGGCCGGCGTCGTAGCGGAAGAAGACGTAGCAACCCTCCAGCGGCGCGTATTGCATCAACGCGCCGTCGTGGATGACGCCGCGGTGTCGCCGGCCCAGCCGCCTGGCATGTCGGCGCGCACGCGGCCATCGTCGCGCTCGGTGGGGCTCTGCATCAGCAGCTCGCTGCCGTAGAAGAGCTGCGGGATGCGCCGCGTCGTCGCGAGATAGGCCAGCGCGATCTTCGTCAGATCGACGTCGTGCTTCAACAGCGAGAAGAGGCGCGGCGTGTCGTGGTTGCCGTCGAAGAGCACGAGGTTGGCCGGGTCGGGATAGACGAAGTCGTGGGCCAGGCCCTCGTAGAGCTTGGTCAGGCCGGTGTGCGGGCCGTCGTCCTCGGTCAGCGCGGCGAGCAGGTTGCCTTGCAGCGGGAAGTCCATCAGGCTGGGCGCGTGCGACACGTAGCCGTCGTGGTTGCGCTTGCCGCGCTGCCAGTAGGCGACGACGGCGGGGTGCGGGCTCCACTCCTCGCCAACGATGTTCAGGTGCGGGTACTCCTGCATGACGCGGGCCGACCAGTGCGTCAGGAACTCGCGGTCGGAATAGGAATAGGTGTCAGTGCGCAGGCCTGAAAGGCCTGCGCTCTCGATCCACCACAAGGTCATCTGCGTCAGATAGGTCGCCAGCTCCGGGCGGCGCTGGTTCAGGTCGGGCATGCCGCGGGTGAACCAGCCGTCGGTGAAACGCAGTCGGTCGCTCGACGCGGCGTAGGGGTCCTGCAGCGTCATGCGAGCGTGGTGGGTTTCGGTGTAGCCCTCGGGCCACTGGTTGACCCAGTCCGGAGCCGGCAGGTCGGCCATCCACCAATGCCCGCTGCCGATGTGGTTGAGCACCACGTCCTGGATGACGCCGACGCCCTTGGCACGCGCCTCGGTCACGAAGGCGCGGAAGTCGTCGTTCGTGCCGAAGCGCGGGTCGATCTTGTAGAAGTCCGTCGCGGCGTAGCCGTGATAGCTGTAGTGGGCACCGTTGTTCTCGACCAGCGGCGTCGGCCAGACCTGGGTGAAGCCCAGGCCGGCGATGTAGTCCAGGTGCCGGCGCATGCCGGCCAGGTCGCCACCGTGGCGGCTGCCGGGGCTGGTGCGGTCAGGGCCTTCCTTCATGTCGGCCTGGTGCCCGCTGCCGCCTTGGGCGAAGCGGTCGGGCACGACGAGGTAGATCGCGTCCTTGGGGCCGAATCCCTGGCGCCCCGCCGAGCCGGGGGTGCGCGCGAGCAACGGGTAGTGCAGCGGCGCGCCGCGATCGAGGGTCAGCAACAGCTCGCCCGGCTTGGCGTCGGCGCTGATGTCGAGGTCGACGAAGAGGTAGTTCGCGCTGGTCGCCCGATGGCTGCCCTTCAGGCGCACGCCAGGGTAGGGCGCCAGCGTGGGCTTCGCGTCGGCGATGCCGGCGCCGTGCAGCATCAGCTGCAGGGAGGTGTCGCGCATGCCGACCCACCAGTTCGGTGGTTCGACGCGTTGCAAAGGCTCGGCGGCCATCGTGGGCAGGCTCATCAGCAGGGCAGTGGCAAGGGTGATCAGGGACTTCACGCTCAGGGCTCCACGACGTTGAGCACGAGGGCCGAGCGCGCGGGCAGCATCAGCTGCTGGCCGAGTGCATGGCGCTGGCCGGTGATGACATCCGTGCCCGTCGAGCGTGGCGTCAGCATGTCGGCGAAGCGGCTGGTGTCGAGCGCAGTGGGCTCGTTGTTCTTGTTGAGCACCACCATGACCTTCTGCTGCGCCGTGTAGCGGAAGTAGACGTAGACGCCGCCCAGCGGGTGGTAGTGCATCAGCTTGCCATGGTGGATGGCGGGCGCCGTCTTGCGCCAGGTCAGCAGCTTGCGCAGGTATTGCTGGGCGTCACGCTCGGCATCGCTCAGGCCGCGGCCCGAAACGGCATCGGCGACGTCGCCCGCCCAGCCGCCGGGGAAGTCGGCGCGCACCGCCCCGTCGGCCCGCTCCACCGGGCTCTTCATCAGGATCTCGCTGCCGTAGAAGAACTGCGGCGTGCGCGCCGTCGTGGCGATGAAGGTGATGGCGATGCGGTGCAGCGCCGCGTCCTCGCCCAGCGCCGAGAACAGCCGGTTGGTGTCGTGGTTGCCCTCGAACAGCACCATGCGGGTGGGCTCGGGGTAGAGGGCGTCGTTGAGCATGGCTTCGTAGAGCTTGCCGAAGCCGCTGCCATAGCTTCGGCCCTCGGGCTCGACCAGGGCCTCGCGCAGCCAGTAGTGCAGCGGGAAGTCCATCATGCTGGGCATGTGCGAGACGTAGCCGTCGTGCTTGGGGCGGCCGGCCAGCCAGTAGGCCAGCATCAGCGGGTTGTTGCTCATCTCCTCGCCCACGAGCGTCAGCCGTGGGTACTCGCGCATGACGGCGCCCGACCAGCGCGCGAGGAAGGCCTTGTCCGAGTAGGGATAGGTGTCCACGCGCAGGCCCGACAGGCCCGCGTCCTCCACCCACCAGATCGCGTTCTGGATCAGGTAGCGCTCCAGCTTGGGGTTGCGCTGGTTCAGGTCGGGCATGGTGGGCACGAACCAGCCGCCGGCGAAACGCTCGCGGTCGCTGGGCGCCACGTAGGGGTCGGCCTGGGTGATGTGGCGGTGGTTGGTTTCGGTGTAGGTCGAATGCTGGTTGATCCAGTCGCGCGCCGGCAGGTCGCTCATCCACCAGTGGCCCGAACCGATGTGGTTGGGCACGATGTCGTGGATGACGCCCAGGCCCTTGGCGCGCGCCTGGGCGACGAGCTGGCGGTAGTCCTCGTTGCTGCCGAAGCGCGGGTCGATCCTGTAGAGGTCGGTTGGCGAGTAGCCGTGATACGAGTAGCTCGGCTGGTGGTTCTCGACCAGCGGCGTGGGCCAGAGCTGGGTGAAGCCCAGGCCGGCGATGTAGTCCAGGCGCTCGGCGATGCCCTTGATGTCACCGCCGTGGCGCGCGTCGACGTTGCTGCGGTCCACCGTGTCGCCGAGGCCGCCGGCGTTGTCGTTGGCCGGATCGCCATTGGCGAAGCGGTCGGGCACGACGAGGTAGATCGCGTCGCGGCCGTCGAAGCCCTGGCGCTGGGCCGAGCCGGGCGCGCGGGCGCGCAGCTCGTAGGTCTGGCTGGCGACGGGCTTGCCGTCGGCAGCGATGAAGTCCAGCGTCAGCGGGCCGGGTTTGGCGGCGGCGCCGATGTCGAGGTCGATGAAGAGGTAGTTGTCGCCGTCCAGCCGGCTGCTGCCGCGCAGGCGCACGCCGGCCGGGGCCTTGCGCAGCCGGACATGGGCGGCGGCGATGCCGGGGCCGTGCACCATCAGCTCCAGCCGCGTGTCGCGCATGCCCACCCACCAGTGCGGCGGCTCGACGCGTTCGATGGCTGCCGTCTGGCTCCAGGCCGGCGCGGCCGCGAGCAGCAGGGCGGCCAGCAGGCCGCGGGCGGTGGCGCGGATCATGGGTTCAGCATGTAGACGCGCAGGGACAGCGGCGGCAGCGTGATGCGGGCCTGGCCGGCCGCGTCGGCTTTCAGCGCGGCGCCGTTGCGCGGGTAGGCGGCCTTGCCGCGCGCAGCGGGCGGCAGGCCGGCGACGGTGATGCTGGCCGGCTGGTCGCCGTAGTTGATGGCGACGAGGCTGCGCTCGCGGCCCTGCACGCGCTGGAAGGTCCAGACCTGGCCGTCGATCTGGTCGGCCTCGTAGCGGCCCAGCGCGAGTGACGGCAGCTGGCGGCGCAGTGCGATCAGCGTGCGGTAGAAGTTGAACAGCGAGTCGGGCTCGCGTGCCTGCGTCTCGGCGTTGTGGCGGCTGCGGTTCAGCGACAACGGGCGGAAGGGCTGGGCGCTGGTCGTGAAGCCGCCAGCCGGCGTCCAACTCATCGGCGAGCGCAGTGGCGCGTCGTCCTTGGCGTCCTTGCCGTCGGCGCCGGCCAGGCCGATCTCCTCGCCGTAGTAGACGAAGGGCGTGCCGGGCAGCAGCAGATAGCTGGCGGCCGCAAGGCGGTAGCGCGCCTCGTCGCCGTGCAGCTGGTCCCACACGCGCTGGCCGGTGAAGATGTCGTGGTTGTGCAGGAAGGTCGCCATCGTCGGCGACATGGCGCGGTAGTAGTCGGCCACGCGCTGCAAGGCGGCCGCGTCGCCCTTGGCCGCCTTCATCAGCTCGTAGTTCTGGTTGAAGGCGAAGGCGCCGCCGCACAGCTCCGGCTTGCCGTAGGCGATGGGCTCGGCCGTGGCTTCGCAGACCACGTAGCGGCCGGGGTAGCTCTTGATGAGGTCCTGGAAATGCTTGGTCAGCACGCGGCTCTCGGGCTGGTCGTTCCAGTCCTTGGCGTTGTTCTCGATCAGGTGGGGCACGGCGTCCAGCCGGTAGCCGTCCAGGCCGCGGTTGAGCCAGAAGCGCAGCGAGTCCTCGTGGTACTGCACGACGACGGGGTTGCGCAGGTTGAAGTCGGGCATCGGCGGGCCGAAGGTGCCGAAGTAGATGTCGGGCGAACCGGGCTTGATGGGCGGCAGGTCCTTCCATTCGCCGGGCCAGTTCCAGGGCTGGGCGGCGGCGTCGTACCAGGGGTACTTGCCCCAAATGTCCCAGCCCGGGCCGGGTTCGGGATTCCAGACGAACCAGTCGCGCCAGGGGCTGGTGCGGTCCTTCAGTGCGGCCTGGAAGGCGGGGAACTGCCAGGACGCATGGTTGAT
>JAEKLF010000051.1 GCA_019509985.1 Burkholderiales bacterium | reverse complement strand
GGATCCTGCAGTTCACCGGCTTTGATGCCAAGCTGGAGACGCTGCAGACGCCGCATGCCATCTTCATGATGCGCATCCTGCTGTCCACCATCCCCGTCATCGGCCTGGTGCTCGCACTCGTGTCGCTGCTGCGCTTTGAATTGACCGAGAAGCGCATGGGCGAAATACGCCAGAAGCTTGAGGCAACGCGGGGCATCGTATGACGATGTCACGCCCCCATTCCCTGGAAACATCATTGGCTGAAGTCATGCGCAACTACAAGTCTTCCTTCAACGGTTTCAACGCACTCTGGTTTGCGTCCTGCCTGGCCTTGAGCACACTCGCTCACGCGGTGGAACCCGCGAAACAGGCCCTGGCTTTCGAATGGAAATCCAGTGAACCGCTGATCAAGCCGCCGGCCGACGCGAAGGACATCTTTGGCGTCAAGGACCCCTCCATCGTCTACCACGACGGCCGCTACCACGTCTTCATGACCACGGCCGGGAAGAACGGCTGGGGCATGGCCTACACGAGCTTTGCCGATTGGGATGAGGCGCCCAAGGCCCCTCTCTTCATGCTCGACAAGTCTCCCATCGGGCCCGGCTACCGCGCAGCACCGCAGGTCTTCTACTTCGCGCCGCAAAAGCTCTGGTATCTGATCTACCAGGGCGGCGACCCGCTGTATTCCACGACCAAGGACATCAACGATCCCCATTCATGGACGGCACCGCAGCCCTTCTACAAGACCATCCCGGAGAGCGTGAAGGACGACAAGGGTCAAGCGGGCTGGCTGGACTTCTGGAATATCTGCGACGACAAGAAGTGCTATCTCTTCTTCACCAACGACAACGGCAGCTTCTTCCGTGGTGAAACGACGATCGAGCGCTTCCCGCACGGCTTCTCCGAGCCTGTCGTCGCCATGAAGGAAAAGCGCGAGGACCTGTTCGAGGCGAGCAACACCTACAAGATCGCCGGCACCAACCAGTACCTGACGCTGGTCGAGGCCATGCGGCCGGGCGGCCGGTATTTCCGAGCCTGGACCGCTGATCGCCTGGACGGCAAGTGGCAGCCCGTTCCCGGTGCCGAGATGAACCGGTTCGCCGGCGCCGACAACGTCAAGTTCAACGGCCGAATCTGGTCCGAAGGCGTCTCCCATGGCGAAATGATCCGCGACGGGTTCGACCAGACGCTGACCATCGACCCCTGCAAGCCGCTGAGATTCCTGTACCAGGGCCTGGACATGGAAAAGGGCAAGAAGTACGAATACATCGAACTGCCCTATCGGCTGGGGCTGATCACCGCCACTGCCCCCGACGCCATCGGCGCGATGTGCAAGAAATGAACGGCGCTCTGCGGCATGCCCGGCATCCGCGGCGCGCACCCATCCCTGGAACATGACCCTGGAGACATCGATGTGGACTCGCCGTGCATTTCCCGCAATCCTTGCCGGCACCGCGGCCAGCTCAAGCGCACTTGCTCGCGCGGCGACGACCGATGCCGCGCCCGGATCGCATCATTTCGCCTTGGGCATCGAAGGCCAGCGCAAGGCCGACCTGGGTGACGGAACCTACCGCAATCCCATCGTCGCCGGGGACCACGCCGATCCCACCATCCTGAAGGACGGCGCCGACTACTGGATGACCTTTTCGTCCTTCCAGTCCTACCCCGGCGCCGTCATCTGGCACTCGCAGGACCTGGTGAACTGGGCGCCGATCACCGCCGCCCTGACGCAGCCCATCGGCACCGTCTGGGCGATGGATCTGATCAAACACGCGGGCCGCTACTTCATCTACATCCCGGTGCTGCAGGACGCCGGCACCGGCATCTATGTCATCCACGCGGACGACATCCGCGGGCCGTGGAGCGCTCCCATCGATTTGAAGATCCCGGGCTGCATCGATCCCGGCCACGTCGTCGGCGAGGACGGCCGGCGCTACCTCTTCGTCAACGGCGGCCGCCGCGTGCGGCTCCAGGACGATGGCCTCGCCACCGACGGCCCGCTGGAAGCCAACGCCTGGACGCCCTGGCAATATCCCAAGGACTGGGTCGTCGAGATGTTCGCGCCCGAAGGCCCCAAGCTGCTCAAGCGCGGCGAATGGTTCTATCTGATCTCCGCCGTCGGCGGCACGGCGGGGCCACCGACCAGCCACATGGTCACCGTGGCGCGCTCGCGCTCGGTCCACGGCCCGTGGGAGCACTGTCCACACAACCCCATCGTCCGCACCCGCAGCGCGGATGAACCCTGGTGGTCACGCGGCCACGCCAGCGTCGTCGAAGGGCCGGCGGGGGACTGGTGGATGGTCTATCACGGCTACGAGAACGGCTTTCGCACGCTGGGCCGGCAGGCCTTGCTGGAACCCATCGAATGGACGAAGGACGGCTGGTTCCGCGCCAAGGGCGGCACGCTGAGCCGACCTCTTCCCAAGCCGCGCGGAGGCCAGCCAGGCCCGGCGGGCTTCGCGCGGTCCGACGATTTCTCGCGCGGCGAGCTCGGCCTGCAGTGGGCCTTCCACGCACCGGGGCCTGACGAAGGCGCAAGGCTGCGGTTCGAGGATCGCAGCGTGGTGATCCGTGGCAAGGGCAAGTCACTCGCGGACTGTTCGCCGCTGACTTGCAATGTCGGCGACCGCAGCTACGAGTGCAGCGTCGAGCTGGAGATCAGCGGTGACGGGCATGGTGGCCTCGGCCTGTTCTACGACGAGCGCGGCCACGTCGGCATCGGCTTCAGCACGACGCAGCAGCTGACCTACGGCTACGGTCAAGAGCACGGCTGGATGCGCGCGGCCATCGCAACACGCAACGTGCACATCCATCTGACCAACCGCGAGAACGTCATCACCTTCCGCTACTCGCACGACCACGGCAAGACCTGGACCCAGCACCCCTGGCAGATGGAAGTCTCGGGGCTGCACCACAACGTTTTCGGCGGCTTCGTCAGTCTGCGGCCGGCGCTCTTCAGCGCCGGCGCCGGCGAGGTGCGCGCCCGCAACTTCGTCTACAGAGGACTCCCGACATGACTTCCCAACAACGCCGCCGACTGCTGGCCGCTGCCGCCGCCATGCCACTCGCTTCCACCGTGTTCGCCGCGCCAACGCAGCGGCGCATCGTGCTGGACCTCGCTCAAGCCCAGCAGCCGCTGGATCGCTTCTTCGACCACTGCGTCGGCGCCGACTACCCCGGCACGACCTACCGCCCCGATGCGCTCGCGCAGCTCAAAACGGCGGTGGACGAACTGGGATTCCGCTACCTGCGCTTCCACGCCATCTTCCACGACGTGTTCAAGACGGTGACACGCGACGCGAGCGGCAAGCTGGTGTTCGACTTCACCGGCATCGACAAGCTCTACGACGCGATGCTGGCGCGCCGCATCAAGCCTTTCGTCGAACTGGGCTTCACGCCGCTGGCGCTGAAGACCTCGGACAACAAGATTTTCTATTGGGAGGGCAACACCTCCCATCCCGAGCCCGCCGGCTGGGTCGCGCTCATCGACGCCTTCATCCGCCACCTGGTGGAGCGCTACGGCGCGGCTGAAGTGCACGACTGGTACTTCGAGGTCTGGAATGAACCCAACCTCGACGGCTTCTGGGAGAAAGCCGATCAAAAGGCCTACTTCGACCTCTACACCCGCACCGCCAAGGCGATCAAGGCCGTCAGCCCGCTGCTGCGCGTAGGCGGCCCGTCCACGGCCGGCGCGGCCTGGGTGCCTGAGTTCCTGGCGCACGCCAAGGTTACCAACACGCCGGTGGACTTCATCACAACGCACACCTATGGCGTCGATGAAGGCTTCCTCGACGAGTTCGGCAAGGAAGACCGGAAACTGTCCAAGTCGCCCGACGCCATCGTGGGTGACGTGCGGCGCGTGCGCAAGGAGATCGAAGCCTCGCACCTGCCAGGCCTGCCGCTGTTCTTCACCGAGTGGAGCACCAGCTACAACCCGCGCGACCTGGTGCACGACTCGTACATGAGCGCGCCCTATGTGCTGACCAAGCTGAAGCAGACGCAAGGTCTCGCCCAGCACATGAGCTACTGGGTCTACAGCGACCTGTTCGAGGAACCCGGCCCGCCGGACGCGCCCTTCCACGGCGGCTTCGGCCTGATGACGCGTGAGGGCATCCGCAAGCCGGTGTGGTTCGCCTACCGCTACCTCGCCGCACTGCAGGGCAAGGAAGTGCCGACCAGCGATCTTTTCACCTGGGCCGCGACCGACGGCGATCAGCTGCAAGCCATCGTCTGGGACTGGCGCCAGCCCGACCAGACGGCCAGCAACCGCAGCTTCTTTGGCAAGCCGCAGCCGGCTCGGGACGCGGGAAGCGCGATCGTCGAACTGCGCCATCTGTCGCCCGGCCGCTACCGGCTCACGCAGCACCGCACCGGCTTCGAGGTCAACGACGCCCACACCGCCTACCTGAAGATGGGCTCACCCAAGAACCTCGACGCGAAGCAACTGGCCGACCTGCAGGCGCTGACAACCGACAAGCCGGAACTGCAGCGCGAGTTGCTCGTGGGCGCCTCAGGCACCGCCACCGTGACGCTGAAGCTGCGCAGTCACGATGTCGTGCTGCTGAGTCTGCAGAAGGCCGTGGCATAAAGCACCGTGACGCGTCGGTCGAGCTGATGCCGCTCGCCGGCCATGGCGGCGCCGGGAAGACCGACACGTCAGCGCCGACGACCACGCCGGCCTGATCGGCCCGATCGGCCCGATCGTCAACGCCGCCAAGTGACCACGGCCCCGTCGCCAGCGCGCCGGGTGTAACCATTGCCTACGGCGCCCCAGGGCGGTGCGCAGTTGGTCTATCCTGTTAGCGAACGCCCGGTGACCTCGGGCGCAGCAGGGAGCCGACGTGGACGCAAGCAGCTTGCCCCGGGAGGGCGGTGCTCCTTCCGGTGTGGTGCCGTCGCAGGGCCGGCCGGCCTTTCTCCTGGACCAGCCGGCGGGTCCGCGCGAGCGCCGCCATGCCCTCGTCGTGGCCCTGATCTCGGCCGCCGTGTTCGTGGCCCTGCTGCCGTTCGCGAAGCTCAAGCTCGCGCCCGTGCCGGCCTTCATCCCCATCTACGAGTCGGCCCTGGTGCTGACCGACCTGATCACGGCGGTGCTGCTGTTCGGCCAGTACCGCATGCTGCGCTCGCAGGCCCTGCTGTTGCTCGGTTGCGGCTACCTGTTCTCCGCCGTCATGACGACGGCCCATGCGCTGAGCTTCCCGGGCCTGTTCAGCGAGACCGGCCTGCTGCGCGCCGGCACGCAGACGACGGCCTGGCTCTACATGCTCTGGCATGGCGGCTTTCCGCTCTTCGTGCTTGGCTATGTCGGGCTGAAGTCGCGGCCGCGCGTCGCCGTGCCGATGCCCGCCTGGCCGGCCGCGACGCTGCTGGCCGCGGCCGGCCTGGTTGCGCTGGCGACGCTGGGCCAGGCCTGGCTGCCCGATCTGCTGGTGGGCGGCCGCTACTCGGTGGCTTTCCAGGTGACGGTCGGCGCCGTGTGGCTGCTCAGCCTCGCGGCCCTGGGCGCGCTGTGGCGCCAGCGGCCGCGCACCGTGCTGGACCTGTGGCTGATGATCGTCAGCCTGGCCTGGCTGTTCGATATCGCGCTGTCGGCCATGCTGAATGCGGCCCGCTTCGACCTGGGTTTCTATGCCGGCCGCATCTACGGCCTGCTGGCCTGCTCGGTCGTGTTGCTGGAGCTGCTGCTGGAGAACAGCAGCCTCTATGCCCGCCTCTTCAAGGCCTACGAGGCCGGCCACCGCCAGAGCGCCGCGCTCGCTGCGGCGCGCGACGAGGCCCAGGCGGCCAACGCGGCCAAGAGCCTGTTCCTGGCCAGCATGAGCCACGAGATCCGCACGCCGATGAACGCCATCATCGGCCTGACCAACCTCGTGCTGGAGACGCGGCTGGACGGGCGCCAGCGCGACTACCTCGGCAAGGTGCAGACCTCGTCCAAGGCGCTGCTGAGTCTGCTCAATGACATCCTCGACTATTCCAAGATCGAGGCCGGCAAGATCACGCTGGAGGCCGAGGAGTTCAGCCCCGAGGAGCTGATCGAGAACGTCGGTCATCTGTTCTCGGCCCGGTTCGAGGAGGCCGGACTGGACCTGATCTTCGAGTTCGACGAGCGCCTGCCGGACCGCCTGCTCGGCGACGGACTGAGGTTGACCCAGGTTCTAAACAACCTGGTCGGCAACGCCATCAAGTTCACGCCGCGCGGCGAGGTCGTCGTGCGCGCCGACTACCTCGGCGAGGAGGGCGACCAGGTCAGGCTGCGCATTGCCGTGCGCGACACGGGCATCGGCATGACACCCGAACAAGTCGACCGCCTCTTCCAGGTCTTCGGCCAAGCCGATGCATCGATTGCGCGTCGTTACGGCGGCACGGGGCTGGGCCTGGCCATCTGCAAGCGGCTGGTGGAGCTGATGGCGGGCAGCTTCGAGGTCAGCAGCGTGCCGGGCCAGGGCAGCCAGTTCAGCTTCAGCTGCAGCTTCGGCAAGGCCAAGCCCGGCACCGAGCGCATCGACCTGCATCGCATCCGGGGCATGCGCACCCTCGTCGTCAACGCCCAGCCCACCGAGCGCCTCATCCTGCAGCAGATGCTGCAGAGCTGGCGCTTCCAGGTCGGCGTGGCTTCCTTTGGCGACGAGGCCCTGTACCGGCTGCGCCAGGCCGACCCGCTGCATGCCTACGAGCTGCTGCTGCTGGACTGGAAGACGGCCGGTGCCGATTTCGTCGACGCGGCCCGGCGCATCGCCGTCGAACGCGGCGCCGCGCCGCCGGCCGTCATCGCGCTGGGCAGCCTGCACGCGAGCGAGCGCGTGGCCGAGGAGCTGCAGGGCCGTGCCGGCACCCAGGTTCTCGTCAAGCCGGTCACGCCGTCGCGCCTGTTCGACGCCCTCATGCAGTTGCAGCGCGGCGAGGAGCGGGCCAGCGAAGCGCCGACTGGCGGCGGCATGGCCGACTTGGCGGAGACGATGCGGCCCATCCACGGCGCACGCGTGCTGCTCGTCGAGGACAACCCCGTCAACCAGCAGGTCGCCTGCGCCTTCCTGGCCATGGTCAGGCTGGAGGTCGAGGTGGCCGAGAACGGGCTGGAGGCCGTCGAGCGTCTCAGGCAGGAGAGCTTCGACGCCGTGCTGATGGACATGCAGATGCCCGAGATGGACGGCCTGACCGCGACGCGGCTGATCCGCGCCATGCCTCAGCACGCCGACCTGCCCATCATCGCGATGACGGCCGGTGCGATGGCGCACGATGTGCAGGACTGCCTGGCCGCCGGCATGAACGCCCACGTCAGCAAGCCCATCGACCCCAAGCAGTTGGTGCGCACGCTGCTGGCGTGGATCTCGCCATTCGCCCGCAGCACGACCAGCGAGTCGCGCTGAGGCTCGCCGGCCAGGCTCAGGCGGTCTCGGGCAGGCGCTCGAAGTCCATCACCCAGTTGGTCTCCCAGGTCTGGCCGCCGTCGGCCGAGAAGGCCTGCGCCCAGCGAGCACTGCTGGCGGTGATGTCGGTCCACAGATAGCGCACCCGGATGGGCTGGCCGCGCAGCTGATCGTCGCTCTGGAACTCGCCGACGCCATCGGCAAAGCCGCCGACCACCGGCGGCTCCAGCTGCTGCGGGTTGCGGCCGTCCACCCACCAGATCATCCACTGGCGCGTCGTCGCGTTGAAGGTGCGCAGGGACGCAGCGCGGTAGGCGCCCGAGGGCAGCTCCAGCACGTTGTCGTCGATGTTGCCGTGGCCGCCCAACAGCGGCCACATGTGGCAACTGCCCTCGAAGCTCTCCCAGTCCTCGCAGCCGAGCAGGCGCTCCTTCAGGCGGCGGTGGCGGACCTTCCAGTGGCCAACGAAAAAGTCGAAGTCTTGCGGTGTCGATTGGATGTTCATGAGCGTCTCAGGCATGGAGGGAAGAACGGGAGGTGGGGGAAAGACGCAGGCGCTGCGTTGGCTTGGCGAGCCAGGACTGCAGCAGCGGCTCGATGTCGCGCTGCCAGGCACCGCTGGCGGAGAAGGCAGCGAGCGCCTCGGCGTTGTCGAACATCGCCAGCCCCAGCAGCACCGTCTCGCCTTCGCGCACCGGCAGGCGCGGGAAGTTGTTGGGCGTGGCTTCCGTGACGTACCAGCCCAGCACGCGCGCACCGGCCGCCTGCAGCAGTTCGGTCACTGCGCCTCGGCACAGGGCCAACAGGTCGGGGCCGGCGGCCTCCTTCAGATGAAAGACGCTGGCACTCAGCACGCCTGGCGGCAGCGCCGTTGCACCGCGTTCGGCGCGCGCTTCAGTGGGCGCCGACAGAGCCGCGCCGTCCCAGGCCGGGCGCAGCAGCAGCACGTTGTCGGAGTCGACCATCGTCGCGTTGGCCGCGTTGCGATGTGCCGCCCAGACCGGACCGCCGTAGAAGGCCGGCAGTGCGTCGCCGCGCGCCGCCATGTCGGCGAAACCGCGCAGCCAGACGAAACGGTCGGCGTCATCCAGGTCGCGGAACTGGCCCAGCACGCGGATGCCCACAGCCTCCTGGCCGTCGACGAATTCGCGCTCGAAGAGTTCGATCAGCGTGTCACGCTGGCCGGGATGCAGCGTGTACTGGCGCAGCTCGATGACGCGGCAGTCCGGCGCGGCCGGTGCAGGGGTTGAAGCTTGAGTTGCAGGAGTCATGGTGCAGAAGCCCACGGAGTTCATCGTCCGTGCAGTCTGCGCCGTGATACCTGTCAATGCATGTCACGTATTCCGGCGGTCGCCGAACGTCAGTCGCCGCCGGGCACCGGCAACGCCAGTCCGCGCTTGAGCACGCCCATTGCGACCTGGGTCGAATAGCGGCGCACCTGGGGGTTGTCGGCCAGCAGCCGCGCCATCAGCGCCTCGTAGCTCGCCGCATCCGGCGCGGTGACAACGAGGACAAAGTCGGCCTCACCCGTCACGTAGAAGGCCTGCTGCACGGCGGCCTCGGCATCCAGCCAGCTGCGCAGGCGGGCCATCGGCTCGGGCCGTTCGCTGTCGACCTGCAGCGCGGCGATGAAGGTGGTCGGCCGGCCGATCCGGGCGGCGTCGAGCACGGCAATCTGGCGCTCGATGACGCCCTGCTCGCGCAGCCGCCGCAAACGCCGCTGGATCGCCGAGGCCGACAGGCTGACATGCTCGGCCAGTTGCTCCGCCGTCAATGCAGCGTCCTGCTGCACGAGCGTCAGCAACTGGCGATCGAAGCGGTCGAGCTCGCTCATCGGAACCGTGGACTCGGCCGGGCGACCCGGCCGTCCGTCGCGTTAGCGATTGATCAACAGATCCTCGGCCTGCTTGCCGGCAGCCAGTGCATCCTTGAACCAGTTCGGCCGCTTGCCGACACCCGACCAGGTGCGGCCGGTGCCATCTGTGTATTTGGCATTGCCACCCGGCTTCTTCGCCGCGGCCTTGCGCGTACGACCCGCCGCCTTGGCAGTCGCCGCACGCTTGCGGGTCGCCTTGGCTGGTGAGGCGCCGAACAATTCGTTCGCGGTAATGCCGTAATGGGCAATGGCCTCTTTGATTCGGGCGACCACTTCGGTCTTTTCGCGTGAGCGCAAGGCATCCGCCTGTTTCTGCAATTGCTCGATTTGTTTCAGCAGGCCCTGCAAGGTCTTCGCCATTCAAGTCTCCAACGACAGCGTTTTGTTGACCGCGCCATTCAAACACAGATGTCGAATGAAGCGGCCCACGTCGCGGGAGTGAAAACCCAATCGCCGAATGAATGACTCATTCGGCGAAGCGTTCGCAGCGAATGTCGAACAGCACGTCGATATTGCCGCGCGTCGCGTGCGAATTGGGGCAGAGCTGATGCGCACCGTCAACGAGCTGGCGCCGCTGCTCGGTCGTCAGTCCGGGCGGGCTGGCCGTCAGCCTGACGGCCAATGCAAAGCCTTCGTGCGCCGTCATATGCCCACCTTGGCGTCGATGGCCGCGCAGACGGCTTTCTCGGACGTCTCGCTGCAGCAGGACCCGGTGCTGGGCCTGACGGTCGTGCGTTTCGAGGACAGGCTGGGAAGCTGCGCGCCGAGCTCGCAACCAGCGCATCACCCGGCGACCCTCAGGCGAGTGCCGAACCCACGGCGGACTCGGGCCGCACCGCGCTGCGCCGCCACCACAGCAGGCCCAGCAGGCTGGCCGACAGCGCCGCGACGCCGGCCATTGCCAGGAAGAAGCCGGCGGGGCTGAAACTGGCCCACCAGGTGCCGACCCAGCCCGACAGCAGATTGCCCGCGAAGGCCGCGAGGAACCAGGCCGCCACCGCGGTGGCGCCATAGCCCGGCGGCGCGCTGCGCGCGAACAGCGCGAGACCGACCGGCAGGATATAGAGCTCGGCCAGCGTGAAGACGACGAAGAAGAGCACGACCCAGCCCCAGTGCGCTGCACCGCTGGCGATGACGCCGGCCAGCGCCGCGAAGGCCAGGCCGCTGCCCAGGGCGCCCAGACCCATGCGGCGCAGGTCGGGCGCGGGCCCGGCATCGCGCCGGCCCTGGCGATTCCAGCGCGCGATGACGAAGGGCGTCAGCAGGAAGACCATCATCGGATTGAGCGACTGGAACCAGGTCGCCGGGATGAGGAAGCTGCCGGCGTGCCGGTCGGCCGAGGCGTCCAGCCACAGCGCCAGCGTGTTGCCGCTCTGCTCGTATGCGCTGCGGAACAGCACGACGGCCAGCGCCACGCAGACGAGCAGGCCGACGCGACCGCCCCAGCCGCCCGCGGCCGCCGCATCGGCCGACAGCTCGCGTGCCGGCCTGTCGGCCGGCAGGTGCCTGCTGCCGGCGCAATAGATGACCAGGCCCAGGCACATGCCGACGCCGGCCGCGCCGAAGCCGTAGTGCCAGCCATAGACCTCGCCCAGCGTGCCGCAGACCAGCGGCGCGAGGAAGGCGCCCAGATTGACGCCGAGGTAGTAGACGCTGAAGGCCGATTCGCGGCGCGGGTCGTCGGCCTTGTAGAGCAGTCCGACCTGGCTGGGCAGGCTGGGCAGGAAGAGGCCGTTGCCGACGGCGATGACGGCCATCGCGACGAAGAAGGCCGGCTCCCAGGCCATCAGGAAATGGCCCAGCGCCATCGTCGCGCCGCCGATCAGCACGGCGCGCCGCCGGCCCAGCCAGCGGTCGGCGATGACGGCGCCGGCAATCGGCGTCAGGTAGACCGCCGCCGCGTAGCCACCGTAGATCAGCGAGGCCTTGCCCTGAGGGAAGCCGAGCTGCTTGGTCATGTAGTAGACCTGCAGCGCGCGCATGCCGTAGAAAGAGAACTTCTCCCACATCTCGGTCAGGAACAGGAAGACCAGCCCGCGCGGGTGGCCGAACCAGGTGGGGGACGCGGCAGGTGGGTTCATGGAGCGCAGGCTCAATAGCCGGAGGCGAAGGACAGCAGGTGGTAGCGCACGGCCGCGGCCAGCAGCAGCAGGCAGGCCAGCGCGACGATAGCGCCCCAGGCCTTGGCCGCCTTGCCGGCCGGGCCGCGCCAGACGACGGCCGAATGCCACAGCGCCACGGCCGCGGCGCCGATGAAGCCGACCCAGCCGGCAAGCTGGCAGAGCTTCAGCAAGCTGCTGATGTTGCCATCCTCCAGGCCCATGACCGAGGTGAACATCTTCGTCCACAGAGCCAGCGTGATGACCAGACCCCAGGCGGCAATGCCCAGCCAGCGCCGCGAGCTGCGCAGCGCGGCGCTCTCCTCGGGCCGGTAGGCGTAGACGCGGCGCAGTAGCGCCTGCAGCGGCCAGGCCAGCGCGGCCAGCAGCACGACGATGACGGCGCCGGCCAGCAGCGGTGTTTCCACGCCGGTCGCGGCCAGGCCCGTGCGGGGCTCGAACTCGAACGCGAAGGCGACGATGTCGGTGCTCCAGCGCACGACGCGGCCGTCCTCCACGCGTGCCTCGATGCGGTCATGCCCGCCAACCTGTTGCCACAGGAAGGGCTTGACCTCGACGTAGCGCTCCTTGGGGCCGAACAGGCCGAAGCTGATCGAACCGTCGGCGTTGGCGGTGATGTCGTAGTGGATGGCCATGGCCAGCAGCGACAGGAAGGTCGACTGCATGCGCCGCGTCGACACGTAGGGGCCGGCGATCAGCGCGGCGTGCTGCTGCGCGGTGGCTGCGTCGACGCCGAGCTTGGGCTCGGCCTGGGTGCCGGGGTAGTAGCGGTCGGCGAAGGCGACGAAGAACTGATCGCGGATGCGCGCGCCCAGACCGTCCTTGCCCGCGCCGTTCACCGACACGAAGATGCCCACGCCCTGGTCGAGGAAGAGCGACAGGTCGCTGTGGAAATAGTTGGTGTCGCCGCCGTGGGCGATGGCGCGCTGGCCGTTGATGTCCTGCTCGTAAAAGCCCAGCGCATTGCCGTTCAGGTCGGGAAAGCCGCGCACGCTGCGAGCATGCATCAGCTTGAAGGTCTCAGGCTTCATCAGCGCGGGCGACTGGCCGAGGTGGGCGATCATGAACCTGGCCATGTCGTCGGCCGTCGAGCTCAGGCTGCCGGCCGGCGGCATGCTGACGATCTCGAAGCCTTTGCCGACCTTGTCCTGGTCGTGATAGCCGGTGGCCAGGTCGGGCAGCAGGGCCGGCGGCAGCGGTTGGCGGAAGGACGAGTGCGCCATGCCCAGCGGCTGGAAGATGTGCTTCTCGACGTAGGCCTCGAACATCTCGCCCGAGACGCGCTGCACGATGTAGCCGGCCAGCGCCGTCGCGTAGTTCGAATAGGCCGCCGTCGTGCCGGGCGCGTAGACACGCGCCGGGATGTGGCGCTTGAGCACGTCGCCCAGTACCGGCGAGCCGCCGTCGAAGGACAGCAGGTCCAGGATGGTCTCCTCGAAGCCGGCGCGGTGGGTCATGACCTGGCGCAGCGTGACGGGCTTGCCGTCGAAGTCCGGGATGCGGAAGTCCAGGTAGCCGTTGACGTCGGCATCGAGGTCGAGCTTGCCCAGCTCCACCTGCTGCATGACGGCCGTCCACGTGAACAGCTTGGACGTGGAACCGGGGCGGAACAGCGTGCGCTGCGGATCCACCGGCGTGCGCTTTTCCACGTCGGCGACACCGTAGCCGCGGGACAGCAGCAGCTTGCCATCCTTGACGATGGAGACGATGGCGCCGGGCGTGCGCGTGCTGTGCAGCAGGCTGGGCATGAAGCCGTCCAGCCAGGCGCCGGCGTCCTCGGGCGTCAGGCTGGGCGCCTGAGCGGCTGGCCCGTCAGCGGCCATGGCGGGTGCACCGCCGAACAAGGCCGAGGTCAGGGCCAGGGCGGCCGCGAGTCTGGGGATCAGGCGCATGGCGCAACTCCTTCGGAAATCGGATGGCAAAAGCGGGCGGGGCTCAGCGCCGCGGCATTCAAGCCCAGCGCGAGGAGATCGGAAGGCAGGGCCTCGCGGCAGGCCAGGGCCGCGGCCAGGCGCGCCAGCGCGGGCGCGGTCTGGATGCCGTAGCCACCCTGGCCCGCCAGCCAGAAGAAGCCCGGCGACGTCGCCGCGAAGCCGACGACCGGCGTGCGATCGGGCGCGAACACGCGCAGGCCAGCCCAGCGGTGGCGCACGCGCTGCACTGCCAGGCCGGTGGCCCGCTCGAAGCGGTCCGCGGCAATGGCGATGTCCAGCTCCTCGGGTTGCGCGTCGCAGGGTTCGCTGGGGTGCTCGTCGGCGGGCGAGATCAGCAGCAGGCCGGCATCGGGCTTGAAATAGAACTGCTCGTCGACGTCGACGACGGCCGGCCAGGCGGCGATGTCCAGGCCCGCGGGCGCGTCGATCAGCATGGCCGTGCGCCGCAGCGGCTGCAGCGGCACGGGCGCCACGCCCGCGAGGCCGGCCACGGCGTTGGCCCAGGCGCCGGCGGCGTTGATGACGACGGGCGCGGCAAACGTGGTCGCGCCCGTGTCCACTCGCCACTGCCCGCCATGGCGCGAGATGGCGCGCACCGGCGCATCCAGCATCAGCTGCGCGCCACGCTGGCGGGCGCGGCGCAGACAGCCCTGCAGCAGGCCGTCGACATCGATGTCGGCCGAGCCGGTATCTAGCGCCGCCGCGGCGACGCGGTCGGGTGTGAGGATGGGCACCTGGGCCTGTATCTGGGCGGCATCCAGCGTCGCGCCAGCCAGGCCGGTCCGCGCGCGGAAGTCGGCCAACGCCTCGGCCTGGTCGGCCCGCGCAATGAAGAGGCAGGGCCGCGGGCGCACGAGCGGCGCTTCGGCAAAGCCGGCCGGCGGGTCGAACAGGAAGGTGCGGCTGGCGCGGGTCAGCGCGCGGATGACGGCGTTGCCGTAGAGCTCGGAGAACAGCGCCGCCGAGCGGCCGGTGGCGTGGTAGCCGGCGTGGGGTTCGGCCTCCAGCAGGGCCACCGAGCCGCGCGCCGCCAGCTCGGCCGCGATGGAGGCGCCCGCCATGCCGGCGCCGATGACGATGAAGTCGTGCTGAGTGGGTTCAACCATGGTGCTGCCTGTTTGGCAGCACTTTATTAAACGGAAAACAATTTTCTAATTAGGAAAACTACTCAGCTGCCGTTCTGATGCTGGCGAACGGCGCCTTCGAAGGTCGCCATCAGGTCGCCGTCATCGTCGCGCGGGGCGCAGCAGGCCAGCACGCGGCAGGTCTCTTCCGAGGCCTTCAGATAGGCGTGGCCCATCTCGCTGTCGAAGTACATGGACTCGCCCGCCTTGAGCTTGAGCGGCGCGTAGAGCTCGCTGTGGAACTCGATGACGCCTTCCAGCACATAGACGAACTCCTCGCCCGGGTGGCGGATGAGATCGCCGAACTCAGCCTTGAACTCCTCCAGCGTGCGCGCCTGCACCTCGGCGATCAGCGGCGTGAAGCGCTTATGCAGCAGCTCGGTGACAAGGTAGAGCTGCCGGTAGCTGCGCGTCTCCACCATCTGGCCGTCGCCCACGCGCTGCACGACGCGCCGCCCGCGCGCGGCCGGCGGCACGTCGGCCCGGGCCGCCGGGCGGGCGCTCAGCAACTCGGCCATGTCGACGTCCAGCGCGCGGCTGAGCAGTGTCAGCTTGTCGTAGGACAGCGACATCTGGCCCTGCTCCAGCTTGGACAGCGTGGAGATGGCCAGGCCGGTCTTCTCGCTGATGTCGCCCAGCGTCAGACCCAGCCGCTTGCGCGCGTTGCGGATGCGCTGGCCGGGGCTGTCGTCCTGGGTTTCGGGTGCGGAGGGCTTTGCCATGGCGCAAATGTATCAACGCGATGTGGCGCATCGCCCGCAAAAGCAAAAATTGCATGGATTTCCCTAAATGGAAATTTGATTTCTATATTGGAAACTTCACGCAAGCGTTGACCTCTCAACGATCTGGAGTTGCGAATGCACCCCGTTCCCTTCTCTTGCGCGCCGAACCGTCGTGCTCTACCCAGCCGTCGCTCGGCCGTATCCCTGCTGGTTTCGCTGGCCTTGGCCTCGCTGGCCCAGGCGCAGACGGCCGCCGCCGAGGCGGACCCGCCGGCCGACAAGCGCGCTCGCGCCGACGTGCAGCAGCTGGACGTCGTCGTCGTGACGGCCAACCGCCGCCGCGAACCTGCGCGCGACGTGCCCATCCAGGTCAACACCTTGTCTGCCGATCAGCTGGAGCGCTCGGGCGCCGCCTCGCTGGCCGACTATGCCGGCAGCCTGCCCGGCATCGACGCGAAGACCAATGGCGGCCCCGGCCGCAGCCAGATCACGCTGCGCGGCGTGACGACGGGCGACCTGGCCATTCCCACCGTCGGCGTCTATGTCGACGACGTGGCCTTCGGTTCCAGCAGCGCCTTCGTGGCGGGGGCGACCTCGGCGCTGGACATGTCGCTGCTGGACCTCGACCACATCGAGCTGCTGCGCGGCCCGCAGGGCACGCTCTACGGCGCCGGCGCGATGGGCGGCCTGCTGAAGTACGTGACCCACGAGCCCGACACGTCGGCGTTGTCGGGCAAGGCCTCGGTCGGCGTGCGCAGCACCGCGCATGGCGGCATGGGCCACACCGAGCACGCCGTCGTCAATGTGCCGCTGAAGGAGGACGTGGCCGGACTGCGCGTGGCCGTCTTCAACGACCACGACGGCGGCTTCGTCGATGCCATTGGCCTGGCCGCCGGCAAGGCCGTCAACGCCGGCAACACGCGCGGCGCCCGCGTGTCGCTGCTGGTGGAACCCATCGCCAAACTGAAGCTGAGGCTCACGACCACGGCGCAGGACATCAAGCGCGATGGCACCGGCTACGTGGAATACAGCGCCCAGACCGGGCAGCCGCTGGACGGTGACCTCGTGCGCAACCTGGCCGCGCGCGAGCCCTACAACGTCAACGTCAGGCTCACCTCCGGCGAGGCCGAGTACGACTTCGGCTGGGCGCGCATGAATGCAATCGCGTCCGAGCAGCGCTTCGATAGCGTCAACCGCCAGGACGTCACGTCCTTCTTCGGCCCGCCGATGAGCGCCGCCTTCGGCACGCCGGTCGACATCGTCATGCTCAACAACGCCATCAAGCTGCGCAAGAGCACCCAGGAGCTGCGCCTGACCTCGCCGCGTGGCACCTTCGAATGGCTGGCCGGCGTCTACCAGGACAAGGAGACCGGCGGCGTCGACCAGCGCCTGTGGGTGCGCATCGCGGCCGACGGCTCCATGGCCGACGCCGTTACCACCGCACAGCCGTCAAGCTACCGCGAGACGGCCGCCTATGGCGACCTGACACTCAACCTGGACAAGCGCTGGTCGCTGACCGCCGGCGCCCGCCTGGCGCACAACAAGCAGCAATACCTGGCCATCAGCAACGGCACGCCGCTGTTCGACCAGGCCGGCTCGGCCGAAACCTCCAAGACCTACCTGGCCACCGTGCGCTATGCCCTGGACGCGGTCAGCAACGTCTACTTCCGCGCCGCCAGCGGCTACCGCCCCGGCGGCCCCAATGCGCCGGCCATCGACGCCAGCGGCCAGCCCATCCCGAACACGCCGCGCACCTTCCGCTCCGACTCGCTGTGGAGCTACGAGCTGGGCTACAAGGCCGACCTGCTGGACAAGCGCCTCAATGTCGAGGCGGCGCTGTACACCATCCGCTGGAACGACCTGCAGCAGAACGTCGCGCTGGGCGCCTCCACCATCGTCACCAACGCCGGCAAGGCCCGCGTGAACGGCGCCGAGCTGACGCTGAACTACAAGGCCGGCGGCGCCTGGAACCTGAACGCCAGCCTCGCCTACACAGACCCGAAACTGACCGAAGACACCAGCTCCCTCGGCAAGGCTGGCGCGCGTCTGCCCAACACGGCCAAGTTCGCGGGCAGCGCAGGCGCGGCCTATCGCTTCGACCTCGGCGGCCACGCGTCCTCTGCCGGACTGAGCGTGCGCCGCGTCGGTCAGCGCAACGCCGGCTTCGACGAACCGGGCACCTCGCTGCCCAACTTCAGCATGCCGGGCTACACGCTGCTCGACGCGCAGGCCGGCATCGACTTCGGCCGCTTCCAGCTCGCACTGTTCGGCCGCAACCTTACGGACAAGCGCGCCCTGCTGGCCGCCGACACGGCGCTGATGGCTTTCGGCGCCCCGCTGCGCAACACCGTCGTGCAGCCGCGCACCGTCGGCGCCACGCTGACCGCTACGTTCTGACCATGCGCATCTTCCTTGCCGCCCTCGTCCACGAGACCAACACCTTCTCGCCGCTGCCAACCACCATCGCGTCCTTCGAGGAGCTGGTGCTGCACCGCCCCGGCCAGGCGCACACGCTGGACCGCGCGCGCCGCTCGGCCGGCTACGCCGAGGCCTGGGCGCAGATCCAGGCCCGCGGGCACGAGGCGATCGAAGGCTTGTGCGCCTACGCCCAGCCCAGCGGGCCGCTGTCCCGGCGCGATTACGAGGCCCTGCGCGACGAGCTGCTCGCCGACCTCCAAGCCACCGGGCCGGTCGACCAGGTCGTGCTGGTGCTGCACGGCGCCATGGTGGCCGACGGCGTGTGGGACTGCGAGGGCGCCCTGCTGACGCGCGTGCGTCGCGTCGTCGGGCCGGGCGTGCCGGTGGGGGCGCTGCTGGACCTGCACGGCAATCTCAGCCCCGACATGCTCGGCAGCGGCGCCGTGCTCGTCGCCTGCAAGGAGTACCCGCACACCGACTACGCCGAGCGCGCCCGTGAGCTGCTCGACCTGCTGGCGCGCCAGTCGCGCACGGGCCGCGCGCATGGCGCCGTCATGCACCGTGCGCCGCTGCTGGGCATCTTCGGGACCACGGCCGGGCCGATGAAGGACTTTGTCGTGCGGCTCAAGGCGGCCGAGCAGCAGCCCGGCATCCTGTCCGTGTCGGCCTTCCACGGCTTCCCGTGGTCGGACACGCCGCACACCAGTGCGGCGCTGCTGGTGCTCTACGAAGCCGACGACGCGGTGCTCGCACAGCGCGCTCAAGCCCTGTGCGCGGAGCTGGCCGGCGCCTTCTTCGACCTGCGCGAAACGGCCTCGGCGCCGCGCCTGGCGCCCGACGCCGCGCTTGATGCCGCCGTCGCGGCGATGGACGGCTCACGACCCGTCGTCATCGCCGACGGTGCCGACAACCCGGGCGGCGGCGCGGCCTGCGACTCCACCTTCCTGCTGCGCGCCGTGCTGGAACGCGGCCTGCGCGGCGTGGCGCTGGGCATGCTGTGGGATCCGCAGGCCGTCGCCATCGCCATGGCCGCCGGCGTGGGCGCGCGGCTGGCGCTGCGCATCGGCGGCAAGGTCGGCCCGCTGTCGGGCGACCCGCTGGACGTCGTCGCCGAAGTGCTGGCCGTGCGCAGCGACGCGCAGCAGACGGGCCTGGGCGGCCTGAAGGACGACCTCGGCCAGGCCGTGGCCCTGCGCGTGGCCGGCAGCAATGCCGACGACGGCGTCGATGTCGTGCTCAACACGACGCGCCAGCAGGTCTTCTCGCCGGACTGCTTCACGGCGCTGGGCATCGCCGTCGCGGCCAAGCGCCTGGTCGTCGTCAAGTCCACCCAGCACTTTCGCGCCGGCTTCGACCCCATCGCGGCCGCCGTCCTGTACTGCGACGCGCCCGGCTCGCTGAACGGCAACCTCGCCGCCCTGCCCTACCGGCACCTGGTGCGGCCGATCTGGCCCGTCGACGCGATGCCTTGACGGCGTCGGCGGCGCATGCCGTGGGGCCGGCGCAGCGGTGGCTGCAGCGATCTCGGGCCCGCAGTTGCCAGGCCGATCAGCGCGGTCCCGCCGACGGCAGCTCGGGTGTCAGGCGGGGCGCCACGTCGACATGCAGCCGGATCGCGGCGTTCGGGTTCAGCTGCCGTGACGAGACCCCGAGGTGGTTGACGAAGCGGGTCTGCCAAGGCAGGTCCGCCGCGGGCAACCTCGCCACCTGAGCCGCGCTGACCGGCAAGCCCAGAGCGCTGGCAAGGCCGGCGTTCCAGTCGATCTGCGGGGCCGGCGATGAGGCTGCGGGCCGGGTTGCCAAGGCCGCAACCGCCTGCGCGGTGGCCGATGCGAACCAGCGGTCCGGCGTCGCGCGCTGGCCGGGCAGCAGGCCTTCGGCCATGACGCCCGATGCGCTGTGCGCGAAGCCCATCGCGTGGCCCAGTTCGTGGGCCAGCACGGACAGCAGATCGACCTGCTGCGCGGCCATGCCGGAGCGCGCGCTCAGCGTGGCACCGCTGCCGGCGTACTCGGCATCGCTGCGCGGCGTCGGGTCGATGAACCAGCCGTAGCCGCCGGCATTGATGTCCAGCGTGATGACGCCGTCCCGGTATTGCCCGAGTTCGCCGCCGGCGAGGTCGGCAAACGCGACCACGACGCCGCGCAGCGACGCGACCAGCGCGGCATCCTCCACCAGCGACCAGCGGCGGATCGCCTCGGCCAGCAGCGGCTCAACCTGGGTCGTGGTCGGCGCGGCGGTCGACGGCGCGTTCGTGCTGGCGGCCTCGGCCAGGTTCAGCGTCGCCGGCACCGCGGCGTCGTTCGTGCGGAAGGTCGCCGTGTCCAGCGACACCGAGCCGCCCTTGGCGAAGATGCCGAAGCGCCCGTCGATGGTCACCGCGTTGTAGGCGTAGGACACCAGGGTCTGGCCGTCCAGCGCCACGCTGATGGTCGAGCCGCGCAGGGTCACGCTGAGCGCGTAGTTGGTGCCGGCGGTAAGCGTCGATTTGCTTGCCGTGGCGTCGATGGCCCAGTTGTTGCCCTGGCGATGGCCGATCAGCACCTGCTTGGTCAGCACGTCGATGGCCGCGAACTTGAAGTCGGTCGAGCTGTACTGGTCGAAGACGAAGCCGGCCCGCGCGGTCGTGTTCAGCGTGGCGTTGAGGTCCAGGATGGACAAGGCGTTGAGCTGCGTCACGCCGCCGAGGTTGGCCAGGCTGATCGCCGCGTCGCTGCCCGACGGCGCGCCGCCGTAGCGGCCGCCCGCCAACGTGAACGTGCCGCCAGTGGCGCTGCTGCCGCCTGCGAACAGCAGGTTGCCCGGCCCGGTGAAGTCGTCGGTCTTGGTGACGGTGGTCGCCGGTGGCACGATCTGCACCGCGAGATCGTCCATCGAGCCCTGCGAGTTGTTCGAGCCGAAGCCGACCAGGCCCCAGTTCAGCCCGTAGCTGTAGCCGTCGACGATGGTGGCCGCGTAGGTGTTGCTGAAGGCATTGCCGCCGTTCACGTACAGCGTTGCGACCAGGCCGTTGACCGTCAACAGCAGGTTGTAGGCGGTATCCGGCTTCAGGCTGCCCTGGAAGGCCGACTGCTTGTCGACGATCCAGCCGCTCGCGTCGCGGTGGCCCATCACCAGCTTGTTGTTCGCCGTGTCGATGCCGGCAAACTTGAAGTTCGTCTGGCTCTGGTAGTCGAAGATGACGAAGGAGTTGGAGCCCCAGCCGGCGGTCGGCTTGGCGGCCTTCACCGTTGCCTGCACTTCGTAGTAGACCGGCAGCGCGTCGCCGACCTGGAACACGGCCACCGCGTCGCCATGCGGCGAGGTGGGCGCCACCTGCAGCGTGCCGGCCGAAACGGTCCATGAGCCGCTGTCCGGGGCCAGCGCCTGGAAGCTGCCGTCGTTGAAGTTGGCCGTGCGCAGCACGTCGCGCTTGCCGCCCGGGATGTTGCCGGCCTGCGGGTCGGCCGGCGCGCCGGTTTGCGACTGCCAGGCCACGTCCTTCTGGCGCACGACGCCGAGTTCGCCCTCAGGCTCGCCGTTGCGGATGGCTTCCTTGCCGGTATCGGCGGCACGAGTCGGGTCGGCGCCGTCGCTGGCACTCAGTGCGTACAGGAACTCTGCGAGTTGCGGCTGCAGCGTGCGGCTGACCGTGGCCATGCCGAAGGGCGCGAACGGCACGAGGTAGGAATTGAACTCGCCGACCCAGTCGATCAAGCGGTCGCCGCCGGTGTTGGCGATCAGCACGTCGCGGCCGGCGCCGCCGTAGGCCCGGTCTTCATACGAGACCTGGGTGTCGGGCTGGTCGTTGCGCAGCAGGTTGGTGGTCTGGTCGTCGTCGGCATTGAGCAGGTCGTTGCCGAAACCGCCATAGCTGTCGTCGCGGCCGGTGCCGCCGACCAGCCAGTCATTGCCGGTGTCGCCGAAGATGCGGTCGTTGCCGTCGTTCCAGGCCTCGGGATAGCCGGGCGCGGTCTGGCCGACCGGCTTCGGGTTCACGCCGGCCGGCACGTAGCTGCCTTCCTTGGTCGAGAAGTTCAGGAACCATTGCAGGCCGCCGGCATCGGTCTTGTTGGCCGTGCCGTCGACGTTCAAGGTGATCTCGCGCAGCGGGTCGTACTCGTCGTAGAGCGCGAACTCGCCGGCGCGGCGCGTGCGGTCGAAATGCCAGCCGTTCGGGTCGAGCGGGTTGTAGCGCAGCGTGTCGACCGGGTTGTACGGCCGGCTGTAGTCGCTGCGGGCGATGCCGACGAGCTTGCCGGTGGCGTCGTAGACCTGCGTGTAGGCGGTCGCCAGCGCCTCGCCGCCGAGGATGGCGTCGTCGCCCGAGCCGCCGTGCAGCCAGTCGTTGCCCAGGCCACCGAAGATGATGTCGTCGGCGTTGTGCGCGCCGGGCTTGCCCTGGTCGTCGACCGTCTTCTTGGTGGTCGTCGTGAACTCGTCGGTCGTGCCGTTGAAGTTCGGGTCGTAGCTCAGCGGCGTCAGGTTGATGGCCTTCTTCAGCTCGCCGGCAACGTTGATGACCGCCTGCTGGATGGTTCCCGGCGTCGCGATCGTCTCGCTCAGCATGTTGCCGTTGAAGGTCTTGGTGTCGCCGTCGTCGGGCAGCAGCGCCAGGACGCCGGAGAGCGGTTCGCCATAGGCCGTCGCGTTGCGGCTGGTCATGATGCGGCCGTCGTCGCCGATCACGCCGTCGTCGCCGGTGCCGCCGCTGATCCAGTCGTTGCCGTAGCCGCCGATGAGGTCGTCGCTCTGGCCCTCGCCGTAGATGACGTCGTTGCCCTTCATGGCGTAGACGACGTCGTCGCCGGACTCGCCATGCACCTCGTCGTTGCCGCCACGATCAGTGGCTGCCGCGGCGTTGATGTCGATGCCGCCCTCGTGATAGTCGAGCAGGCTGACCGCGCGCACGACGATGCGGTCGTAGGTCGCGGGGTTGCCGTCGCTGCCGTAGCCGTCGGCCACGCTGCCGTTGATGTCGTAGTTGAAGTTCAGGAAGCCGCCGGTGCTCCAGACGCCGTTGGCGTAGACGTCGCCCGTCGTCGGGCGCTGCACCTTGTTGACGCCAACCAGGCGCAGGATGCGGCCGTTGTCGCCGACGATGACGTCGGCGTCGTGGGCATGGCCACCCGGGTTGTTGACGATCAGGTCGGCCGGCGCCGCGCTCGGCAGGCCCGGGCTGCGCGCCGTGGTCGCGTCGCCGATGTCGTTGCGTGCGATGTCGGTGCCGGCGCCGCCGAAGATCAGGTCGCTGCCGTCGGGGCGCTGCGCGGGCAGCACGAAGCCGTACAGGTCGGAGCTGCCGCCGACGATGTCGTCCTGGCCGAGGTTGCCGAAGACCACGTCGTTGCCGCCGTTGCCTTCGATGTAGTCGTCGGCGTCGTCGCGGCCCTCGAACGAGGCTGCGACGTGCAGGTCGCCGGTGCCGGTGGCAAGGTCGCCCGCGGCGCCGCCGCTGGCCCCGTCGCGATAGGCGCCGTAGGCCGTGAAGCCGGTGACCGCGAGCAGCGTGCCGTCGCTGCGCGTCAGGCTCAGCTGCGCCGCGGCGAGGTTGCGCGCGAAGTTGGCATCGGCGCGCACGCCAACCGTGCCGTCGCCCTGGATGACGTCGTTGCCGAGCTGGCCGAAGATCTCGTCCTCGCCCGCGCCGCCGGCGATGTAGTCGTTGCCGAACAGCTCGTGGTGGTTGGCCTGGATGTCGTCGCTGTGGTCGAGCAGCTCGATGTGGTATTCGGCATGGCCGCTGTTGTCGTTCGACGTGTGCGCGGCGTAGCGCGGATCCTTCATGGCGTTCAGGATCGGATTGTTCGGGTCGAGCAGGTTCGCAGCATCGAAGCCGACCAGCACCTGGCCGTCGTTGACGCCTGGCGTGATGCCGTAGATCGTCGTGCCGTCGAGGTTGCGCATGCGCACGTCGAGGGCGTCGGGGCGGAAGCAGATGTCGGCGTTGTCACCGGCGATCGCGTCGCTGCCGGCGCCGCCGTCGAGGCGGTCGTCGCTGTCGAGGGCCCCGGCCACGTTGCTGCCGCCGATCAGGATGTCGTCGCCGTTACCGCCGTACAGGGTGTCCTTGCCCTGCTGGCCCATGATCAGGTCGCTGCCGTCCTGGCCGAAGACGGTGTCGTCACCCGCGCCCTGGTTGCTGTTGACGTTGGTGGCCTCGAAATCCAGGAAGCCGTGGTGCGGGTCGGGCTGGCCATTGGCCAGCAGCAGGTCCCAGCAGACCGGCCGCAGGCTGATCTCGGGGATGAAGGGCACGCCGTTCTCGCACTCGATCTTGCCCTGGTCGCCGAAGACCAGGTCGTCGCCGGCGCCTGCATAGATGGTGTCGCTGCCGCCGCCGCCGAACAGCACGTCGTTGAGCTTGCCGCCGTTGAGGACGTCATTGCCGCTGTCGCTGTCGAGGAAGCCGATGGTCTCGATCGAGCAGATGGTGAACTCATGCACCGAGTACGGCGTCGCGGCGTAGTCGAAGGGCGCCGAGGCCAGCTTGGCGTTGTCGCCGATGACGATGTTGCTGCCGTCGCCCGCGACGATGAGGTCGTCGCCGGTGCCGGCGATGACGATGTCGTTGCGGTTGCCGGTGGTGATGGTGTCGGCGCCGCCCATGGAGGTGGCGACCTCGATAGACCAGACGCGGTCGATGTCCTGCGTGCGCACCGGGTTGGCGACCCGGTCGTTGTCCGCCGCAAGCTCCTCGGCGAGGTAGTCCACCAGGCCGTGGTCGCCGAAGACGATGTTGTTGCCGTCGCTGACCGTGGCCGTCTCACCGGCGTTGGCGACGATGCTGTCGTTGCCGCCACCGCCGAAGATCATGTCGCGGCCGATGCCGGTGGTGATCACGTCGTTGCCGTTGCCGTACTCGTTGGCGGCGCCGTTGATCGTGCCCCAGTCGATGGACGTGGCCCGGCCCAGCACCTGCACCTGGTAGTCGTCGTCGGTCTTGGCCGCGACCGGGTCGCCGATGGGCCGGTTGGCGCTCAGGTTGGGTGCCGTCGGGTCGACGCCGAGGATGCGGCCGTGGTCGCCGAAGACGATGTTCTGGCCGACACCGCCGTCGATCAGGTCGTCGCCCTGGCCGCCGAAGATGATGTCGTCGCCAGCGCCGCTGCTGATCTTGTCGGCGCCGCCGTAGATGGCGGCGGTGTCGACGCTCTCGACGAGCTCGAGCGTGACGACGCTGCCGTCGTTGACGCCGAGGTAGTCCGGCGCGGCATAGCCGAGGTGGCCCTGGTCGCCGAAGATGACGTTGGCGTCGTCGCCACCGGTGATGGTGTCGCCGCCGCCGCCGCCGAGGATGCGGTCGCGCCCGGCACCGCCGTCGATGAGGTCGGCGGCACCGTTGCCGGGCTGGTCGGTGCGGATGTCCGAGACCTGGCGCACGTTCAGGATCTTCTGCGCATCCGGGATGGCCTGCTGCACGATGCCGTGGTCGCCGAAGATGATGTCCGCGCCGGTGCCGCCCGAGAGCGTGTCCATGCCGGCCAGCAGGCCGTCGCGGTTGGATTGCGGGTTGTCGTTGGCCGGGCGCGCGGCGTCGGTGGTCGGCACCGACAGGCGGCGGCCGATGACGTCGACGTTGACGCCCGAGTCGCCGTAGATGCGGTCGTCGCCGGCATTGCCCGAGATCGTGTCGTTGCCCGAGCCGCCGGCGAGCACGTCGCCCAGGCTGCTGCCGATGATCGTGTCATTGCCCGCACCGCCGTAGGCAACCACGCCGAGGGCGTCGCCACCCAGGCCGCCGTCCAATGGCGCGATGGCGCTGACGTCGATGAGGTCGTCGCCGCTGCGGTCGAAGGGGTTGGCGCGCGGCATGCGGAAGAACACGGCCGGCTGCAGCGGGTTGGGCCCGAGCACCAGCGTGTCGAGGGTGTCCGCGGCGTAGGGGCGGCCGGCGTACCAGGCCGCGTCCTGCGAGGTGTCGCCGTAGATCACCAGCGGCGAGGTCGGGCCGCCGCTGGTACCGCTGGCGATGATCGTGTCGCCGACGATGCTGCCCGTGTAGGCCCCGGCCACCGGCGCCTGCACGGCCATGTTGCCGCCGCCCTGGATCAGGGTCAGGCCGCCGTGCAGGGCATCGGTGTGCAGCGTGCTGGTGATGTTCAGCCAGTCATTGCCCGAGCCCATCATCAGGTTGAAGACCTCGATGTTGGAGCTGTCGGCGGCGCCGTTGCTGCCGGCCTTGCCGTAGGTGATGCCGGCCGGGAAGTCGGCGTTCTCGCCGAAGGCCACCTGGTCGAAATGCAGCGCGCCGGCCAGGCCGAAGCCGGTCAGCGCGGTGCCGGTGAGGACGCCCTTCTTGTCCTCCTGGCTGGAGTCGTCGAAGACGTTGAGCACGTCGATGGCCGTGTTCTCGGGCGGCTGGACCGCGATCTTGAACACGCCGGCGTTCTTCTCGGCCGGCAGCAGCACGGCCTCGGTCAGCGGATGCAGGGCCGCGCCGACACCGCCGTCGATCTGCAGCGGCCCCTTGATCTCGGACAAGAGATGCGGCTGCACGGCGAACTGCTTGCTGCCCGGGTGCTGGACGCTCGCGGGCGGGTTGACCACGGCCGTGACCGTGACCACCTGCGGGATCCACCAGTTGCTGGCCGTGAAGGGCTGCAGCGCCGATTCGCTCGTCAGCCCGTCGTTGAGGGCCGCGATGGTCACCGGGCCCGTCGGCGCGCTGGTCAGGCGCACGGTGTAGGTGTCGGGCACGCCGTTGCTGACCAAGGTGTTGCCGTTGCTCTGCTGGACGATGACGCCCGGCACGTCGTTGTCATAGACCTTGACGGGCAGGGTCTGCTGGACCTGGCTCTTGCCGCCGGCGAAGTATCCGGGATCGGCGCTGCTGAGCACACTGTGGGTGATCAGCGAGAGCTTGGCGTCCTCGCGCAGCGTGTCGTCGAACGCCGTGACGAGCACCGTCACCGGCAGGTTCCAGTTGTCCTTGGTGAAGGTGATGCTGTCCCGCGACAGCTGCAGCTGCTTGTGGTCGTAGTTGAGCTGGACCACAACGTCGGCCGTCGGCGCCTTGGTCAGCTCGACCATGTAGCTGTCGGTGATGCCGTGGGCCGCGCCCTCGAGCACGGTCGTGGCCGTGTCGTAGGCGTTCTGGCTCAACTCGGTGAGCAGGATACCGGCGGTGTCGTTGTCGATCACCGTGACCAGCACGTTCTTCACCGGGATGGCGTCGTAGGCCTTCAGCGTCGCGGCCTGGGCTGCGGCGCTGGCGGCGGCCGGGTCGATCACCGCGGCCTGCACGCTCTGGCTGACGGTGACGACGCGGGTGCCTTCGGCCTGCTGGTCGTTGGCGGCGGCGACGTAGACGGTCTGGTCGGTCTGCCAGTTGGTCGAGTCGAACACCAGCACCAGGGTCCGGTTGCGCACGGTCGTCGGCTGGCCGTCCAGCAGCGGCTTGCGCACGAAGCTGCCCGGGTCGCTGGAGACCAGCACCGAGTCGCCGCGGCCGGCGTCGTCCTGCTCCTCCTGCGGCGAGCGCGCGGCGCTCACGGTCACGTAGACGCGGGTGCCGGCGGCGGGCGCCACCGCCAGGTGCACGCCATAGCTGTCGACCGTGCCCCAGTCCCCGCTGCTGGTCTCGCGCACCAGGCTGCTGCCGCCCGATTCGGTGATGACGACATTGCCGCTGAGGCCGCCGGCGCCGCCGCCGTCGAGCCCGGCCACATTGAGGTTGATGCCGGGCACCAGCAGGCCGTCGTAGCCCAGGTCGCCGATGGCGGTGGCCTGGTGGTTGATGACGGCGCTCTGGCCTTCGAGCTCCTGCGTCGCGATGACGTCGGTGACGTCGCCGGCGACGTTGAAGACGTCGTTGCCGAGGCCGCCGATGATGTGCGTCGCCACGCCGTAGGGCGTGCTCTGCACCGTGAAGTGATCGTCGCCCTCCAGCCCGTCGACTTCCAGGACCTCGATGTTGCTGTAGCTGACGTTGACGCCGGCGCCGTAGACGCCCTGGTCGGTGATGACGAAGCTGTCGCCGAACTCGGTGCCCAGCACCAGCACCTTGTCGAAGCCGGCGCCGCCGTCGATCGAGACCGGCGCGTTCATGTTGTACTGGATGAAGTCGTTGCCGGCGCCGCCGACCAGCGTGCTGGTGGCCGCCGAGGAGCTGCCGCCGGTCAGCGCCACCAGCGCCACGCCATTGGCATCGGTCTTGATCGTGCCATCGGCATTGGTCTGGGCGAGGGCGAAGGCGCGCACGATGAACAGGTCGTCGCCGTCATCGCCCTCCAGGCGCAGCGCGGCCTGGTTGCTGTAGACCTGGAAGACGTCGTCGCCGCTGCCGCCCTCGGCGACGAGCGACGCGCTGGTGCCGCGGCTGAGGTAGCCGCGCGTGGTGGCAATCGTGCCGAAGACGTCCGTCGACGCCAGGTTGGCTGCCAGATTGCGCTGGCTGCCGTAGATCTGGCCGATCTGGAAGTTGTCGTTGCCGGCGCCGCCGTCGAGCGTGGTGATGACGCTGTTGTCGTCGACGGCGAAGTAGTCGTTGCCGCCCAGGCCTTCGACGATCAGCCGGCCGTTGAGCTGCTGGTCGTAGTTGATGCGTTCGACCTGTGCAGGGCCGTTGCCCGCCATGGCCTGCGCCAGGCTGCCGTGCAGCAGCGCGACGAAGGCCGGCGCGGTGGCCGACTCGCTCGGGATCGCGTTCATGCCGCGCAGCAGGAAGATGTCGTCCGTGGGCAGGCCGGCGCCATTGATGGCGCTGTCGAAGCCGAGGATCTTCAGCTCGTCGGCGCCGTTTTCGCGCGCGCCGGTGTCGAGCACGTCGATGACGTAGTTCTGCGGGTTGGCGCTCAGGCTGCCGGCGGTGCGGACCTCGTAGCCGTCGGTGTCGGACTGGCCGTCCAGCACCAGCGTGTCGCCCACGCCGTTGCGGTCGACATGCATGGACTGCAGGTGGTCGACGAGGAAGTGATCCTCACCATCGTGCGCCGTCGGGGCCTGCAGCGCGCCGGCCGTCGCCGAGGCGCTGCCGTAGACGCGGGTGTTCGCGTCCAGCCGGGTGCGGTCGAAGACGAAGAAGTCGGCGTCGTCGTGGCCGTAGATCTGCGTGAAGCCCTTGGCGTCCGCGTTGGCCTGCGTCACGTCGGCCGGTGCACCGAGCAGGCCCATCGTGCCGCGCAACAGCATGTGAGTGCCGAAGCCGGCGTCGGCATCGGTCGGGACCACGCTGTCGCCGCTGCGGCGCTGGTCGCCACGGATGGTGATGCTCTTGCCCGCGACGACACGGCCGCTGGCCGAGGTGACGACGTTGTCGCCGACCCAGAGCGCGATCGACAGCGCCGCGGTGATCTCCGAGCCCGTGATCGACAGCGTCTGGCCCTCGCGGAGGTGGGCGAGAGCCGCGACCGCATCGAGCAGGACCAGGTCTTCGCCATGGCCGGCGGTGGTGGTCTGCGACGGGTCGCCGTTGGCGAACACCGGCGTCAGCGAGGTGTCCGGAACGGTCAGGCGCAGGTCGCCCGCGGCGGCCTTGGCGCCGAGCACGTTCAGCTCGTCGTTGGACTCGGTGATGAAGATGTTCTGGTCGGCTTCGGCGTAGAGGCGGCCGAAGACATGGGCGCCGTCCAGCACGCCGCTGTCGATGTCCAGGTCGTCGCCGGTCGTGCCGATGCTGCCGCCGTTGGCGCGCAGGTCGATGTTGACGGCGACGATGTTCGGCTTGTCGACCATGCGGCCGTCGCCGTCGGCGACCTGCAGCGCGTTGGCGTCGACGATGGAGCCGGCGCGCGCGGCCAGCGTCACGTCGGCGCTGTGCGACAGCACCGTGTTCACGCGCAGGTCGCCCACGGTCTCTTCGATGTAGAGGGATTGCAGCGCCTCGGCCGTCAGCGTGCCGCTCTGGGCCACGCCGTCCACCGTGTCGAGCAGGTTGATCTCGAGGAAGTTGCCGGTCGAACCGACGAGGCCGGCGACGGCCTTCAGGGTGATGTTGACGCCAGTGACGTCGGCATCGGCATCGGCCAGTGCATCGACGATGGACAGCGGCGCCGTCAGCGTCACGTCGTTGGCCGTGGACGTGATGCTGCCCACGCGCATGTCGCCGGTCTGCTCGGTCAGCGTGACGAAGCCGTTGGTCAGCACGTCGATGTGGCCCAGGCCCAGGATCTCGGTGATGCCGGTGACGTTGACCTGCGGCGCCGCCGGCGTCGAATCGGCCGCGGTGACGATGATGTTGCCCGTCGTCGCGCTGCCGTCGGCCACCAGGCCCGCCGTGTGGCCGTTGGGGTTCACGAAGTTGTAGGTGGCCTTGATGGTCGAGCTGCCGCCATTGCCGCCGAAGAAGCCGACGTCGACCGCCGCGCCGAAGGTCGCGTTGGCCGGCAGGTCGGGCCGGAACTGGTTGTAGAAGGGCTTGTCGACCGCCGGGCCGGTGGTGGCGCGAACGCGCACGCCGCCGGCATTGCCGACCGCGACTTCGAGCACGCCGGTCTGCAGGATCACGTTGGCGCTGCCGTTGCCGGTCATGCCGGCGCGGATCAGGTCGATGTCGAAGTTGTGCGGGTTCGGATGGGCGGCGCCGCCAAGCGCGGCGGCCGGGTCGCGCAGCCGGCCCTTCAGGTCGATGAAGTCGTCGCTGCCGGCCTGCGCCACCAGGCGGATGCCGCTGGTGATGGCCAGCGTCGTCGCACCATGGGTGATGGTGTGCGTGCCGAGGTCGATGTTGGCCGGGTCGATCGCGATGGCGACTCCGTTGGCCGCGTTGGCCGCCGACGAGGCCAGGCGCAGGCGCAGGTCGTCCAGGCGGATCACGTAGTAGGTGGCACCGTCGCTCAGGCCGCCGAGGGCCGCGCTGTCGGGGCTGGCGTGGTAGACGACGGCATCACCGGTTTCGAGCTGGTGTGCCGAGTCGAACGAGACCAGCGGGCCCTGCACGATGTCCACCGGCAGGTGGTTCATCACGCCGGGGTTCTGGGCGTCGTAGCCGATCGTGCCGTGTTGCGCGTCAAGCGTCAGGTCGCGTGTGCGGATCAGCGTCGTGCGCCCGCCGATGAACTGGTCGCGCGCCGTGGCCGCGACGATGTCGCCGGTCTTCGCGGTGATGATCGTCTGGCCGATCGGGTTCTCGATGGTGCCGTTGAGCACGATGTCCGGCGCGAAGCCGGCCTGCGTGTTCAGGTTCTGGACCACCACGGTCGAAGGCGCCACCGTGCGGCGCAGGTCGAAGGTCAGGTTGGCGACCGGGCTGCCGCCGATGGCTTGCAGGTCGATGAAGGGATCGGCGCCGCCGTAGAGGCTGATGTTGTTGATCTGCAGCCGGCGCGTCGACAGGTTGGTGATCGTCACGCCGCTGTAGGTGTCGGCGAACTGGAACAGCGCGCGGAAGTCGGGCGTGGCCGGGTTGGGCGGGTCGTTGAGGATCTGGTTGGCGATGAACAAGGCCTGGCCGCCGCCGGCGCCGCCGATGTCGCTCACCGTGGCGTCGCCATTGACGCCGGCGCCCAGCGTCACGGTCGCGCCGATTTGCTTGACGACATTGCCATTGGCATCGATCAGCACCTCGGGGCTGGGCCCGGCGGACACCTCGACGTCGGCGTCCCACTGGATCTTGCGCGACTGGTCGGCGTCCGAGACGTTCACGTCGTCGGACTGCACCAGCAGGGCCAGCTGGTTGTAGCTGCCGTTGACGCCCGAGCCGGTGGCGTCGGTGTCGCCGCCGTTGATGCGGCGCAGCGGCGTGTCGCTGTTGGAGCGCGGCGCGGTCTGGATGCGTGCGCCGACGACGGCCCTGACCAGGTCGGCCAGGTGGGTGTGGTTGTCGCCGGTGTTGATGGGAATGGGGATGAAGGCGATGGGGATCGCCTGGGTGTGCCGGTCCGCATGCGTGTCGCGGTGGAAGGCACCGATGTCCACGCCGCGCGCGCTGCGGATGCGCGCATCCGCGCCGATGAGGGTCGTGACCGTCGAGTCGGTCTGGATGTTCGCGTCCGAGATCGCCACGGCGACGAAGCCGCCGGCCAGCGCGTGGCTGTGGGCATAGGTCGACAGGTGCGAGACCTGGGCGTTCAGCGTCAGCGTGTCGGCGTCGATCTGCGCGCCCTGCCCCACCGAGCTCAGCGTGCCGTGGCCGTTGGCGCTGTTGTTGTCGACGGTCGTGGTGGCGCTGGCGTTCGAGCCCGCACCGACGCCGCCGCCCTCGGCATTGGCATAGACATGGGTGTCGATCGACGAGTCGGCCAGGATGGCGACGTGGCCGCGCGACTTCAGCACCGCGCCGTCGGCCAGCCAGGCCTTGCTGGTGTTGGTGACGTCGACGCTGTCCTGGTCCTTCATCGCCGAGATGCCGCCGCCGCCGACGGCGGAGACATAGGCCGATCCCTTGCTGACCGAGTGCGTCGCCACGGTGATGCCCGTCCCGGCATCGACCAGCGTGGCCGCGACATGGGCCTGCGCATCGTTGGTGATCGTGATTCGCGCCGTCGGCAGGTTGATGGCCACGCCGCCGCCCGAACCGAAGTCCACGCTGGCGTGCGAAGTGCCGTCGCCCGCCGGCGGGCTGAGCAGGCGCAGCGACGTGCCACCGGCGCCGAGCAACTTGTCGACGCCCCCCGGCAGCGGGCCGACGAGATCGATGTGCAGCGCCTGCGTGCCGCCGGAGCCCGCGAGGTTGATGCCGGCGCCGCCGAAGGCATGCTGGCCGCTGCGGCCGATGTCGCTGACGTCCAGGGCCGCGCCACCTGGCGTGGCCGCGAGCTTGAACTGGCCGGGCGTGCCGGCATCGCGCACGTAGTAGGTCACGCCGGCCTGCAGCGCGCCAAGCGTCTGGCGCACGAGCGCGTGCTGGGCGGCCTGGCCGGCAGGTGTGGCGCCGGGCGTGGTGATGACGGACTTGTCAGGCGTCAGCGACAGCGCCGTGCCGCGCAGCGTCGCGACGTGGTTGGCTTCGTTGGCGACGACGTCGCCGGCGAAGTTCAGCGTGTTGCCATTGACGCTCAGGATGGTCAGCGTCGTGTTGTTGTTCGCCGTGCCACTGATGACGATCTGCTGGCCGGCCGCGAAGCCGTCGTTCGCCCAGTTGCCACCGTCGTTGCGCACGATGGTGTCGGCGGCATTGGCGACGCGGTTGAAGGACACGCTGGCCAGCGAGGCGTAGCTCGGCAGCAGCTGGATCTTGTCGGCGTCGACGGCCAGGGCGTAGTAGGTCGCGCCGTTGCTCAGGCCGCCGATCGCCGTGCCGTTCGTGAAGTAGCTGACCTTGTCGCCGGTGACATAGCCGGAGCCGCCGACGTAGTTGCCGTTGGTGTCGAAGCGGGCCAGGTAGAGGCTGTCGTTGTTGACGGTCGTCAGCGCCGGATTGCCGGCGGTGATGTTGGCGTCGGTGTCCCGGTTGCCGTTGGTGTCGACCTGGATGCTGCTGAAGGCGGTCGGCGCCGGGGCGACATAGCTCACCGCCTGGCCGTCGGTGAAGCCGGACAGGTGGATGAATCCGTCGGCCGTGACGACGTTGGCCGAGGCCGACGGGTCGAACGCCACCGGCGCGGCCGTCGCACCGGCCTGGGTGGTGAAGAGCTTGATCGTGAAGTCGTCCAGCACGCGCACGTAGTAGGTGCCGGCCGCGTTCAGGGCTGCGCCGCCGATGCTGGCGGTGGAGCCCGGCTCGTAGCGCACCGCGTCGCCGGTGACGAGGTCATGCGGCGCCGCGAAGCGGATCACGTCGCGCGCGCCGTCCACGCCCACGCCGGGGCTGAACAGCGAGCCGGTGTCGGCGGCGCCGGCCCCGAAGGTCGCACCCAGCTTCACGTGATCGCCGTCAACGGTGATGACGCGGTAGTTGCGGTCGCTTTGCAGCGCGCCGCCGGCGGTTTGCAGCGGCGTGTTGCCGTTGGGGTCGTAGGTGACCACGTCGCCGGTCGTCAGGCCGTGCGAGACGAAGCGGATCGTGTCGGCCGACGTGTCGACGTCGGTGAGGGGTTGGAAGTTGTCATCGAGCGTGACGCCACCGGTGTCGGTCTTGGCCAGGATGTCGGCCAGCACGTCGACGCGACCGCCTGCGACCACGGTCGCGGCGCTGTCGATGAAGCCGCGCACCGTGGGCGTGACGTAGCCATGGTTGTCGATCGTGCCGACGGCCACGCCGCCGACGGCCGCGCCCTTGGTGGACACATTGGCCGCGGCGCGGTGCGACTCGGCATCGACCTTGACGTCGCCGCCCGCGGTCACCGTGGCGCCCTGGCCGATGGAGGCGGTGACGTGCGGCGTCAGGTCGACCCGCGCCGACGACCCGACGCCGGCACCGAGGCCGCCGGACCCCAACACGACGTTGGCATTGCCCTGGCTGGTGCTCGTCGCGATCAGGCTGATGTCGCTGACTGCGTCGACCACGGCGAGCTGGCCCAGCGTGGCGGACACCGTGTGGCTGTCGCTGACATGGGTGTCGGCCTGAGCGCCGGCGATCAGGCCGACGCCGACGCTGGTCTCGCTGGACGAGGGCGTGGTCGTGGCGGCCGCGTCGAGCAGCAGGGAGCGCACGTGCAGCACCGCGCCGTCGCCGACCGTGGCGCGCGTGGCGCCCGCGGTGGTGGAGTCGACGTTGATGATGTTGATGGACAGCCCGGCCACACTGACGCCGGTGGCGCTGGCCGCGCTGTGGTCTGTGCTGCTGGCGCGCGCTTCCACCGCGGCGCCGCTGTCGTTGATGCGGGCGCCGCCGCCCAGCGTGGCCTGCACCACCGCGGCGTCGGTGACGCTGGAGGTGGGCGCGATGCCCACGCCGCCGCCCAGGCCAATGGCGATGCCCAGGGCCTCGGTATTGCTGGTGTTGGTGCCGGTCGCGCTGAGGGCCACCGAGGTGGCGTGGCTGACGTTGCCGTCCATCGCCGCCTGCGTGCCGGCGCCAACGGTGGCGTTCAGGCGCGACGAGCCGACACCGACCAGGCCGCCCGAGCCGACGTCGGACTTGGCGTGCGCGGTGTTGCTTGACGTGGCGTCGATATGCAGTGCGCCCGATGTGGCGACGCCGCCGGTGGCGCCGACCCGGGCCAGCACGCCGGAGTCCGACGCGATCTCGGCCGTGGCGCCGGTGATGCCGAGGCTGACGCCGGCCGAGATGTTGACCGACAGATCGATGGCTTCGGCCAAGTTCGTGCCATCGGCCGTGATGCTGACGCTGCTGGCCGCGAGCACGTTGCCGTCCATGGTGGCGCGCGTGGCGCCGTGCACATGCGCCTCGGGCAGCATCACCGAAATGCCGGCGAAGGCACCCGCCGCGCCACCCTTGGCGGAGGCCTCGGCCGTGTTGTGGGCCGTCGCGCCAACGTCCATGGCGCCGGACAGGCGGATCTGGGCACCGGCGCCGACGCTGGCTTCGGTCAGGCTGCCCGCCGTGATCTCGGCCAGCGCCGACACGCCGGCGCCGCCGGCCAGGAAGCTGGCCGCGAACGAGACGACGTCGGCCGTGACGGTGTTGTCGGCCTGCGCCGCGACATGCAGGCTGGCCGCGTCGATGGAGGCGGTGGCGCCGACGTCGGCGCCGGTGTGGCTGCCGATGCGTGCCTCCTGCTTCACCGCGCTGACCGACAAGAGGCCGGACAGCGCCAGGCCCAGCGTGCTGCCATCGACGGTATTCGTCGCCTCGGACGTCACCGACACCGCGCCGCCTTGAACCACGGCGCCGGCGCCGATGCGGGCCGTGGTTTCGGCATTGATGGTCGCGTCGACCAGCACCACGTTGATGGCGACGCCGACGCCGGCGGCCACGCCGGTGGTGGACGCCGTCGCGTGCGAGTTGCTGTGCGCGTCGATGACGATGGAGCCCGTGCCGGTGGACACGTGGGCGTTGTCGCCCACCAAGGCCTTGGTCGTGCGGTCAATCGTGCTCGAAGACCTGACGCCGGCGCCGGCGGCCAGGCCGATCGCGAACACGTCGCTGGTCGGCGTCGCGGTGTTGCTCGAGTCGGCAAGGACGTCGAGGCCGTTGGAGATGATGGTCGACTGCCCGGTCGCCTCGGCCAGCGTCGAGCCGCCGATCTCGACCTCCGAGACCACGGCCGCCACGCCGATCGTGCCGCCGGACGCGGCGACGGTGAGCGCGTCGATGTCGGCACTGGAACTGCCTGCCACGGTGACCCGGTGACCGATGGCGCTGAGCGTCGACGCATCGATCTGCGCCTTTGTCGTGCCGCCGATGCTCGCGTGGGAGATGCCGACCGCGGTCGAAGCCGTCGTCGAGACCGCGGCCACCACGCTCTTGGTGACAACGCTCGGGACATCGTGAGCGGTGACGGCGATATCGCCACCGTCGGCCTTGACCGACGAACCGCCGATCGACGCGAACACGTCGTCGTGGACGTCGTTGTCGGCCAGCAGCACACCGACCGCAATGCCGATCTCGCTCAAGGCCACGGCGACCGAGGCATTCTTCGCCGAGATGCTGGCCGTGTCGTCGGCGGCGACGCGGACGGCGCCGGCGCTGTGCAGCAGCGTCGCATCGAGAACATGCGCATCGACCGTGTTGCCGATGCTGTTCGTGGCAGCCACGCCCGCGCCGGCCACGGCACCGGCGCCCAGCGCCGCGGCGACCGCCAACGATGCCGCCACCGACACCGAGTCGATGCTGGCGTTCTCCGTCGCTGCGATATCAATGTCGCCGGCGGTGGTCGACACAGAGGCGTCGGCGACATAGGCCGCTACCGAGTTGTCGATGCTGTTATTGGCCAGCGAAACGCCGATGGCCGCGGCCACCGCGCCGCCCAGGCCGGCGAAGGCCGCGGCCACCGAGACGGCTGCCGTGTCGGCCTTGATGTGCGAGATGTCGCCGGCATGGACGCTCAGCGACGATGACTCGATGCCGGTGGCGCCGCCGCCATCGATGTAGGCCGCCACGTCCGTCGTGATGCGGTTGTCGCTGGCCGCGCCGGCGCCGGCGGCGGCGAGCGCGAACTGGTCGCCGGCCGCTATCGCCACCGAGCCGGCCAACACGAATGCATTGACCGTCTGGTCGCCGGTGGCCTGCAGCGCCAGCGCGCCGCCGGCATGGATGGCGGTGTTTTCGGCGCTGGCATGCACCTGCAGCGGCGAACTCGCCAGATTGACCAGCCTCCAGGCCGTGGCGTCGGAGAAGTCGGCCTGCACGGCGGTGACCTGTCGCCACAGCTTGGTGTCGGAGTAGTCCTGCGTGCTCAGGTTGGCTCCGGTCAGCGGGCTGGCGCCGACGTACTGGAAGACGGCGTCGGTGCTGGCGCCACCCACGCCGGCAAGCCGCTTGACGCGCTCACCCGTCTTGACCTGGGCTGGATTGCTCGAGCTCGAATAGTCGAAGCTGACGCTGAGCGGATCGCCGATGTATTCGTAGATGTCGCCGGCTCGCGGCCCGTCGACCACACTGACGGTTTTTCCCGTGGCCAGCGTGAGCACGCTGTCGGTGGACAGGTAGTCATGGGCCCGGTCGACATGGTCACGCGCACCGATGAAGTTGCGCGCCAGCGCCACGCCGATCGAGGCGCCGACGCCGGCTTCACCGCCACCGCCGACGCCCACCGCGGCGGAGATGATGATGGCGTCAATCGACGACTTGTCATCGGCCACGATGGAGACGTTGCCGGCACTGGTCAGCACGGCGTTCGACGAGGTGGCGTCGGTACGGCCGAGGATGACGTTCTCCGCCAGCGCGCCGGCGCCGGCAACGCCGACGCCGACCGCGCCGCCGATGCCCACGGCCACCGAGGCGGCCGCGGACACCGCGCGGATGGTGGCAGCGTCCGTGGCCTCCAGCTCTATCGCACCCTGCGTGGCACGCACATCGACGCCGGCGACGCTGGCCAGCACCGTGTTGTCGATGGTGTTCTCGGCCAGCGACAGGCCGATCGAGACGGCCACGCCGAGCTCGCCGCCTGCGCCGACTGCGACCGCGATCGCGCCGGCGAAGGCGCTGATGTCTGAGCGGTTCTCGGCCGTCAGCGAGACTGACGTGGCCTCGACGCTGCCGCCCGTGCCACCGATCGCGCTTTCGACATCGGCGGCGACACGGTTCTCGGAGAACACGCCCGAGCCGCTGGCGGCCAGGCCGACGCCGCCGGCACCGACGGCGGCCGACCCCGCCAGCACCAGCGAGTCGATCGTCTGTTCGGCCAGTGAGGTCAGCGTGACGGCGCCATCGGCAATCACGCTGGCATCGCTGAGGTAGGCCCGCACCTGCATCGGCGTGCTGTCGGCGGCCCCCGGTTCCCAGCCGATGAAGTTGCGCGCCACAGAGATGCCGATGGACGCACCCACGCCCACCTCGCCCACACCCACCGCGATCGACAAGGACACGACGGTGGACGAGATCTTGGCCGTGCTGCTGGCGGTCAGGGCCACCTCGCCAGCGCTGTGCAGCGTGCTGTCCTCGGCGAAGGCATTGGTCGTGCCCAGGATGACGTTCTGCGCCACGGCACCGGCGCCGCTGACGGCAAGGCCGGCCGTGCCGAGGCCGATGGCCACCGAGCCCGCGGCCGACACGGCGTCGATGGAACCCTTGCTGACGCTCACGGTCAGCGGTGCGCCCTCGGCGCTGGTGCGTTCGAGCACGAAGGTCCGGCCGTCGGGCGCCACCACCACCCAGCTGCTGCCCGGCACCGCCTCGGAGACCTTGAGCTTGTCGAGCTTGAGCCAGTGGGCGGTGTCGCCGTAGTTCTGGGTGGCGAGGTTCGCGTCCTTGCCATCGGCATCGCTGCCGACGTAGCGGTAGACGCCGCCAGCGGCCTTGACCGTGCTGCCGTCGGTCAGGTTGTACAGGCGCCGCAGCGTCTGGCCGCCGAAGCCGCCCGCCGGTGCCGTCAGCGGGATGGCAACCGGCACGGACGCCTTCGCATTCGCGAACGAGCTTGCCAGCTCGATCACCTTGCCGCTGACATTGATGGCGTAGTAGGTCTGACCGCTGACCAGGCCGCCGATGTTCGGGCCGCCCTTGCTGTCGTAGACGATCTTGTCGCCGGTGGCAAAGGGATGGGAGACGTTGAAGACGAGCTGGTTGCCGCCCTGGATGCCGGCGATGGCGAGATGACCCGTTTCGGGCGTGAGCATGGCCTCGGGCGTGACCGTCTCGGTGACGGCCAGCGGCGCCAGGCCATCGGCTTGCAGCGCGCTGTCGATCGCCGTGCGCAGCTTGCCCAGCAGCACGGTGTCGCCCTTGGCATCCTCCGTCGCTTCGTTGACATTGGCCGTGGAGCCGAGATCCTCATCGGCAGTGGCGGCGTTGTGCAGGTCCTCGGCCGTCAGCGAGCCGCCCAGGTTCACGTCGAACAGGTGACGGCCTTGCTGCAGCGCGCTGATGGTGACGCCGCCGTCGGTGGTGAAGACCCCCGTATCGGCGTGGCGCACGAAGGCGTCGACGTTGTTGTCGATCTCGTTGAAGGCAAGCGACAGTCCAATGGACACCGCGATGCCGGCCTCGGCGCCGAAACCGGCCGCCAGCGATGCGGCACCGGCAATCGCATCGATGCCCGGTGAGTCGTCGGCCACGATCTGGACGCTGGCGGCGTGGATGCCGTCGCTGCCGTCATGATCGATGAAGGCCTGGACATCGTTGGCGATCTTGTTCTCGGCGTAGGAGCCCGCGCCGCTGAGCGCGATGCCGACCTCGGTCCCGCCGCCCACGCCCGCCGCCACGGCAATGACCGTCGCGTCGATGGTTTCGGTGGAATGGGCGCCGATCGACAATTCCCCGGACGCATGCACGCCGCTGTCGCCGAGCGAGGCCTCGATCTGCGACGAATTCTTGGCAACGTTGACCTGCTTCCACAGCCGCGTGTCGCGGAACTGCTGGATGCGCAGGTCAAAGCCCTGGGCGCCTGCGTTGTCGGGGTCGCTGTCGGTGACCTGGGGCCCGACGTATTCGTAGATGTCGCCGGCCAGTGCGCCGTCGACGACGCGCACGGTCAGGCCGGGGTCGAGCTGGGCGAGCAGCGGCGCGTTCTTGTCGTCATGCGCCGGCACATCGACGTCGGCGGTGAAGCCCGGCGCGTCAGGATCCCAGCCGATGAAGTTGCGTGCGACGGCAATACCGACGGCCGCGGCGACGCCGACACCATCGGTGCCGGCACCCACCGCCACCGCCACGCCGGCGATGGTCGCGTCGATCTTGGCCGAGCTGCTGGCGTCTACCTCCACCTTGCCGACCGGGTCGGCAGCGCTGCCGACCTCGCTGCCATCGATGTGGGCGGTGGTGTGCGACAGCACGACATTGGTCGACTCGGAGGCACCGCCGGCCACGCCGACGGCAGTGCCGCCGATGGCGACGGATGCGGCCGCGGCCACGGAGGTGACCGTGATGGACGAGGCGTCGTGGGCTGCCACGACAACATCGTGCCCGCCGGTGTGCAGCTCCGGCACGTTGACGATGCTGGCATCGACGGTCTTGGCGATGCGGTTGTGTGCCAGGGCCAGGCCGATGTTCACCGAGATCGCCGTGGCGCTGGTGCTGCCCGCGATGCTGGCCGCAGCGGCGATGGCAACTGCCTCGGTGGTCGACGTGTCGTTCGCCTCGACGGTGATGTCGCCGCCGGCAGTGACGGGCCCGGCCACCTCGGTCGCGCCGTCGCCGATCGTGGCCTGGACGGTGTTGTCGATGGTGTTGAAGCTGACCGCCCCCGTGGCGTCCGCGGCGATCGCCGAGGCGTCGCCGCTGACGGCGGCACTGACGGCGAAGCCGTAGGCCAGCGACTGGATCTCGGCGGTGCTGTCGGCCTTGACCTCGATGGCGCCCGCCGTCGTCAGCTCGGCGCCTTCGACCGCGGCCTGCGTCGTATTGGCGACGTCGTTCAGCGTCAGTGACAGCCCCAGGCCGACGGCAAGGGACGACGAACTCTCGCTGATGGCGATCGAAGCCGCCTCGGCGCCAGCCACGGAGAGGATGGAAGAGTCATCGCTGGCCGCGACCGAGATGGCCTCCTCGGCCTCGACCTTGCTGCCGTCGCGCACGCGGGCCAGGGTCTTGTTGCGGATCCGGTTGTAGGACCCCGAGCCAGCCAGGCTGGCGCTGAGCGCACTGCCGCTGGTGGAAGCGCTGCCGCTGGCCGCCACGCCCATGGTGAAGGCGTAGATGCGCGCCAGCGAGGTGGCGTCGACCTTGAGCTCGCCGCCGCTGTGGACGCTGCTGTTGCTGACCTCGGCCAGCACCAGGTCGCTGTCGCTGAAGCCGATCTCGTTGACCGCGAAGGCCGCACCGAAGGCGATGCCGGCGGCGCTGCTCTGCGTGGAGACGCCGACCGCGGCGGCGATGCCACCGGCGAGCGCCTGGATCTGCGACTCGTCCGAGGCCGCCACGTCGACGCCGCCGATGCCGGTCGTGACGCTGCTGTCGCGCAGTGCGGCCTCGGTGCTGGCGTCGATGAGGTTGACGGATCCCGAGCCGGCACCGGCGCCCGCGGCACCGGACCCTTGGGAACCGATGGCTCCGGCCAGTGCGGCGGCCAGCGTGTAGGCATTGATTTGCTGCGAGCTGCTGGCCTCAACCTTGAGTTCGCCCTCGGCGCCATCCGCCCAGGTCAGCGTGGATTTGTCGACCACGGCATGCGCGCCGCCATGGATGGTGTTGACCGCAACCGAGATGCCCGCGGCCAGCGCCGACGAGCTGCCCTGCTGCCCGCTGGCAAACGCGAACGAGAGTCCGCCGGCCGCGGCCGTGATGGTGCCGGCGTCGCTCGCCTCGACGAGGGCGTCGCCCTCGAGCAGCGAGACCGTGCTGTCGCCGAGCAGCGCATAGGTTCCGCCGTCGAGGAGGTTGATCGTCACCGAGCCGGCCACGGCCACGGCGGTCGAGCCGCTGCCACCGCCGCCACCGCCGCTACCGGACCCACCGCTGCTGCCGGACGCCACGGCGCCCGCGCCGCCCGCGGCCAGCGAGAAGATGTGTTGGCTGTTCTCGCCGCGCACACGCAGCGTGTCTTCGCTCGTCGCGGCGCTGCGGTCCTCGCCCGAGAGCACGAAGCCGGTGTCCTGCACGGCCGCCGTCGTACTACCGTCGATCTGGTTGAGGCTGAAGGCCCCGGCGAGCCCGGCCGCGGTGCTGCCGCTGTTGACCTTGGCAAAGGCCACGCCGCCGGTGGCGGAGACGAGGCCCATGCGGTTGTCCGCATCGACGGCCACGAAGCCGGCGTGGACCTGGCCGGCATCGGCGACCGAGGCCTGGACGGTGTCGCTGATCAGGTTGACCGACGCGGCCGCGGCGACGGCGATGCCGGTCTTGGGTTCGTCATTGCTGTTGGCGGCGGTGCTGCCGCCCTTCGTCGTCGGTAGCGCGGCGCCCGCCGGCGTCGGGCTGGCCGGCGCCGCGGTCGGCGTGGCATTGGCCGGCTTGTCGTTGGCCGCCTTGGCCACGGCGCCGGCCACGGTGAAGGCCCAGACGTCACCGTCGACGCGGGCCAGCACGTCGACGCCGCCCTCGACCTCGATGTGGCTGCTGTTGCCGATGCCGCTGCCGGCGAGGGCGTCCGGGTCGCCGATGACGGCGCGGGTCTTGCGGTCGATGTCATTGACCGCCACCGAGATGCCCACGCCGACGGACTCGCCCTTGGCAATGCCGCCGGCCCAGGTCGCCGTGGTCGTCTGGTCGTCGGCCGTGATCTCGACGTTGCGCCCGGTCACCTCGGCCTCGCTGCCCAGCTGCGCCAGCGTGTCGCTGGTCTGGCCGGCATAGAGCACGGTCCCGCCGATGGCGAAGGTCTTGCCCTTGGCGAAGGACTGCGCGAGGTTGACGTTGAGGATGGCCTCCTTGGCCTTGATGTCCAGGCCGCCATCGGCCCCGCTGTAGACCTTGGCGCCGTCTTCGATGATGGCGTGGGTGGTGTTGTGCTGAACGCTGATGAAGATGGCACCACCGGCGCCGCCGGTGTCGCCGCTGACGCCGAAGGGATCGAGGCTGAGTTCCTTTTTCAGCCGGTTCTTCTCCCACAGCTTCGCGTCCTTTTGGGACGGGCCGATGATGGGCACGACGTCGAGCGTCAGGTCGGGCAGCGCGAAGATGCCCGTCATGTTGATGGTCTGCTGGAAGTTCGCGCCTTCCACGTTGACCACCTGCTCGCCCTTGCCGTCGGCCGCCTCGGCCGCCTGGTTGGGATGGGGGTTGAGCGCGTCGTCGCGCCAGGCCAGGTCCTGGTTGAGCAGCGCGCCGCCCTGCACCACGGCTTGCGAATCGTTGTCGTAGACGAGCACCGACACCGAGCCGGCGACGCCGATCTTCTCGGCCTTGGAGGTGGCTGCGGTCCAGGTGTTGAAGAAGGCGTCCACCGCGCCCAGGTTGTTGTTCAGGTACTTGGTGACCGCCGAGGCGCCCTCGTTGCGGATCGAGTCGGTCAGCTCGCCCCAGGACAGCGGCACGAACTGGTCGAAGCGCGTGGTCAGCGGATAGCTGACCTCGGAGATGACGCGCAGCACGCGCAGCGCGTCGAGCTGGGCGCCGCCATGGACCGTGGCCAGCGCGGTGTTGTTGATGATGCCGATGCCGATCGCGACGCTGACGCTGTTCTCGGCGCTGGTGCCGCTGCTGTTGCCCTGGCTGTCTTCCTGCGGCTCGGTCTCGCTCGACGCCGAGAGCTTGGTGCCCTGGTCGATGGTGGCCTTGACCTCGAGGTCTTCGTTGGACTTGAGCACCGCGTCGCCGAGCACGTCGGTGCGCACGTCGGCCGTCGCGAATGTCAACGCCAGCGCGCCGGCCACGCTGAGTGAAGAGCTGGCACCGGCCTTGGGCGCGCTGGCATGCTCGCTGTAGGACTTGCCGAGGATGTTGAACAGCCCGGACAGGTAGTTGCTAGGGAGGTTTTCCTTGAGCTCGGCGAACTTGGTCTTGGGGCTCGTGTCCTCGCTCTTGAGCCCGGCCTCGGCGGTGGCGCTGTTGTCGGCCGTGAGCTGGGCCACCACGCCGATGCCGGTGGCGTAGCCCGAGTCGAGCACGTGCTTGGCCACCAGCTGGAAGCTGTTGCCGGTGATGGGGCCGAGGTCGATGGACACGCCGCCGCGCGACTCGTTCTCGGACTCGGACAGGCGGATCACCTGGGTGTCGGCGAAGCGCGAGTTGCCCTGCAAGTCCTGCTCGTTGGTGCTGGCGAGGATGTAGTAGGTGTTGCCGTCGACCAGCCCGTCGATGTGCGAGCCGGCCGCCTCGTGATAGACGACGGCCTGGCCGAGCTCGAAGGTATTGAAGACGGGCGCGCCGTTGCGCTGCAGCGCGATGGTGTTCTTGTCGGCGTCCACGTTGGACGCGTCGAAGCTCAGCGCGTTGTCGCTCGTGGCGGGGCCGAGGTCGGTGCGCAGGTCGACGACATTGCCGGCCTGGCTGCCGGCGATGGCCTTCAGCGCATTGGTCTGGTTCTCGGCCAGCTTGATCCAGCCCGGATCGTCGGTGACGACGAAGTACTGGCGCCCGTCGACCAGGCCGCCGATGCTGGTGCCGCGGCGGTTGGTGTAGGTGATCGTGTCTTCGTCGACCAGTGCATTGGGACCGATGTAGATGCGGTTGTTGGTGTAGTCGACGTAGCCGGCCGGTGGCGTGCCGACGCCGTTCCAGGTCACGGTGGGGTCGATCTCGACCTTGACCGTGTAGCCGGCCACCGGGTCGGCGAGGGCCGTGATGCTGCCGTCGACCGAGGTCTTGATGTCGGCGTTCGAGAAGTCCAGGCCGAAAGCCAGCGCCGCGGCGCCGTCGGCGAACAGGCCCGACTTGGCCTCGGATTCGGACTTGCTGTTGCCGGTAGCGATGACGTTGGCCGTCTTGCCGGCGGTGATGCTGGCGCCCTTGGCGACCGTCACATGCGAGATGGCATGGGTGTCGCTGACGGCCAGTGCGCCGGCCACCTTGGGGCTGCTGCCGGTGACGCCACCGGCCAGCTTGGAGGCATCCAGGCTGAGCTCGGTCTCGGCCGTCATCGCGGCATTGGCCTCGCCGGTGCTGATGAGCACCGCGGCCTCGCCGGCGATGATCTGCGCGCCGGCCTGCATGTCGATGTTGGACGTGGCGCTGGCGCGGGCGTAGCCGACGCTGAAGAGGTTGCCGACGGCGACGCCGGAGGCATCGGCGCCCGCCGTGGAGTACAGGCCCACCGTGCCGCTGCCGTCGAGGACGGCGCCTTCGTGCAGGGTGATGGTCGAGCTGGAGCTCTTGACGAGCAGCTTGACGGGCAGGGCCGTGAAGCTGGCGAACTTGTCGGCCAACGGCTCGATGATGAAGTTGGTGACCTCGGCAGGCGCGCCGAGGGTGTCGCCGATGTTCTGCTCCGCGGCTTCGGACACCAGGTAGATGCCCGCGCCATGAACGCCGGCGCCGGCGCCGATGTCGATGCTGACCGCGCGTGTCGTGGCAAACACCGGCAAGAGGTTCTCGAGGTCGGAGATGCCGATATTGCGCGCACGCAGCACGATGTCTTCGGCGCCGGCGTCGACCTGCACGCCGTCATCGACCTTGATGTTGTCGGCCCAGATGTCGATGAGGCCGTCATGGGTATCGATGCTGCCGCTGATCTCGACGCTGTCCACGAAGCCGTCGTCCACCGGCACCTGCGCGGCCGACGCGTCGGGCATGCGGCTGCCGTAGACCTTGAGCGCGGCGCTGAAGCCGGCGTCGAGCGACTTGATCTCGAACTGGTCGGCACCGGCCATGCCGTAAACGGACAGCGAGTCCGCCGGGTCGGCGAAGACGATGCCGCCGCTGAAGTTCGTGCCGTCGAAGAAGTCGGTGCCGACGAAGACGACCTGCATCGATCCCGGCGCGCCGGGCGCAGCCTGGATAACGATGTGGTCGTCGAAGATCGTGCCGCGGATGATCTTGTCGAAGGCGTCGCCGCCGACGAGATCCTGGTGGTCGATGCCGCTGTAGACGATGTGCTGGCCGTGCAGGTCGAGCACGCCGGCCGCGTCCAGGCCCGTGGGGTCGAAGACGGTGAAGTTGCCGCCGACGCCGTTCTGCACCTCGATGCTGTCGTAGGTGCCGGCCCCGCCCGCGACGCTGCCGCTCAGGCTGGCGCCCGCCTCGAAGACGAACAGGTCGCTGGCCGTGCCATCGGCGCCGACCAGGTTCTCGAAACTCTCGAACTCGACCTCCTGCACGCGGCCGCGGTCGGCGCCGGTGAGGGTCCAGGTGACGCGGCCCTCCGCCGGGCCGGAGATGGCGTCGCTGCCATCACCGCCGACGAGGGCATCGATGCCCTGGAAGCCGGCGACGTCGGTAGCGCTCGCAGTCTCGGCCGCCAGGTCCACCGCAATCGCGCTGCTGCGGCCGGCGAAGCTCAGCGTGTCCACCGCCGCCACCGCGGCCTGCGCGTCGTCCAGGCCGCCGTCGATCAGGCCCGAGACCGATCCCGCCGGGCCGATCAGGAAACTGTCGTCCAGTTTGCCGCCGACCAGATTCGCGATGCCGGCAAAAACCACGCTGCCATCCAGCGTGCCCTGGTCCGCACCCGTGACGCTCCAGGCATGGCTGGCGTCGTCGCTGGCCAGCAGTGCATCGTCGCCACCGCCGCCGTCGATGTCGCCGCTCAGCACGGCGGCCGGCTCGATGACGAAGTTGTCGCTGGCGCTGCCGCCCACCAGGTGCTTGAAGTTGCTGAAGCTGCTGCCGCCGACGGTGCCGCTGTCGGTGCCCGCGACCGTCCAGTTGCTGTCGACGTCTGCGCCGATGAGGGTGTTGCTGCCGCTGCCGCCGTCCAGGCTGGCCGCGACCGTGAACTTGCTGGCGAGCTGGAGCGTGTCGTCACCACCGGCCATGTCGACGATCAAGGATTTGACGCCGGCAAAGGTCACGGCGGCCGCACCGTCGAGGCTGATCTGGATGGTCACGCTGCCATCGCCCGCGTCGGCCGTCTGCTCGATCATCACGGAGTTGGCGTTGGCGTCGCCCAGCACCGTGAGCACGCCCGCGCCGTCCAGCGTCGGCCCGCCCGACAGCAGCAAGCGTGGCTCCATCGCGTCCAGCAACACGCTCGTGCGCCGCGTCAGCCGTTGGGTATTGGCCGCGCGCGCGCGGCGGGATTGGGCCAGACGAGCACCGAGTTGACGCATCCACTGCATGGTGCAGTCCTTCCAAAGCCGGCTGACCTGAAATCGACCCGTGTGATGCGCGGTCGTCGTGGAGTCGGCTTCAGGTGGTGCCGGCCCTGCCTTTGTTCGCTTTTGCGTCTTCTGTCAGGGCCAACGGCCGGCGCGCCCGGCCCGGGGCAGCGCGGCTCCATCCCTCAATTTCCAGTCGACTGTACGCACTCCGACAAACCTTGCGTGACAAATCGACACTTAATTGGTATTTCTTTCCAGGCCCAACCGTACTAGGCATTTGCCGAGCGGGAAGCCCCTCGCAAACCCCCATGGCGGCGCGGCTCGCGGGCCGGCGGTGGGCCTGAGCCGCGGCTGTGATCGCTCAGCGCGTCGCGCCGCGCGCCGCGCCCACCGGGGCTGCCAGCGACTCGAACTCGGCCTGGCAGCGCAGGCCGCCCGGCAAGGCGTTCCCCGGATTGGCAAGCTCCAGGCGCGCGACGAAGGTGCCGCTGGCGGCATCGATCACCTTGTCGACGATCTTCACCGTGGCGACGTGGCGCCCGCCAATGCTCGCCGGCACGACGGTGGCCTTCATGCCAGGCTTGAGCTGCCCGAACAGGCTGGCGGGAAACACGACGTCAACGCGCAGCGGGTCGATCTGCGCGATCTTGAGCACCGGCTTGCGGCCGGTGCCGGACTCGGCGAGGTCGCCGGGGTTGAGCAGCCTGTCGACGACCACGCCGTTGAAGGGGCTGACCATCGTGCGCAGGTTCAACAGGTCCTGCGCGTGGCGGTGTTCGATCTTGGCCAGCTCGCGGTTCTCGTTGGCCGCCTGCAGTTCGCTCTCGGCGATGCGGCGCTCGGCATCGGCCTGGTCGCGCACCTCGGCGGAGGTGAAGTTCTGCTGCGCCAGCTCGTTGGCCCGCGCCAGCTTCTTGCTCGCATAGTCGAGGCGGTTGCGCGACTGCGCGACCGGCCCTTCCATGTTGGCGCGGTAGCGCGCCGACTCCACCGCCGAGCGCTCGACCGCCGACAGCAGCTCGACCACCGGCTGGCCCTTCCTGACCGTGTCGCCCCGCTGCACGAAGACCGTGTCGATCAGGCCCTCGGCGGGGCTGCGGATCTCGACAACCTGCCAGGCTTCCATCAGGCACTCGAAGCTGCCCGCCGGCGCCTGGCCCGCGGCCAGGGCCAGTGTCACGGCCAGCGCGCCGCGCGTCGTCCACCTGCTGCTTGCGCTCATTCCCCTCTCCCCGTAAATGCCAGCATGCGCGCCAGCTCGCGGTCGTGTCTCAGCGTCTGCATCCGCACCTCGCGGTTTCGCGCCTCGGCCACGCCCTGGGCGGTCCAGCGCAGCCACTCGATAGCCCGGCCGGACAGCCCGCCGCCGCGCGTGGCGGCCCAGTCCCGCAGGCAGCGCGTCAGCCACGGTGCCTGGGTGATGAACAGTTCGTCGTCGAAGGCGACGAGCGCCTCGCCGCTGCCCGGGTCGCCCTGGCGCGCGCAGCGCCCCATCAGCTGGCGGTCGATGCGGGCGGAGTCGTGATATTCGGTCAGGATGACGTGCAGCCCGCCGGCCTGCGCGACGGCCGGTGCCAGCGCGACGTCGGTGCCGCGGCCGGCCATGTTGGTGGCCACCGTCACGCGGCCGGCCTGGCCGGCTGCGCCGACGATCTGCGCCTCCTCGCGGTCCTGCTTGGCGTTCAGCACCACATGGGCGAGGCCCTGCTCGCGCAGCACGGCGCTGACCGCCTCCGACGCCGCCACGGTGCGCGTGCCGATCAGCACCGGCCGCTGCTCGCCCACCGCCACGCGCCGCACGGCCTCGGCCACGGCTTGCCACTTGGCGGCGGCGTCGGGCAGGCAGCGCGCGCCGGCCACCCGGCGCTGCGAGGGCCGGTGCAGCGGGACGCGCGCGACCGACAGGCCGTAGGTCCGGCCGATCTCCCCGGCGACCTCGGTGGCCGTGCCGGTCATGCCGCACAGGCGCAGGTAGCGGCGGAACAGTCGCTGATAGGTGATGCGCGCCAGCGTCTCGCGCCGGCCGGTCAGCGCCACGCCTTCCTTGGCCTCGATCATCTGGTGCAGCCCACGCTCCCAGGCTCGGTCGGCCATGACGCGGCCGGTCGATTCGTCGACGATCTGCACCTTGTCGTCGATGACCACGTATTGGCGATCACGCGTGTACAGATGCAGGGCCGCCAGCGCCCGCTGCACGCCCTCCTCGCGCTCGCGAGGCGACGCGGCTTGCGCGGCTTGCGAATCGTCCGGATCAAGCCGCTCGATCTCGTCGCGACCGGGCTCGGTCAGGCGCACCCGCAGGTGGCTGCGCTCGATCTCGAAGTGCAACGGCGCCTGCATCTGCCGCGCGATGGCCAGCGCGCGCTCGCAAGGTTCGCGGTCGCCGCCGGCGTCGGCCGTCGCGGACAGGATCAGCGGCGTGCGGGCTTCGTCGATGAAGACGCTGTCGGCCTCGTCGACGAGCGCGAAGCTCAGGCCCCGCAGCACCGTCGCGTCGGCGCGCGCGCGCCCGTCGCGCAGGCCTTCGACGGCCAGGTGCAGGGGGCTGGCCTGGTCGCCTAGCGCGGCGCGGTCGCGCAGATAGTCGAAGGCCAGCTCCTTGTTGCTGCAGTAGGTAACGTCGCCGGCATAGGCCGCACGCCGGTCCGGCTTGGCCATGCCGTGCACGACGGCGGCGCAGCTCAGGCCGAAGAAGCGGTACAGCGGCCCCATCGTCTCGGCATCTCGAGCAGCCAGGTAGTCGTTGACCGTGATGACATGCACCGGCAGCCCGGCCAGGGCGGCCGTGCAGGCGGTCAGCGTGGCTGCAAAGGTCTTGCCCTCGCCGGTGGCCATCTCCACCAGCAGGCCGCGCAGCAGCCACCAACCGGCGACCAGCTGGGTGTCGTAGTGGCGCTGGCCGAGCACGCGCGTGGCCGCCTCGCGCACCAGCGCAAAACAGCGCGCGCTCACTGCCGCGCCGAAGCCCTCGCGTTGCAGCCGGGCGCGCAGTCGCCGCGCCTCGAGCTTGAGCTGGGCGTCGTCGGCGCGCGCGAATTCGTCGGTGTGGCGGTTCACGCGGGCGACGAACGCTGGGCCGAGACTCTCGCGGGCCCGCACCTTGCGCAGCAGCGGCATGGCCGCGCCGTGCCACAGGCGCAGCGCGAGCTTGTCGTGCCAGGGCGGCTCGCGCTCGTCGCGCTCCGCATAGGGCCGGCCCGAGGCGAGGTCGCCAGGAGACAGTCCGAACAGGGTCTGGGTCGACATGCCGCTCAGACGCTGAAGTGCGACAGGAACAGTCGCCGCAGGCTGCCGAACCATTGCTGCGCGAGCGGTTCGCGCGCCAGGTCGAAGCGCACGAAGACGCGCTGGCCGTACAAGCCGGCGGGGCCGATCGGTGCGTCGGGCTCGACGTCGAGCTGGAACACGCGCTCCAGCGTGCGCCGCCCCTGCGGATCGCGCGGGTCGGCGGCGATGCGGCCGCCGCCCTGCGACAGCAGCGCACGGCTGGGCGCCTCATCGCCACCCGCCGGCACCAGGCGCAGGATGCGGCCCGTCACGACCTGGTCGGTGTTCCCCGCCACGCGCATTTCTATGCCCCGCGTGCCGCTGGCGATGGTGTCGACGACGGCCTGCTCGACCAGCACGCGCACCACCGGCCTGGCGACGCCGAGCACATAGCCCAGGATCTCGCCCTGGCGGTAGTAGCGGCCCGGCATGTCGGCGGCCTGCAGCACGGTGAAGACACCGTCGCTCGCGGCCGCCACGTGCAGGCCGCTGGCGTGCAGCCGGTCGCGCGCAAGCGCCTCGCGCTCCAGGCCCAGCTGCTCGCGCGCGATGTCGGCGCGCGAACGGTCGTTGACGAACTCGATCTGGTAGTTGGCCTCGAGCTCGGCCACGCGCGCCTCCAGGCCGCGCAGCCGCGCGTCGAGCGCGGGATCGAAGCTCGCCAGCAGCACCTGCCCCGTCTTCACCGCGGCACCCGGTGCGGCCTCGAAGCGGCTGAAGAAGCCGTTCGCGCCGGCACGCAGCGTGGCCTGCTCGGGCAGCCAGACGACGCCCTCGGCTTGCACGCGCATCGGCACCGGCACCAGCACGATGAACAGCAGCGCCGCGGCGGCAAGCGCGCCGCCGATCAGCATCACCCGCGGGCGCCGCTCGCGCAGCGACGGCCGAGCCTGCAGCATGCGCACGACGCGCACCAGCGGCATCACCGCCATCATCGCGCCGGCCCACAGCGCCAGCACAACGCCGACGAAGAAGAAGCGCGTGGCGATGAACAGCGCGATGGCGACCGTCACCAGCAGCCGGTAGATGGTCGACGCAAGGCCGTAGAACAGCAGCCACAGGCTCTCGGAGCGGCTGCCGGCAGGCGACACGGCGTCGTCGACGCGCAGCAGGTAGCGCTCGGCCAGATAGCCCCAGTAGCGCGCCGACTGCTGGGCCAGGTTGGGCACCTCGATCAGGTCGGCCAGGATGTAGTAGGCGTCGTAGCGCAGCAGCGGGTTGCCGTTGAAGATCAAGGTCGACACGCCGGCCACCAGCATGACGTTGAAGCACAGCGCACGCACTAGCCCCGGCTCCACCGCCAGCCACAGGTAGAAGGCCAGCGCCGCGACGAACAGCTCGACCAGCATGCCGGCGGCGCCGACGAGAGCGCGCGACCAGCGCGAGCGCAGCACGGTCGCGGCCGAGGCGTCGACGTAGGGCACCGGCATCAGCACCAGCAGCATGACGCCCATGTCGTGCACCTCGCCACCGCCGGCACGCGTCGCCGTGGCGTGGCCGAGTTCGTGCAGGGCCTTGATCAGCGGGAAGACCAGGCCCAGCATCAGCAGGTTGTCCGCCTCCAGGACGCGGTCCGACAGGTTGTGGGTCAGCTCCGGTACATGCTGGGGCAGCAGCACCAGTGCCGGCAGCACCGCCAGCAGCCACAGCAGCGCGCCGGGCAGGCCCCACAGGCGCGGCCACCACGGCGCCAGCCGGTCCAGGAAGGGGCCGGGGTCGACCAGCGGGATGCGCACCGCCATCGGGTTGGCCCAGGCGCGCCGGCTCTTGGAGCGCGATTCGCGCTGGCCGCGCTCGAAGACCTCCAGCGCATCGGGCGAGACATCGGTCTGCAGCAGGTCGGCGCCGTGCAGCTGGCCGAGCAGCTGCAGGACTTCGTCCTGCGTGGGTGCGTCGTCGCCGAGGCGGCGCTGCGCGAGCTGCCACAGTTCCTGGACGCTGCGCCGGCCGTCCATGGCCGCGAGCATCAGCCGCGCGGCCGGCCTGAACCGGTGGACCTTGCCCGAGGCCGGGTCCTGCAGCAGATACCAGAGCTCGCCGCGGTAGCGATGGCGGTGCAGGCGCGCACGCGCCAGCAGCCGGGGCCGCAACGCCGCCACGCGATACCACGAGCTGCTCTGCAGCGGGCCGTCGGTGCTCATCCTCGGCCCCTCAGGGCACCCAGTTCCAGAGCGTCAGCCGCAGCCACTCGGTGAAGCCGTGGGTCCAGATCCAGAGCAGGCTGCGCTGCCCGACAACGACCTTGCCGACGCCCTCCATGCCGGGGCGCAGGCGGGCGGCATCGGCGCTGTCGATCCGGGCCTCGACGCGGAACACGTTGCGGCCGTCGCGTTGCGTGGCCACCGGCGTGATGGCCGTGACGGTGATCGGCAGGTTCAGGTCCGGCAGGCTGGACAGCACGAGTTCGCCGCGCTGTGCCTTCGCCAGATGAGCCATGTCCCGGTCGTCGACCTGCAGCACCACGCGGTAGTCGGACAGCGGCGCGATCTCGAACAGCAGCTTGCCCTGCTCCACCGGCGTGCCGATGAGCTGGCTCAGGTCGCCGGACACGACGATGCCGGCAAACGGCGCCACCAGCGTGGCGCGGGCGAGCTTCTCCTCGGCCAGGGCCAGCTGCGCCTCGGCCTGGTTCACCTGGGCCGACAGCACCGCCATCGCGCTGCGGTCGGCGCCGGCCATCGCGACCTGGTATTTGCGCGCTGCCTGCTCGCGTTCTGAGGCCCAGCGCGCACGTTCGAGCTTGAGGTCGCGGTCGTCGAGCTGGGCCAGCGGCTGGCCGCGCTTGACGGTGTCGCCGGCGCGCACCAGGCCGGCCGCGAGATAACCCTCGAAGGGCGCCACCGCCGCGAGTTGCGTGGCCCCCTCGATGGCGGTGCGCGCCACGACCCGGTGGTCGACCTGGACCAGCGTCACGATCAACAGCGCTGCGGTGAGCACGACGCCGATCAACTTGAGGCCCGGATGCCGCGGGCCAACGGTCGCCTGCAGCGCCGCGTGCGACGCATCGCTCAGGCGCTGCCAGCCGTTGCGCTCGTTGGCCCGCTGCAGCGCCCAGACCGGCCCGAGTGTGACGCCAAGCGCCCGCAGCAAACGCTGCTCGGCCGCGTCGAAGGGCGTGGCCGCATGGCGCTCGAGCGTGATCACGCCGGTCGTCGCGCCTTCGTGCAGCAGCGGCACGGACAGCATGGCCTCCATGTGCAGCGCGCGCGCCGCCTCCACGTGGGCCAGGGCGCCGAGCTCCTCGCCATCCGCACCCGGGTGGGCGACGGCGACGCCGAGGTCCAGCACTTCGTCCATGACCTCGCCCAGCGTGCGTACGAGGTCGGAGCGCTTATCGAAGGCCGCCGTGTGCGACAGCACCAGCGGCACGACCTGGCCGCCTTGCTCGAAGCCGATGCTGACCCGGTCGCAACGCAGGCGCCGCGCCAGTTCGTTGGCAACCGCCAGCGCGGACGGCTGCAGGGCGCCGAACTGCAGCGCCGTGGCCATCAGCTCGTTCAATGCCGCGACGCGAGCGAGTTCGGCCTCGCGACGCTGCAGCAAGCGCTGCCGGAAATGGTCGACGAGCCAGGCGCTGGCCCAATGGACCTGGCGCAGCGCGCCCTGCAGGTCGGCCAGGGCCCCGGCCCCGACGTCGAGCACCACGGCGCCGAAGAGTCGCCCGTCCACCTCAACGGGATAGGCGACCTGGGCCGCGCTGTCGTGGCTGGGCGGCGCACCGTCGGCGCCCATCACGACGCCGCGCCGCTCCGTCAGCGCCAGTTGCGCGGTCGGGCCGAGATATTGCAGGTCACGCTGGCCATCGGGCCAGGCGGCCGCCACCGTGAACGCACCTTCGCCCTCCTCGCCCGTGAGCACGAGGGCGGCTCGCGCGCGGCCGACGTGCGTGCACAGCAGCGCCAGCCAGGCGCCGCAGAACTCGGCGCTGTCGTTGGGCGCCGTGAATCGCGACCACTCCGCGGACTCGGCGCGGACGCGGTGTTCCTCGGCGATCGAATAGACGGGGGCGCTTGCCGGCATGGTCAATGTCTCGTCGGGGTCGCATCGACGCGGCCGCGCGCCGCGCCACCGCGCCGCGCAGCCACGCTCAGGCGGCCGCCTCGGCCGACGGCGAGGCCTCGGCCGCCGAAGCTGCCGAGGTGGCGGCCAGCGCGTCGAACAGCCGGTCCTTGACGTCGTCGAAGTTGCGCATCGAGTACAGGTG
>JAEKLF010000182.1 GCA_019509985.1 Burkholderiales bacterium | reverse complement strand
GACATGGCGATCACCGACACCGAAGCCCTGACCCGCGTCATCGAGCACCGCGAGATCTTCCACGACGAGATGCTGACGCTGATGCGCCGCATCATGGCCGGGGAGATGTCGCCCGTCATCGCGTCCGCGCTGCTGACCGGCCTGCGCGTGAAGAAGGAAACCATCGGCGAGATCACCGCCGCCGCGCAGGTCATGCGCGAGCTGAGCAACAAGGTGCCACTGGGCCCGCTGCCACACCTGGTGGACGTGGTGGGCACCGGCGGCGACGGCGCGCACAGCTTCAACATCTCCACTTGCTCGATGTTCGTCGCCGCGGCCGGCGGCGCCCAGGTGGCCAAGCACGGCAACCGCAGCGTGAGCAGCAAGACCGGCAGCGCCGACGTGCTGGAGGCGCTGGGCGCCAACATCCAGCTGTCGCCGCGCCAGGTGGCCGCGTCGGTGGACGAGTGCGGCATCGGCTTTATGTTCGCGCCCAACCACCACCCGGCGATGAAGAACATCGCGCCGGTGCGCCGCGAGCTCGGCGTGCGCACCATCTTCAACATCCTGGGCCCGCTGACCAATCCGGCCGGAGCACCCAACATCCTGATGGGCGTCTTCCACCCCGATCTCGTCGGCATCCAGGTGCGCGTGCTGCAGCGCCTGGGCGCCGAGCACGCCCTCGTCGTCTACGGCAAGGATGGCATGGACGAGATCTCGCTGGGCGCGACGACGCTGGTCGGCGAGCTCAAGGACGGCGCCGTGCGCGAGTACGAAGTCCATCCCGAGGACTTCGGCATGGCCATGGCCAGCAACCGCAGCCTGAAGGTGGAAGGCCCGGAGCAGTCGCGCGTGATGCTGCTCGGCGTGCTGGACGGCCAGCCCGGCCCGGCGCGCGACATCGTGCTGCTGAACGCCGGCGCGACGCTCTACGCCGCCAACGTGGCGCCGACGCTGGCGGACGGCATCGAACGCGCCCGCAAGGCCCTGGACAGCGGCGCGGCACGTGGCAAGCTGGATGCCTTCGTGAAGGCGACCCAGGGGCTGGGAGGCAAAGCGTGAGCAGCGATATCCTGAACCGCATCGTCGAGGTCAAGTGGGAAGAGGTCGCAGCGGCCAAGCTGAAGCGCTCGCTGGCTTCGCAGCGTGAAGAAGCGGAAGTCCGCAAGGACGAGCGCCTGGGCTTCGAGCGCTCGCTGCGCGCCACCATCGCCGCCGGTCATGCGGCCGTCATCGCCGAGATCAAGAAGGCCAGCCCCAGCAAGGGCGTGCTGCGCGAGGATTTCCAGCCGGCGCTGATCGCCGAGAGCTACGCCCGCAACGGTGCAGCGGCCTTGAGCGTGCTGACCGACGAGCGCTTCTTCCAGGGCTCCATCGCCTACCTGCAGCAGGCCCGCGCCGCCTGCGAACTGCCGGTGCTGCGCAAGGACTTCATGGTTGACGAGTACCAAGTCATGGAAGCCGGCGCGATGGGTGCGGACTGCATCCTGCTGATCGCCGCCTGCCTGGCGGACTCGCAGATGGCCGACCTCGAAGCTGCGGCGCATGCGCTGAAGCTGGACGTGCTTGTCGAGGTGCACGACGGCGACGAACTCGACCGCGCGCTGAAGCTGAAGACGCCGCTGGTCGGCATCAACAACCGCAACCTGCGCAGCTTCGACGTGACGCTGGACACGACGCTCGGCCTGCTGCCGCGTGTGCCGGCAGACCGGCTGCTGGTGACGGAGTCCGGCATCCTCGGCGCCGCCGACGTGAAGCGCATGCGCGACGCCAACATCAACGCCTTCCTCGTCGGTGAGGCGTTCATGCGCGCCCCCGACCCGGGCGCGGCGCTGGCAAACCTGTTCGGATGAAGCTCCCGCTCGAACTCCCCGACACCGACTGGCGCCCGGTCGTCGAAGCCTGGGCCGCGTCGCCGGCGGGCCAGCGGCTGCAGGCCTTCCTTGCCGAGCGCCAGGCCGCTGGCGCCACGATCTATCCGCCCGAGCCGCTGCGTGCGCTGACACTCACGCCGTTGGCACAAACCCGCGTCGTCATCCTCGGCCAGGACCCTTATCACGGTCCCGGCCAGGCCGAGGGCCTGTGCTTCAGCGTCGCCGAAGGCGTGCGGCCACCGCCCAGCCTGCTCAACATCTTCAAGGAGATCGAGCGCGATCTCGGCGTGGCGCGGCCCCGGCACGGCAGCCTCGTCAGCTGGGCCAGGGGCGGCACGCTGCTGCTGAACGCCGTGCTGACCGTCGAAGACGGTCAGCCCGCCAGCCATGCCAACCGTGGCTGGGAAGTGCTGACCGATGCACTGATCCAGGCGGCGGCCGAAGACCCGGCGCCCAAGGTCTTCATGCTCTGGGGCAGCTACGCCCAGGCCAAGGCGCCGCTGATCGAAGCGGCGAAGCAGGGCCACCTCGTGCTGAAGGCCAACCACCCGTCGCCGCTGTCGGCGCTGAAGCCGCCGCGGCCCTTCATCGGCTGTGGCCACTTCTCGACGGCCAAGGCCTGGCTGGAAGAACGCGGGCGGGGCGCCCCCCGCAAGGCCTGAGATCGCGGCGGATTGTTCCGCCAACAGCAACTCGCCGTTCTATTCCGCCCGCTTTTTCCAGAGCGGCGGAATACCTACATTGACTCCTGTCGGCGGACCGCCTGTGTTCCGCGACAAGGAGTCACCATGAACAACACCCGATCCTTCTTCACGCTGATCACCGCCGCAACGGCCGTTGCAGCGCTGGCGGCGGGCATGTTGCTGGCGATCAGCGCCCCGGCGCCGGCCGTCGAAGACTTCGGTCAGGCGCTGGTCGCCACGGCGCAGCCCGAGGCTTGAGCGTCAGCTCACGCGCTCAGTTCGTGCAGCGCATCTTGATCCCGCCCAGCGCCTCTCGGCCGATCAGCTCGACGACCCAGTCGACGAACACCCGAAGCTTGCTGCTGAGGTGGCGGTTCGGCGGGTAGACCACATAGACCGGCACCGGCTCGGCGTCCCAGTCCTCCAGGATCCGCACCAGTTCACCGGTCTTGAGCAGCGGCCCGGCCATGAAGCAGGTGACCTGCACCACGCCCAGATGGGCCAGGCCGGCGTTCAGATAGGCATTGGCGTCGTTGACGGCAATGACGTGGTTGCCGACGACCTCGACGGCTTCCTCGCCACGACGGAAGGTGTCGGGCATGACCTTGCCGGTCCGCGCCGAGAAATAGCCCACCATGCGATGCGGCGGCTGGCCCAGTTCCAGCGGATGCGCGGGCATGCCGTGGCGGCGCAGGTATTCGGGCGTCGCGCAGGTGATGAAGCGGAACTCGGCGATGCGCCGCGCCACCAGGCTCTGGTCGGTCAGGTCGCCGCCGCGGATGACGCAGTCGATGTTGTCGCTGATCAGGTCCACCGTGCGGTCGCTGACGCCCAGTTCGATTTGGATGTCCGGATAGCGCGCGTAGAAATCGGGCAGATGGGGAATGATCATTTCCCGGCCCACCACGCCGGGCACGTCGATGCGGATGCGCCCGCGCGGCGTCACGCGCGCCTGGCTCATGCTGCCTTCGAGCTCCTCGAGGTCGCCCAGCAGGCGCATCGCGCGCTCGTAGTAGGCGGCACCGTCGGGCGTGACCGTGACGCGGCGCGTCGTGCGGTTCAGCAGCTTGGTGCGCAGATGGGTTTCCAGCGTCTGGATCAGGCGGGTGACGGTGGCCTTGGGCAGGTCCAGCGAGTCGGCGGCCTTGGTGAAGGTGCCGGCTTCGACGACCCGGACATAGGCTTGCATGGCGGAGAGTCGGTCCATGACCAGGATTGTTCCATGGCGAGGAAAAGTGAGTCACTTTGCAGGGCGTTTATCTAACGGGCATGAATCTCTATCTTTCGCTCCATGGACAAGATCGCCATCCCCACCACGCTACGCCTGGGCCCTGCGCCCGGCATCGTCGCCCATGTCTACACGGCCCGTCGGCCGCTGGGCGGCGGCGCCAGGGCCCTGGTGCTTTATCTGCATGACGGCAGCTTCACCGGCGGCTCGCTGGAAGCGGCGCGCTCGCGCAGCGAGATGCTGGCCGAGGCCGGCGCCGACGTCGTCGCGCTGGACTACCCGCTGGCGCCCGAACACCCCTTCCCCGCCGCCTTGAGCGCCGCCTTCGAGGCGCTCAAGGCCCTGGCCGCCAAGCCGGCCAAGCTGACCGGTTCGGCCAGCACTGCCTTGTTCGTGGCCGGCGAGGAAGCCGGCGGCAACCTCGCCGCGGCACTGGCGCTGATGGCGCGGGACCAACGCGCGCCGGAACTGGCCGGCCAATTGCTGATCTCGCCGATGCTCGATCCCGCGCTGGGCAGCGCGTCCATGCGCGACGGCGAATGCGGCGGCTGCGAGTGCATCTATGCCAAGTGCGCGAGCACGGCGGCACGGCCAGGGACCTGACGCTGCCCGCCATCGCCCCCGGCTTCGTGCTCGCCCCCATTCATGAGTTCCTGAGCCAGGCCACCCGCCGGGCTCTGACGCCATCCGCTTTGCCTTCTGTTTGAACCCCTGGGAGAAATCGAAATGCAGTCCACCCCCTTCTTCAATCGCCGCCTCGGCCTGATCGCGGGCGCCGTCGCCCTCGTCGCACTGGGCGCTGTCGGTGTCGGCCAGCTGGGCCATCCCGCACAGGCCGACCCCGGCCAGGCCGCGCCGCCAGCCACGCCGGTGTCCGTCGCCCAAGTCGTCAGCCAGGACGTGTCGGCCTGGAACGAGTTCTCTGGCCGCCTCGAAGCGGTCGAGCGCGTCGACGTGCGCGCCCGCGTGTCGGGCGCCGTGCAGGCCGTGCACTTCCGCGAGGGCAGCCTCGTGAAGGCCGGTGACCTGCTCGTCACCATCGACCCCGCGCCCTACCAGGCGGAGGTGGCGCGGCTGGAAGCGCAGGTGGCCGCCGCGCAAGCCCGCGTGACCTACACGCAGAGCGAAGCCCAGCGTGCCAAGGCCTTGCTGGAAGACCGCGCCGTGGCCCGCCGCGAGTTCGACGAGAAGGACAACGCCGCGCGCGAAGGCGCCGCCAACCTGCGTGCCGCGCAGGCCGCGCTGCAGTCCGCCCAGCTCAACCTGGGCTACACGCAGGTGCGCGCGCCGGTGGCCGGGCGCGTGGGCAAGATCGAAGTGACGCAGGGCAACCTGGTCGCCGCAGGCGCCGGCGCGCCGGTGCTGACGACGCTGGTGTCGGTCAGCCCCATCTACGCCAGCTTCGACGCCGACGAGAAGATCGTCCGCGACGCGCTGGCCTCGCTGCCCGGCGGTGCCGCGGAGCGCCGCGGCATGGAACGCATCCCGGTCGAGATGCTGAGCGGGTCGGACAAGGCCACCACCGGCCGCCTGCAGCTGGTGGACAACCAGGTGGATGCCAAGAGCGGCACGCTGCGCGTGCGCGCGGTCTTCGATAACAAGGACGGTGGCCTGATCCCGGGCCAGTTCGCCAAGCTGCGCATGGGCCAGGCCAAGAACGAGCCGGCGCTGCTGGTCAACGAGCGCGCCGTTGGCACCGACCAGGACAAGCGTTATGTCATCGTTGTGGGCCAAGGCAATCAGGCCG
>JAEKLF010000141.1 GCA_019509985.1 Burkholderiales bacterium | reverse complement strand
AGGTGACGCTGAGCTGGGCCCGGCGAGTGTGGGCACCGTAGGCGGCGTCGAACTTGGCGAGGTGGTTCTGCAGGGCGCCCATCGAACGGGCGAACAACTGGCCGCCCTGCAGGGGCACGGCATCGCGGTAGGCGTTGGCAAGCGTGCGGGGCTGGTCGTCGCCGGTCTCGAGCAGCAGAAATTCGGCATGGGCGTAGGGTGCAGTGCTGCCCTTCTTGGCACCGGGCGAGACGCGCGCCACGAGGTTGACCAAGCGACCCAGCACGGCGGCGGCCTGGGCTGTGTCACCGCCGAGGTTGGACACCAGCAGCTCGATGTCCACGCAGAGGTAGACGTAGTAGAGGCCGCTGGTGAGTTCGATGTCGAAGAGGCCCGCCGAGCCTGCCTCGCCGTCGCGGCGGCGCAGGTCGTCCACGGCGGTGACGTAATCGAGCTCGCGCTCGATGGCGTGGACAGTGAAGGCGTGGGCAACGTGGACGGCGGCGTCTCGGTTGGCCTCGGTGTCCGAGGTGACCATGCGGCCCCACAACGCCGACTCCAGGCCAGCGCCTTGGGCCAGCGCCCGCAGGTTTCTGCGCAAGGGCTCGATGGCGGCCTTGAGCGTGTCGGCCCACTCCTTGAGGACCTTCTTGTCGGGCTCGGCCTCGCCGGTCAGGGCGGCTTGGGCGGCGCCCTGCTCAAGCAGGCTGCGGCTGAACTGGCGCAGGTAGGTGATCTCGGGGTCGCCGAAGAAGAGCGCTTGCCGGCTCTTCAGGTCGGCGCCTTTGTCGCCGTACAGGGCGGTGGCGAGGGCGTCACGCAACGCGTCCTGGGCCTTGGTGTGCAGGGCCGTGAGACCCTCGCCGGCCACTGGCAGCACGGCGCGCTCGATGACCTCCTTGGTGCGCTCGCCCATCGGCAAGCCGAGCGACTGCAGCGAGAAAGGCACGGCCTTGGCCCGTTCGTGATCCTCCTGGCCGGCAAAGCGCCATCGGCGCTTGAGGGCTTGGGAAGACACCCGCGAGCGCGTGCTGCCGCCGAAGGGCAGGCGTTTGGCCATGCCAGCGTCGTCGCGGTTGAGCAGAGTGCCGGGGTAGCTGGCGAGGCTGTGGATCTGGAGGAAGCGGGGGCGGGTCATGTTGTAGTCTCCCTGGGATGGTTCAGTGGGCGGCGGCGCTGGCGCGCAAGTAGCCCCGGATCAGTTCGCGGCGGGCCTCGTCGGGCGGGTGTGCTCCGAGGCCCAGCAGGTTGGCAAACGGCCACCAGTTGATGCGCCGGCCGCTGGCCGCCAGGCGTCGGGCCAGGCGTGGCAGCAGGTCGCGCAGCAGTTCGTTGTCAGCCTCCACCAGCAACCGCATGCGCAACTCGGTAAGCCTGATCTCGGCGAGCACTTCGCCGGTGGACAGGCCGCTCTGGTGCGCGCCCCCCACCAGCGCCAGGCAATGGGCCAGCAGTACCCAGGCGGGCCAGTCGGCGGGAGCGGGGTCGATGCCGGCGGCATGCAGCAGGGTCTGGGTGTCGAACATGGCTTCGGCGGCGCCAGGGCTGCAGCGGCGCACGCGGGCGAGCATGCCGGTGTCGGTGCGGTCCGAAGCGATCTGCCGAGCCAAGGCCTGGAGAGGGTCGGTGGGGGCGGTCATGTGATGGTGTCCTCGGCGGTGTCCTTGACGGCAGCGCCGGCGCGCAGGGGCTGGCCAAATTGTTTGAGCCAGTCGCTGTGCAGCCGCTGCTCAACGTCTTCCCAGACGTCGTGTGCGGCCTTGTCGCTGAGTTCGCTGGTGACGCTGTCAAACAGCGTGGTGAAGAAGCGGGAGTCGATTTCCGCCTCCAGGCGCTCCATCCATGGTGTGGCCATGCGGGCGTGGTCTGCATGCTTTAGGTTGACTTTTTCACTGCCATCGATGAACTGAATCAGAGCCGGTCGCAATACATCGGTGCTGGCCTGTTTCGCGAGTAGCACGAAGGCGTTCGAACGTTGAGCGAGACGCTCGTCGCCATCTGCGAGCGCGCGAAGCACAGGCATGGGAAACAGCAGCTCTCGGCGCCTGAGTCCATCCGTCTTGCTTTGACCACCAACCAACACTTGGGCAACGAGCGTCGCGGACAGGCCAGCTCGGCGCTCGGCATCTGAAGGCCTTGCCAGCAGAGGCAGCGTGCACTCCTTTCTATCAAGCACTGTCTTGGCCAACTGGCGGTAGCTCAACCCATCTGCTTGCAGTGTGGCTGCCTTCACCCCGTCTTTTCCGAGCGTTAGCGGAATCCACGGATCCAGCACCACACCATGTTGGGAGTTCGCTGCCACTCGCATGCCCTTGCTGCCTGCGCGGCGCATTACCAGGAAGCCATGCTCACGGCGCAGACGCACGCGTCGGCTTGCCTCGATGCAAAGGGGGTGCACGTCCGCTAAAGGAAGCTGATCGTCATCCCACTTCTCTAGCCACAGCAAAGGAAGGCGTCGCCCGCTACCGATACCTTCCTCCTGACTCCAAAAATCGACGGATCGATCAATCAGTATTTGCAGGTCGCGCAGAAACTCAGCACCGCTGCCTCGCTCAAAGACAAGTCGAAACTGCGATCTTGAGGCCGAGCTGCTATTCATGCGCATCGAGTTGTAGTACGTCGGGCCGCCCCACATGGCGAATCCCTGAAGACTGACCAGGGCGTAGATCCAGCAATCGAGCTGATCCTTTTCGAAGCCGCTCAACTTGTGCGACTTCTCATCAAAGTTCTTGCTCGCTACCAATAGGTCAAGCGACTGAGCGGAATGTCGAATCTTCTCGTCAGAGAAGTCCGTCTCGCGGCCGGAGCCGCACGGCGGTTGCAGAAAGGCCGGCCGCTGCCAGTCATCCACGCACAACTGCCAAGCGCTTGGTTGACCGTCGCTGAGCGCCAGCAGCATGCCGGCCCAGTCAGTCTCCTCCTGCGGCGCCTCGGCCTGTGCCGCCTTCTCCAGTGCGAGATAGGCGAGTTGGACAAGGAAAGCATGCCAGGGTGCTTGCTGGTGAGGGCGCAGATGCGTGAAGACAAGGTTCTCGCCACGCGACAAGGCCGCCAAGACTTGAGGCAGGTTGAGCGCTGACGGCCCCTCGACTGCCAGCAGCGGTTGGCTAAGCAGGTCAAGGCAGGACTCGCCTGCCGGTAGCTCGGTCATGGGTTCCTCCCTGGACGCCGTGTCTATCTTCTGGCGCAGAGGCTAAACGCGCTGAAAGACCGGAGCAAGCGCCGGCTCGCTGTGTTTTCCCGGGGGTCAGTCCAGCCGCTCCAGACCGAACCGGCTGTAGCTGAAGCGCTTGCCGCCGGCCTCGAATCGCAGCACGCCATGCTCGCCATCGTCGAAGACCGCCTGGGTCAGCGACTTGGGCTCGGCAGGCCACATCCAGGCCGGTATATCGAGGCGCTTGAGCGGCTGTCCGAGCGGGGTGATCCAGGTCGGCACATCCAACGGCAGGGCATCCAGTCCCAGGCGGGTGCGAGCTTCGCCTATCAATTCTCCGGGGGCCATCTCGTCCCAGGGCTTCAGCCAGTCCAGGCTGACAGCGTCAGCTGTCATGCGCTGGCCTGCAGCCTTGCCGAACAGGTCGTTTCGGTGGGCGGGCCAGTCGCCGCTCAGGGCGTCGGCCATCGCGCTGAGCGTGGCTTCATCACAGCAAGCTTCCACCAGACGGCGGTTGTGCTGGGGGATGAGCCAGTCCTCACCGCGCTCCAGCTCGCGCCAGCTTGCTTCCACCGCCAGCAGGTTGGGGTAGGCGCTCTTAGGGCCGAGGCCCAGGCCGCGTGCGCCGTCTGGGCGAAGCAGGGCAGCGAGGTTGCGCTGGGAAGGCACAAGCACATGGGCCTGAGCAAGCCCGGCGCCGCCTGGCCTTAGTTCATGGCGCTTCGCGTGGCGGTGCAGTCGCCCGAGTCTTTGGAGCAGCACGTCCATCGGACAGAGGTCGGTGATGAGCAGGTCGGCATCGCAGTCGACTGAGATTTCCAAGGTCTGGGTGCCAACGAGCACGACGGGCCGCAGGCTGTGCGCTGCGCCTTTGCCGAAGCAGCGCTCCACTTCGGCGTCGAGCTGCTGGCGGTCCACGCGGGCATAGCGGCCATGGTGGAGGACCGGCTGGCCGTTCACGCGGAACAGTGCCGGGTGGTCAGGGCCCAACTGTGCTTCGAGAGCGCGCTGGGTGGCGAGGGCCTGGCCTACGGTGTTGCGCAGCACGAGCACGCGCTGGCCCTGTTCAAGTGCCTGCTGGACACATGCCGCAATGCGTTCGGGCTCGCGCATCGCGTCCAGTGGCGTGGCGCGTACCTGCTTGCTGGCGGTGCCGTCCGGGGCGATGTCGTCCAGCCCCTGGGCGTGGGACAGGCAAGGGTAGGGTGCATCTGCCCGGGAAAGGTCAGCTGGCAGCTGCGAGGGCCTGCGGCCAAAAGCGACCGGCGTGCGGGGCTGGCCGGCGGCGATCAGCGCGCTGCGAGCCGCGCCGGTGAGGGTGGCCGACAGCAGCATTGCGTGGCCACCGGCAGCTGCATGCCGGGCCAAGGCATGGCGCAGTAGGCGGGCCATGTAGGGGTCGGACGCGTGCACCTCGTCCACCACGACGAAGCTGCGCAGGCTGAGCGCCGCGCGCAGGTGGGCGTGGCCGGTGCGCAGGGCGCTGAGCAGGAACTGATCGATGGTGCCAGCGAGCAGTCCGGCGGCAAAGTAGCGCTTGCTGTGCTCGGCGGCCCAGAAGCGCGCTTCTGGCGCTTCGGCGTCAGGCCACAGCACGTCGGCGAACGGCAGGCCCGGCTGGCGCTCTCCGTGCGCGCCATTGGCGCGCAGGTCACCGGGCACGGCCAGCACCCAGGCCGGGCGGGTGACTGGGTCGGGGAAGGCGCGTTCGACGTAGCCCTGCAGCCGCGCGTAGATGCCGCTGGCGGCAACACGTGTGGGCAGCAGAAAGCAAAGGGCATCCACCTCTCTGGCCTGGAAGAGCTGCGTGAAGCGCCAGAGTGCCGCCTCGGTCTTGCCGCTGCCCGTCTCGGCTTCGAGAACCACGAGGGGCTGACCAAGCCGGGTGGCGGCCGCCTGCTGCATGGGCTTGGGCGGGAAGCCGAACAGGTCTTGAAACGAGGGTGCGCGGGCGGCCAACTCGGCCTGCTGCGCAGACAGGTCGAGGCCGATCTCTTTAAGAGCCCGGTGTGCGCGGGTGAGTGAACAGTGCCAACGTGATTCGTCTTGTGCTGCGAAATCGTAGGGAAAGTGATCGGTGTTGGAGCCGATCCAGTCAGCCAGCGACACGAGGCCCGCAAAGGCGTGAGTGAAGGGCTCGGCCAGTGGCGGGGTGACGGGCTCGCTGAAGGCGTCGGGCCACAGGCGACGAACGGCTTGGCCCAGCCGTGCCAAGCCGTCCAACGGGTTGTAGCCGGCAATCGGGGCGACCCACGTGGGCCAGCGCAGGGCGTGCGGCAGCGTGTCCGCCGTGATGGGTTGACCGTGGTGCGACACGGCAGCAAGCCACAGCTTGCGGGCGCCATCATCCGGCCACCATTCACCCCAGGTGTCCAGTCCTAGGACCTGGGCATGGCCTGCGTATGCAGGCTTGCGAAGCAGCGGTTCGATCACAGTGGTGTGGCCGAACTGATCCTGCCCTGCGTTGTTGCGCCTGCGCCAGGCCGAGGCGACCTCGTCGGACTCGCCTTTGCTGTAGAACCCTGACCCGGCCTTGCCCACGTCGTGCAAGAACGCCAAAGCGGCAAGTCGTTCCAAGTCGACTGCGTTCAACGGACGGCCCGCAAGCTGCTCGAACCGACGACGCATGGTGGGCATTTCGACCAGCGCAGAAAACACGGCAGCGACGTCAATGCAATGGCCCACCAGACTGAGGCGACGACTGGAATCGTTGCGGTCTAACTTGCCCCACGGCTCTACGAGGTCGATCACAGGCATGAGCCGGTCAACGGTTTGTCTGGGGAGGAATTTTTAAGAAGCGAGATGTTCAGAATGCAGGCTGAGTCTAGAGGTCGTTGGACCACATCCTGGTGGTGTCTCAGTTTGAAATCTCAGCGCGGGGCTTGTAGGGGCCGCGCTTCTTGGCGACCGGCTCAGCCACGAGACCCACGACTTCTTCAATCGTCCAGACGTGGTCAGCGATCTTCGCTTGCATCGCAGGCGTGGAGCACCATGGTCTCGGAGAACTACGTCGTGTGCGCCAGATGCCGCTTCGCCGGACTCCTAGGTAAATGGGCGGAACCGATACCGAGGTCGGTGTCTCGCATTCAACGACGCGGAACATTGGACGAGACAGCTTTCAAGGTGACGCCCTTCAGCTCGTCGAGCAGGGGAATGTCCACCTTGCCACTGTCGAGTTGTTCCTTGATGGCAGCGTAGAGCTTTCCATCGGGGTCCGGAATGGCCGAAGCAAAGCAAAGACGACTTGCGATGCGACCCTTGCTGACCAGAACATCAACAGGCGTCTCAGCATCAAGACGCTGTCGCGCCAGCACCAGCCCCGTAAGCACCACTGGGTATCTGGACAAGTAACCGGTGTTCAGGGCCTTGCTGAGGTGTTCAATAGTTTCCCTACTGTACGCTCGCGCTACCAGAAGCCAGAGGCTATAGCTCTCTGGAGAGGCTGTCGCTATTGCGAGCTGGGTGAGGATGCACACGGCGTCAGGGTCGGACCCGAACGAACGGCTAAGTCCCCCTCTTGCTCGCAGGAAACGAACGACGTTCGTAAACCGAATCACCTTGCGAGGGCTGTCCAGAAGAACCGCGAAATGCTGAATCAGCTCGATTTCGTCGGCGGTGAACTTGATGGGGACAAAACGGTCTTCGTTTGGTGCGGTCGCCGGTTCAAACGAATCCTTCGGCGCCAGGACCTGCGTGAGGTCGACAAGCGGCGTCGGCTCATCCGCCGCCCTGGGCAGCATCATGGCCACAAGCCCATCGCTGGATTCTGGGGTGACAGCCGGAAGCCAGTATGGAATCTGGAAAATCTTCTCAAGGTAATCAGACGCCGACGTCAGCGGGGACGTGGTGTTTATGTCCTTGAGCATCTCCTTGTACTGCTGCGCGAGCGAACTCCCAACCCAGCGAACGTCCACGGCAACGAAGACCACGAACAAGCGGAAGGCAAGCAGCATATGGACTGCCTGCATGACCTCGACCACCTTCGCCGGAGTGCAGCGGTCCACATCGTCGATGTAGAGAACGATGCGCTCGAACGGCAACGCCGCGGCGTCAACGTTTTTTGCAATCGAGTTGAGGTCTTCTACCTCCGCTGCTGTGAGAAGCGCGTCCTTCACCGCACTGGACACGAGTGCCTCGACTTGCATGCGCACTGCTTCAAGGTCCTCATCGCTCGCACCCCGTCCGACAGTTCCCTCACCGCTGACCAGATTCGAAAGCTCCTCGAAGTCTTTGCGGATGGTGGAGACAAGACCAAGATGCTTTGCATATTCACCGTTAGCCGCACGGTCTCTGACGAAGTTGATGAGGCGGCCCGCCGCAGACTGTCCGTGGAGGTCTTGGCGCGCCTCGGCTACCTTCGCCGTCGTTGCCTTGAGGAGGTCGCTCGCGGCCTGCACTTCTGCCGAAGCCTTGGCGACGGCTGCCTCGTTATCCGCAACAAGCTTTTCGAACTTTGAGAGGTTCTTTGCGACCTCCGCGTCGACGCGCGCCTTCGCCGCCTTCAGCTTCTCGATGCCGACGAGCATCGGTCCGGCAGCCTTCTTGAACCATGTTGTGACCACGCCGGCCAAGGCCAAACACGAGATGACGCCTTCCGATACCCAGCTGCGAATCTGCTCGAACTTCGAACCGAGCAGATGCAAGACCTCCACCGCAAGAAACGGCGCGGCAACGGTGGCGAAGATGAAGAGCAGAACCACGAGTGGCGAACCCATGTTCTTCACCATCGACCAGAACATGTCCCGCGCCTGAACCCCATGTCTAAGCAGTGCTACGCCTTCCCGGGTCAGCTCCTTAGTGGAGGTGAGAACGGCTCCGACGCCAAGCTCGCTGGCTGCAGCTTGCAGTTCCTCCCGCGCAGTCTCGACTTCCCTATTTCCGACATCGCGAAACGCGCTAACCATCATGTCAGCGAACAGATTCGTGGTCCTGATTGGCCGAGCCTGCGCCTTTGAAAGCGACGTTTTCGCCTGCTCAAACTTTTCTTTTGCGGAGCGCTCTTCCCTGCGCGCCTGGATAAGCACGGACGACGCTTCCAGGGTGAGTCGACGGGCTGTGCTCAGTTTGCCAAACACGTCCTCCCGCAAATCGGGCTTCGTCGCTGCAGATAGCTCCTGAAAAATGTGCCCGACCAGACTGGCCCACAAGTTGGTTTCAGCGTAGTGCCACGCGTTGAACCGGATTTGGATAACCTTGTCGTGGAACGCCTCACCCGCCTCCGACTGGTGGCCGGAGTCCCTGGCATTCGCCGCGATGCTCTCAACCTTCGCATGCACTAGGTCCATGAAGTACGACTTGCCGGCGCCCCAAGACCCGAAGACACCGACGGCCATGGGAGGACGCGTAGTTCTGGAGGCAGCAATCTGCGCAAATGCGGTGGCGTCCGCCGTCACATTGAGGACGTCGGCGCGCCTGCGCGTTGCTGCGTCGTCGTTGTTGAAATCGGCGACGTACACATTCCGGAGGCTGCTGCCCGCAAAGGACACCGTTGACTTGCCGTCGGCGCGGAAGCTTCCGGCAGCCATGGTCGCCGCGGAGTGGTCGACGGTGGAGCCGGTCGGGGCACTGCCTGGACCAAATCCGTCCGGAAGAGAGCTAATCACGCTTTCCAATGGCTGAGGCGCCGACGGACCCGACAGATCTGCTTCGGACGACGGGATGCTGGTGACCGTTGGTACTCCAACGCCGCCACCATCAACCTCGCCAATCCTGTACTTGAGGTTCAGGTCGGCCGAAACCCCCGCCCCTTCGGGGTAAGTCTGGAACGGCAGCGGATTTTGAGGCGGCGGAGGCCCTCCCGAAAACGAACCGCTGACTACGACATCTTCCAACTGAAGGTTGCCGCTGAACTGGCCTGACACCTTGGGCTCATCCGACTGCTCAGGTTTTCCGGACGGCTCGTCGACATCCTCGTCGGTGACTTTATTGGCCATGTTCCTCCCTGCCTTTTGCTGGCTTATGTGCCGGAAAGTTTATGAGCTTTAGCCGGTGGACTGCTGCCTCAAATCTGAGGGTTAGCCCACCAATCCGAGATGCTGCCCCATCAGCACCAGCTCAGCTGCGGTCCGCGCGCCCATCTTTCGCATTGCCGCGCCGCGATGCATCTTCACTGTGGGCTCGGCAATGTCCGGGTCGCCGGCAATCTGTTTGTTGAGCCGCCCAGCGGCCACAAGCCCCTTGATTTGCCGCTCTCGCGCCGTGAGCGTCGCGAACCGACTGCTGACTACGGTGCTCTTGGCGCTTTCGGCGCGGTGAAGGGCGGCAGCATCCAACGCGTGACCAATGGCGTCCGGCAGGTCCTGGTCGCTAGAAGGCTTCTCTAGGAAGTCAGACGAGCCCTGGAGATGCGGATCGGCGTTGCCAAGCTCTGAAGCGGGCAGGCCGATCAGATGGGCGCACCAGGCATCGCCGGATTCCGAGGGGAATTTCGTCGCAGCTGGCAGTTCAGCTGAATTGCGCGTCGCAAACCGGGGATGCGACAGCAGAGTTCTCATCCACAAGGGATGCCAAAACGAGGGGAATGCTGTCGCGTTATGGGACTTTTCAGGTGGAACTTTGTGTCGGACGACTTTGTCGGACAACTGAAGGCGGCCCGAACGGGCCGCTTTATTTATCTCTTCTAAACCGCATCACGATAATTGCTCTTATGGGTGTGCCGTTCTCTGAGTCGCCACTTCTATTGCCCACGCCGCCGCGACAAGCGCCCATCCGCCATCGGCTCCTTCGGGCACTTTGCCGACAGCCGGCTCAGCAGAGCGGCCGGCAGCAACCGCTGGCGGATTCAACCGGTCGAGCGGCTTTGGGTCAAGACCAAGGAAGAGCTGGAATAGGCCCTTCAGCCACGTTCCATGCCCATGTGGTTTCTGTCGCAAGTCTGCTCGACAAATTTGCCTTGTTGATCTGGTCTGCGCTCGTGACCACAAAAAGCGCAAGTGCCATCCTCGAGCGGTCGATCAGCGTCGCGCACCGGACGAACCCAGGCGACCGTGGATCTAACGGCGCGTCCTTCAGGAAGGAGCGGTTCTCGGCGACGAGTCGCTCAACGAGTTGATGCTCAAAAACGTCCTTGACCGGCAACCAGTCTCTGGTGGTAGGAATCAGGGCCAGTTCCAGAATCGTGGGCACGCCAGCCGCGCCTGCGCCGAACGTCGCGACCACCAACATGCGGATGCCGTCGGCAACGCTCCAGAGCGCCAGCTCTGGCTGCAGGTGCCGTGTGATGCGGCTGTACAGGCGCTCGTCGACGATGAACGCCTGATCAGGCATCTGTTTGACGACTGCCCGGAACCCGCAGCGCGCAGGCGATATCTCCTTCAGCTCTCCGATCATCAGAAGCAGCTGACCAGCGCCTGCCGAGTTGGCGCCGGCCATGGCCCAGAACGCCGCGCGCCGACGGCCAATCGCTTCGCGCTGCTCCACCAAAAACGGCTCAGGCAAAAACAGCCGGTCCAGCAAAGGACGCCCACCGACGATTTTGTCGCCGGCTGCCTGCAGCAGTCGCTTGCGAACCATGGCCCACGTGCGCTTGCCCGCGAAGATGGGTTGCCAGCGCGTCAGGCCCGCCTGTTCCCACAGATAGAGGAGCAGCCCGCGTAGCGAAAGACGAGGGCAGCTGCGCACCGAGGGTGTCCCGCACGCCGAAGTGCGGCTCGACGCCAGCCGTTGGGGCGACCTCGACAAGCTGAAATCCAGCTTCAGCGAGGTCAGACCCGTCACCGGATCCTCGCGGATCGCCGTGCCCAGCAGCGGCCGTAAGCCTGATGCGTCCGCAGGCGGCTCAAAATGCGGGCAGGACGCCGCGTGCTGGTTTCCCGTGTCGGGCATGCGCTTGACGACATAGCCGTCGTTCAGCCTGGCAACGTAGGTTTCGATGCCCTCCGGCCGGCAGACACATCTCGGACGTTGTTGGTTGGCGTATGCCCGTGCGATGGCCGCGGCGAAGTCGGGAGATCGGATGTCGTAATGGCGGCCGGCGATCTCATAGACCGCGGACTGGTGTTCCTCGACCGAGTGAATCGACACGTCGTCACCTCACGTGCGAGCCGACGCTGCGGTCTCGGGTGCTGCTCCGCTCCTGGGTCGGCAACGGCGCGCTGCGTTGGGGCTGAGCGGCCTTGTCGTAGACCTTGACCTGTGGCGCCTGACCCTGCCGGGTACGCTGGGCCAGCTTCTCGGTCGCTACGGCCAGCACGTCCTTTCGTTTGGCCTCGGGCACGCCTTTGGCAACGAGCAGCGCTTCAATGGCGGCGACCACGGCCTTGCGGCTGCCACCACCGCGGGCGGACGCCTTTTCGCCGGCAGGTGCAGCAGAACCCTTCGGCTCCAGCGTCGGCTCGATGCGGTTGATCTGGCGTGCCTGTTGCTCGCGCCGCAGCGCGTCGCGGTCCGCCGCGTTGGGTTCGTAGCCGATTGCCTTCACGCCGCGTACCGACGCCTCCAGCCACACGAGCCGGCGGAAGTCTTCATTGCCCGACACCCGCAGGCCCTTCCAGTTGCGGGTCTGAGCGACGTCGACCATGGATCGAGCAACGGACGGGCTGTTGGTGTCGGTCGAAAGTGTGAAGGTCGACTCCGTGAAGGCGACGCGTGAGCTGTCGCCGCGGAAACGGTACTCGGTGTGGCCGATGCGGACGTTGCCGATGGTCACCGGCGCGTTCTTGATGATGTACCGGTCCTTGAGCCCGGTCTGCAGCCGGGTCACCAGGGCTGCGCGCTCAGCGTCGGACTCGATCTTCGCCAGGACCTTGGCGCCCGGTGGTTCTGCCATTGGCGCCATGTCGTGAACCTGCTTCGCCTTTGCGGCGGGCGAATCCGGCAGATCGCCCTTGGCTGGGCCGAGGTCCAGCGGACGCTCGGCGCGCTGCGGCAGCGGTTCGCCGCGCTGCCACTGCGCACCGACTTTCACGACTGGGGTGCGTTGGCCGTCCTCCGAGATGGCGGTGAATCGCGTCGCGCCGAGCTGGGTGGCCTTGGCGACGATGTCGTCCAGCGCCTTTGCGCGATACGTCACATCCGCAAGCGGGTCGCGCAGCTCGAACCGCTCACCCTGAAGATCGAGCGGGGTCTGGAACTTGTCCTTGGCGACCGCGGCGCGGTTCGCGGGCTCTACCGTTCCGCCGCTCGGCGGCTTCGGAGAGGCGGGGAGGGGGGTCTCAGCAGCCATGGTGGTCTCCAACAGATGTTCATTGACCGGCGCCGAGCGCCACCGGGAGGGCGCGGTACAGCTCGATCTCGACGCGCCGATTCAGGACCTGGCCGCTGGCGCTGGCGTTGTCCGCCACGTGGTCACCTACCGGCTGGTACGTGGCTCGGACGCGTGAGGCGTCGATGCCTGCCGCGACCAGGTAGTCGCGCACGGCGTTGGCTCGCTCCCGGGAGATGCGGCTCTCAGCGAGCGAATCGGTCGGTCCGTCGGTGCGGCCACGGAGCATGATCAGCGGCGCAGACTTGGCTTGTGCGATCAACGCCTTCTCGGCATCCGCAGGGATGTCGACGCGTGCGCTGCCGTAGCCGAAGCGCACCGTGAACAGGGCATTGCCCTGCGCGGCGGGCGGTTCGGGCGCGTTCAGGTCCGCGAGCGCCTGCTGGCGCGCGGCAATGCTGGCCAGCGTCGCCGACGTGGAGTCGGCGAGCCGCGTCGCTTCGGTGGCGAGCAGTCGGGTGTTCTGCAGCTCGTTCTTGCACACCTGCAGTTCGACGGCCATTGCCGAGTTGACGGGCCGTCTGTTGCCCTCGTCGACCGACGGCGGCTTCGGCGGTGAGCTGCAGGACGTCAGCAGTGCCAGGCTCGTCAGGAAAGGGCTGAGAAGGATTGCGGTGCGCATGGTGTCGCCTCGTTTCAGATGTCGATGCACTCGGTGGACTGCACGAGCGGGTGGCCGTCTCGTTCTGGGTGCTCGAGCAGCACGCCGTCATCATCCGCCATCGGTTCGATCTCGCCGCCACCGGTTGACGAACCGCTGGCGGTGAAGAAATTGAGCAGGGTCTCGGCCAGCTGGTCCGAGGGGCCGTCGAAGTCGTCAGGAAGCTGCGCCATGTCATGCGCCAACCTTTGGATGTCGATGGTTTCCCCGTCTGGCAGGTCATCGTTGGCATAGCGCCAGCGCCCTTGCACGCGGGCTAGGTGCAGGTCCATGTTCATGCGCGGCACGTTGGGTGCGGGCTTCAGCCGCGTCCTGAACGCCTTGTCGTTGAAGTAGCGGATCTTTTCGCCGAGGATGGGTTTGCAGTTCTCCAGCACCAAGACCAGACGATCGCTGCCCAGGGACTTCATCTCCTGCGGCAGCAATAGTGCACGGCGCTGCTCGCTTTCGTTGCGGCTGATGGAGCTGTGGCCATGGTTGCTGAAGGACTGGCTGCGGCCACGCGACGTCGCCCGTTCGGTGTACTGGCCGAGCATGGCGCTGTACTCGTCGGCGTCCCGCTGCTCGCGCGGTGCGTACAGGATCTGGAGGCCGTGGTTGGTCGCAAACGTCCGGGCTTCCTTCTCGCCGTAGACGGCGTCGAGCTGGGACATCGCCTGGATGATGGTCAGCAGGCGAAGGTTGTAGCCGGCCAGGAAGGCCGCTGCCGTGGAGATGATGCTCACGCGGCCCATCGAGGTGAATTCGTCGTTGACCAGCAGGCACTGGTACCTGAGCGTCGGGTCCTGTTCGGGCAGGTGCCGGGTGTTCAGGCCGACCAGCTGCGAGAAAAAGAGGTTCAGCAGCGGCCTGGCGCTGGCCATGCGGTGCGGCGGGATCCGCACATAGACGGTCATGCGGCGACGCCGCACATCGGCCAGGTCGAAGTCATCCGCACTGGTCGCGGCATCCACGATGGGATCAGCGAAGATCGTCAGCGGCGCATTGAACGTCGCCACGATGCTGGACAGCGTGTTGTCCGAGGTGGTTAGCAGGCGCCGCAGTGCGTCGGTGCATTCCTGGGACAGCGGCCGCCCCTGTTCGATCCGCGCGTTGATCAGTTGCGCCAGATGCGCGCTCAGCGCCTGACCCTTGCCCGAGGATTGCCGCAGCATCTCGCCGACAGTGCGCGGCAGTGCCGGTGATTCCAGCAGGAGCAGGCCCAGCCCGAGGAAGAGGTTGCGGGCCTGGTCGTTGAAGAACGCCTCCGACGAGGTGCCGCTGGTGTCGTTGGGGAAGAAGACCTGCCCGATCGCCAGCAGGTCACTGATGCGGTGCAGCTCATCTGTGCGTACCGACGACAGCGGATTCCAGCGGTGGCTCCTGGCCTCGTCGTCAAAGGGCGAGAACGCAAAGACGGATTGGCCGCAGGCCGCACGGAAGCCGGCGGTGGCTGCGTGGTTCTCGCCCTTGATGTCCAGCACGACGGCCGAATCGGGCCAGTTGAGGAGGTTCGGGATGACGATGCCGACGCCCTTGCCGCTGCGGGTCGGCGCCGACAGCATCACCGACAGTTGTCCCGGCAGGCTCAGGAACCGGCCGCGGTGCTTGCCGACCAGGATGGCCGGGCTCTTGCCCGCCCGGGTCAGCCCGGCGCGCTCGACCTCGGCCGGCGTGGCGAAGCGGGCGTCGCCGTGCAGAGGACGGCGGGAGCGTGCGGCGATGACCAGCCCTGCGGGAAGCAGAACCAGCAAGCCCACGCCGGAAACGCCTAAGGCGATCTGCAGCCGCTTGCGCAACAGCGAGTCGTCCTTGTACAGCCGCCAGTAGCTCACGATGCTGCCGAGCCTCGCCTGGGCCGGGTTGGCCTTGCACAGCAGCAGGAACAGCGCGCCCGACAGGTAGACCGCGGCGAAGGCCAGTGCCACATAAGCGGCCACGGCGAACACTACGGCGGCGATCTTGTGGCCGGCGGGCCAGCTGGCGAAGGGAAGGGCGGTGACGTTGTTCATGTCGATGCCTCCGCTGTGGCGACTTGACGGCCGAGGCGCTGGCCTCGCGGCTCGTAGAGGATTTCTGAGATGAAGCGGCCCCGCTCGTCGCGGTCGAACTGCACGACGACATCGATGACGATGCGCAGCAGCCGCTTGATCTCGTCCATGCGCAGCCCACTCCCGGCGCTGGTCTCGCGGATCATCAACGCCATCTGCTCGAAGGCCAGCGCACAGCTGCCAGCGTGCACGCTGGTGATGCTGCCTGGGTGACCGGAGGCGGCCAGCCGGACGAAGTGGAAGCATTCGTCACCGCGCACCTCGGCCAGGAAGATGCGGTCCGGCTTCATGCGCAGGCAGGCCTCCAGCAGCGACTTCGCCGTGACGCGGGCCGTGCCCTGGGCATCCTTGCTGTAGAACAGGTGGACGACGTTGGGGTGGTTCGGCAGCGTCAGCCGAAGGAAGTCGGCGTAGCGGCCACCGTTGCGAAGCGCGAGGAGCTCGGCTTCATGCGGGGCCAGGTCACCTGCAGCGCCGGGGACGACGCTCTGGGCACGCTCGAACAGGCCTTCCTGTTCGAACTGCTGCAGGCCCTTGATGACGCTGGACGGCTTGCGGATCGTGATGGATACGGTGCCGCGTGGAACGGCCGGCGGGATCACGAACTGGACGCGCTCACCGCTGGGCAATGTTGCCGACAGCAGGGGCCGCTCCTGGTTGATCTGCTGGTCGCCATACGTGGCGACTGCAGTTGCCAGCGACATGCAGCGCTCCTGCGACATCTCGGGTGCCGCCATGGCAGACCAGCCCTTGGTTGTCTCGACCATCAGTTCGCCAGGGCGGTTGAAGCAGACCTCCAGCACGTCGGGCGCATCGAGGTGATGGCGCAAAGGACGCAGAAACTCGACGACCGAGGTGGCGTCGCCGCACCAGCCGTCGGTGGTCGCGTCGGGAAAGCGGGTGTCCGTGTTCATCGCGACGTCGGCCGGAGCTCGTAGACAGAAGAAAAGTCCACGTCGCGCGCGACGTAGATGCCGACGACGCCGCCCTGGTTCTGGTAGACCAGCGGCGGAATGTTGATGGTGCTGTCCAGCACCTTCTCTGCCAGCTTGCTCGTGTTGGCGGTCGTCGATGGCAGCACGATGGTGTCCGCCTGGCGTTCATTGGCCTGGTTCTGGATCACCAGCTTCACCGAGTCGTCGATCAGCGACAGCAACATGGCCGCGCCGATCCGTTCGGTCCAGCGGTTGTCGACATAGCCGTCGATGCCCGCCTCGCCGAGCGCGCCGGTGGCGGGCGAATCGATGTCGACGGTGACCCCGAGCGGCGTACGGATGCGCGTCCAGAGCACAGGGATGCGCACGGTGCCCGGCCGGACGGACGCGATGCGGTACTCCCCGTCGAGGTGTGAGCCACGCTCGATGAGCAGCACGCGGCCGTCGTCACTGAAGACATTGCGCTGGACCTGGCAGCCCACCAGGCCGGATGCGGCGCTGATCAGCTTGGTCTTCAGCGCGCAAGTGAAGGCGGTGCCCTTGGGCAAGATCAAGCTGCGGTTGACCAGGCGGCCCGCCATGACGGTGGACGTGGCAGATCCTTGCAGCCGCCCGCCGAAGAGGCCGGTGCCGGAGCCGCCCGAGCCGCCGATTGAGGCGTGGATGACGCCTGCAGCGGGCGGGGCGTTGAGCATCACAGCGGCGGAGTTGTTGCCGATCGATCCCGCGCCGGCGACGTCGGCCGTCTTGGCCAGGTTGTCCAGCAGACCCTGGAGCTGGCGCTGGTAGCCCTCCAGGTTGCGGGTCGTTGCCCTCAGGGGGTCCAAGGTCTCGTCCGAGGTGCCCGCGGCGCCTGTCGCCGCATGGTCGCTGCCGCCCGTTCGCCGGCCGGCGCCTTCAGCGCTCGAGATCGGACCGGGGCGCGACGTCACCAGCAGGATGGGTGCATCTTCAGGTGCGACCCACTTCGCGCCGCTGGTGCCAGCGCTTCCCGCTCCCGTTCGTCGAACGCCGATGGGCTCGGCATCGTCCGTCTCGTCTCGTGCCAGCGCCGGAATGCGGGGCGCCAGGGTGCCGCCGCCGGCGGCAACGCCAGAGGCGGGCATCGGCTGCATGTCGAGCTTGCGTGGATCGGTCGACGCAGCTGCCGGCTTGTCGCCGGCTCGGACCGGTTGGGCATCCGCCTTCGGTTTGCCGCTGGCCGCAAAGCGATGGATGCCGAACGCCGAGACGGCAACCAGCGAGCCGACCAGCAGCACCACCGCTGCCAAGCCCTTGCGGGAGATCGACACGCGCTGTTCGGCGGCGACGTCCGGCACGCCTGGCTCGCCCGGTCGTGCCTTCGCCGGGCGGCACGCCGTCGAGGTCGAAGGCGTCGTTCCAAAGGCCGACGACAGACGAACCCGCCCGCAGCATCAACCGACGGCTGACGCGGTCGACGACGAGCAGATCGTCCTCCATGCGGGCATTGACCAGCGTTTCGCTGCCGTCGCTCCGAACATGAAACACGGCTGGCACCTCACGGTTGCCTGGGAAGCGAAGGTAGGTAAAGCGACCGTCGTCGAACACCAGCGTCGGGACGATGTCCTCCGAGTCGCGACCCTGGGCCATCGAGTACTGGGTGTTCATCACCTGGGGCTTGGCTTGCATGCGCTCCGCGACGACCTCTTCGGGCCGCGGAAGCAGCGTGACATCGAGAGGAGGTAGGGCAGATGCGCGGGGCGCGGGTCCTTTCGCCGCAGATGCCGCTGGCTTCATCGGCGCATTGACCTGGAGCCGGAATACCGGCGGCCGGGGATCGGTGTCCGGTAGGACGACGAACTTGAAGGCATGCGTGCGCCGATCGGTGACGACCGCGATGTTGTTCGGCGCGTTCGCCGAACTCTTGGGTTTGACGAACACGTTGCGGGCACCCGGCTGAGCGGCAATGCACCAGGCCGATTCCGGCTTGGTGCAGTCCCCACCCAGGCCGGCGGCGACGTCCGTGATGGTTTCGTCTGGATCCAGGGTGACCAGGGTGACGACTCCTCGCTTCACGGGCACGGTGACGACCGCCTTTGGGTCGTAAGTGACGTCGCGAAGGCGCTCGTCGTGGGCTGGTTGCGCTGGCGCCCCAGCGACGGCTTGCAGGGACCATGTCGCAATCACGAACAGGAGGGGCCTCATGGCTTCGCTCCTAGCGCCGCTGTGGTGATTTCCGGGTCGGAGCGGTAGGCCGTGACGACGAACCCAAAAGGGTTCTCCAGGCGGTCGCGTTCCTTGGCCAGTACCTTCGGCTGGTACTCGAACACGACGCTGGCGACGTGGCGCGTCGTGATGTCCGGCAGGTTCCGATCCGTGAGGTGGACCACCTTCTCGTAGGTGACGGTCGCTTCACCGTTGTTGCCGGCCCGACCCGACGCGGACAGACGAACGCCGATCACGTTGACGCGCCAGTCCTGGGCGCCAGCGATGCGCTTCTGCAGCGCCTCTTCGCCTTCGAACTGCCGGTTGTAGTCCGCGAAAACGGCCGGCGTGGCCATGCGAGCGACCTGGTCGAAATCCCGCTGCAGGAACATCCAGCTGTAGCCCGCACGGGCGCGGACGAACACGGCCAGGTTGTGCTTGTCGAGCGCTTCCATGGTCGGGATGGTCTCGACGTCCAGCCGTTGCTGCACGGTGGCCTCGCCGGTGACACGGTCCACCACGATGGGGATCTCGACGATGCGACGAAGCGGGCCCTGGACGAAGACCGCTGCGGTGCCGATGAGGCCCAGCACGCCGCCGGCGATGGCAACGCGCCACGCCCGGCGTTCGGAGCGTTCCAGCAGCAGCGTCCGGTCGATCTCCCAGGCCGCGTTTGCTTCCATCGCGGCGACGGCCTCGGCCTTGGGAAGAGGAGGGGAGGATGGTTTCGGGAATGCAGCAGCTCTTCCTGTCATCAGGATGGCATCCATGGGGACCTCGCTTGTGTGACGCGCCGGCGCGCTTGGGTCAGGGCAGGTAGTCGGCGACCTTGCCTGTGCGGTTCAGCATCTGGTACTGGCGCTCTCGGTCGCGGGACCGGGCAATCCGCTCCTCGCTGTCAGCCATGCCTTGCAGCATTTGGACCTGTGACATCTCATGGGCCAGCATGGCGTTCTCCGCGCCGATGCGTGCCTGGATCTCCTGGATGGCCTTCTGGTCACCGGTCATGTTGATCTGGGTCATCAGCGAGCGGATCTGAGCGAGGCGGCCGGAAGCGGTCTTCATCGCGTCCTGGAGCAACCCCTTCTGCTGATACGGCTGGGCCAGGTTGGATTGGCACGCGACGCGCGCAGCGCCGGTGAGGTCCGCGCAGTTGTAGACCATGCCGGCGTCGCGCAAGGCCCGTGCCGTCGTCGTGAGCCCCGAGTAACCGGAAACGTCGACGTCGTTGAAGTAGGTGTAGGCCTGCGACGGTACGTAGTTGGCCAGCGCCGGGTTGTTGAAGACATTGCCGAGGTTGCGCACACCGTTGATGCTGTTCAGCTGGTTCTGCAACTGGGTGATCTGCTGGACCTGGTTGTTGATCTCGGTGATGTCGTTCATGACTTGCTGAACCGTCTGCATCAGGTTGGCAATGTCGATGACGGGGATGCCGCTGGCGCGGGCACCAACGGTGCACGCCAGGAGTGTTGCCGCTGCCGCGATCTTCAACCGTGTGTTCATGACGAGCTCCTTGCTCAACGAGGTGTCAGGCGCGGCCGCGCATGGCCGCGAGTTTGTAGGCCGCCGTGCGCACTGCGCCGGCACCTTGTCGCGCGGCACGTCCGGCCATCCCGGCCGCCGTGCCAACTGCCTGTCCGGCCGCATAGGGAACGCCGACCCCGGCTCTGACTTCGCCGCCGCCAACGCCGCTGGCGGCACCAGCACCGCCGCGGGAGGAAAACCGAGGGCCGGAGGCCATGCGGATGTTCTGGATCATCTGGATGCCCTGCTGCACAGCGGCACCGCCTGTCAGGGCTGAGGCAAGGCTCGGCGCCTGGAAGCAGATGATGGCCATGAGGATCATCACGATGCAGTATTTGAGCGACTCGGCAACTGCGTTGAAGGTCGGTCCGGCAAAGCCACCCTGGCCCTGTATTGCGTCCACAAGGTGGTCGCCCATAAAGGCACTCAGACCAAGCGCGAAAAACGAGAACCATGTAACGACCACAGCGTTGAGAAGCATCGACAGCCAGCTGTCGAAAAATCTAGCGGTGGGTCGCCAGGCCAAACAAAGAACGAACAGAGGGCCCACGGCGATCACGAATGTCAAGAACACCTTGGCAAGAGTGACCGTGTACAACGTGATGCACAGGAACACGACGTTCCCGAAGGAAGTGACTACCGCCGCAAGGAGCAGATCCAGGCGCCAGACGCTGGCTTCCTTCATCAGATCAACGACGAGCTGGCTCGCCTTGTCATTGAAGGTGTCAAGAATGCCGTACGGCGTTGTGACGGTGTTTGCCGCTGCGGTGGACGGCAGGAATGTTGATGCGACACCCGTGGCCAAACCGTTTGCTGTATCGGAGACGGTCGAGATGTAGAAGCTCGACTGAAGGGCTACCGAGAACACCAGCCCAATCTTGAACGCCTTCCATACAAAGGTGGGCACGGTTTCTGAGACTTCATTTCGTGCAATTGCCCACCCGTAGAGGCAGACCCAGAGCGTCATCGCCGATAACGCGACTGGCATCAACGCTCCCATCAAGGTCGTTACGACGTTGAGCACGTAATTTGTCAGTGCAACATCGAACTGAGAACCAACCCAAGTGAACATCGCATCACCTCATCTACTGAACCACGGTGAATGGAAGGGCCTTGACGCTTACGCATTTGCTTGAAAGGTCAGGAAGCGAGCACTGCATCCAGGTGCCCTTGTGTTTCACGATCCAGAGCCGCGGACGCTTTTCCTTGCCGAACGTCGATGCCCTGCATGTGCCTTGACGCGCGTAGATCTCCGTGCACTCGTTCAGGCCGTCTGACGTTTCCACCATGCGCCATCCGCCAGAAGTACAAGCGGGATTCGTTGCTGAGCATGGAGCTGCCAAGGTGGCCGTTGGAAGTGGTGGCGTCTCTACTCTTCTTGTGCCGTCCGGCAGGACCACGACGGCTTCGTTTCCCTTGACGTACTGCGCGTTTGCCGCGCCTGCGGCAAGGGCCAGTGCCAGTGAGTTGATCAGGTAGGTGAGGGGCTTCATGCGGCTCTCCGTGAGTTGCGGGATCCGCGATCTTTAACCTGACGAAGGAACTCGGGAAGCCACTGAAACGGATCGTTGCCATGGCGGGCGCGCACGCCGTCCAGCAGGGCGACGTTGTCGGTGGTGGCGGACAGGACGGCGATGAAGTCCTCCAGGCCGGCCAGGTCCAGCTCGCAGATCGCGCTGCCCTGGGGCTGCTTGACCAGGAAGCGCCGGCCGCCGTGGGAGCTCAGACCGCGGACGATCTCGAACTCGGCCTGGCTGAGGCCAAATCCGTCCACGTACTCCTCGCGGACCGCCTCCGGGTTGGCCAGGAAGATCTTGGTCACGCTCTGCTCGACCATGGTCCGCCCGATGGGGTGGCGCAGCACGTCCGACGGGCTCTGCGTGTCAAAAATCCCGAGACCGTTCTGCTTGCGGACGGTCTTCTGCTTCTTCTTGGCGAAGTCGCTGAAGACCTCGTGGTCGAGCGCCTTCCAGAACTCGGAGATCACGTAGATCAGGCGCTCGCCGTTGACGAGTTCCTCCATGACCTGCAGCAGGTACATCATGACGGGCGTGCGGACTTCCGGAAGGTCCAGGAATTCCGTGGTGTCGAAGCCGATGACCGGCGCAGCGTCCAGGTCCAGCAGCCGGTCGGGTGCTTCGTCGAAGACCCACCCCAGGGCGCCACCCTGGCACCAGCGTCCGAGGCGCTCGAAGAGGCTGTTCTCACCCGCCTTCGGCAGGTTTTGGCGGATGGTCGAGAAGCGGCGCAGTGGCGCGGGCATCCTTGCCACGGACTTCACGGCGTCGGCGATCGCCCGCTCGTCGGCGGGCATGAGCGGTAGGGCCGGCGTGGCGATGCAGGTCTTGATCAGCTGTTCCCAGAACTGGACCCGGGCCGGTGTGGGGTCGCGCTGCAGCGGGTTGCAGCCGGTGGGCTTGCCGGCTTCCAGGGTGAAGTAACGGCCCCCAAGCGCCCGGATGGCGATCTCGCAGCCGCGATCCAGATCGAACAGCACCAGCCGCGGCACCGGGTTCCACTTGCGGGTCAGCGTCAGCAGGAACATCTCGAGCGTCGTCTTGCCCACGCCGGTGGAGCCAATGATCAGCGTGTTGCCCGGCAGCTTCTTGTCTTCGGAGTCCTCGTCGACCGGGCTGCTGTGCAGGTTCAGGTAGAAGGGCTGTCCCGACGGTGTGCGCAGCAGCGCCAGGGCTTCACCCCAGGGGTTGCCGTTGCGCTTGCCTTGGGGAAAGTTGTGGCCGCTGGCCAGCGCCGCGAACGCCCGCGAGGAGAGCTTGGCGTCGCGCGGCCGCCATTGCCAGTTGCCCGGCATCTGCGCGAACCAGGCGGCGTCAGCCACGAGGTCAACGGGCGACATCTGCAGGCTGGTGGACTCGCCGATGGCGCCGATGGCCTGCGCGGCGCGCCGCCCGGCGTCGGCAATGTCGTTGCCGAAGACGACGAGCGAGTAGTGGTACTCGCCCATGCAGAACTGGCCGTCGCCCAGCTCGTTGAGCGCGACGTCCATTTCCGCAACCTGGCTGGCAACCACGTCATCGCTGGCGATCAGCTGATCCCGCTGCAGTTCGAGCGCCTTCATGGCGTCTCGGCGTGGCAGGATCGAGAAGCTCTGCGTCTCGATGAACTCGCTGGCTTCGTAGAGGAGGGCGTTCAGGACCCCGGGCTGCACCGCGTCGGCGTATTCCTTGATGTCGACCAGGGCGGCGAAGCGTCGCTGGTCGCCCTGCCGGATCTCGAGCTTGTCACTGCCGAAGGACAGGCGCGATGTGGGCAGCGTTCGGTACAGCGGCCCGGCGGCCATGGGAACGGGGCGCCAGCAGCCGTTGACGAGGTAGCCCAGGAATTCGGCAACCTCCGAGTAGCTGCGTTCGTTTTGCTCGCGGGACCCTAGCAGTTCGGGGCTGAAGCCGCGCAGCACCCTGGCGACAAGCGCCGAGCGTTCTGCCATCACGCGCAGTGCCTCAGCCTGCGCCGCGGCGATCTCTTCGCGGCTGCGCCGGTTGGACCTCAGGGCGCGGGCCACGCGCGACGCCGTGGGCCGATATAGGAGGGTCAGGTAGAGCTCATTGCTCATGAGCCGGTGCTGGCCGAGCCGGGCCTGGTAGGCCTGCGACAGGTCGCGGGCGAAGCCGGCCTCCACGGGGTCGTCGAGGGCATCGCTGACCGTCCGGTGGATGCGGTGCGTCCACACGGCCCATTGCCCGCCGGCCAGGTTGCGCAGCAGGCTGCAAAGCGCTTCATGGCGCTCGGCGATTTGCTGCTCGTCGGCGCATTCGAAGGCGACGCCGCCAGGCGCCAGACGCGCAGGTAGTCGCCGCCTCGCGTGATGACGTCATGGGGACTGACCAGCGATGAGAACGGAATGAAGCGGGCCAGCGGGTTTTCGGCGCGGGCGCGGGCCCAGTGACGGGGCGCGGGCTCTCCGCGACGCGGGTTGGGCCGTTGGCCAGCGTGATCAGACATGCCAAGCATCTTTGGCTCCCCGGTAAAGGGTGGGGGAATAGCTGCGCGCGTGCCAGAAGCGGCGGTTGTGGTCGTGCAGGCGCAGCTTCATTGCGACGAACATCTGCCGAAAGCGCTGGTCGTCCTTGGCCGTCACGAAGCGCATCCAGCCCAGCGTGGGCAAGATGGCCAGGAGGACGACCGGGGCGATCCACCAGGTGATCAGGCTGCCGCCCCACATGATGAGCAGCATGCCGGTGCCGAACAGCACCACCAGCGGCACCAGCGGGATGCCCAGTTTCATCGCGGGCCGCGTGGCGCCCTTGTAGATGGCCTCGCCTTGCACAGTCGTCCCCGGATCAGCTGACGATGTAGGCGGCCATGGCGCCGGCGCCGCCGACGAGCGTGCCGCCGATCAGCACATTGGAGACGTCGGCCAGCCGGGCGCCCTGGAAGATCATCTTGAAGCCGGCCCAGATGATGGCGATCGTGACGACGGCGATCGAGATCGTCACCAGGATGGTGTTGACGTTGGTGACGGTGTCGTTCACCTTGTCGAAACCGGCGGCCAGCGCCGGTGACGCCGCCATGGAGACGAGGGTGGAGGCAGTTGTCACCAGGGCGGTCAGAAATGCGTTGCGGTTCATGATTTCTCCTTGGGTTGCACGGGGGGAAGCGCGCGGACCGCCGGGGAGGCGGCCGCGAGGACCTTTTGCACGTAGCCATGCTCGAAGCCGGTGTTGAAGTTGCCGCTGTAGTAGCAGGAGAGGGCGCGTCGAAGGGCCGTCTGCGCTGGGCGCGTCGGGTCTCGCTGGCGGGCGCTGTCGAAGCACTCGCTGAGCACCGTCTGCATGGCGGCCAGGTTGGTGCAGGCGTCAAAGGCGGTTTCCAGGGTCAAGCCGAGCCGTTCGAAGTTGCCGACGTTGATCTGACCGAGGCCGACGCTGAAGTTCCAGCGTTGCGCCTGAAGCGCGCGCGCCGTCGCGAGCGCCTCGGCGCGGGTTTTTGGTTGGCGCTCCAGGGCGCCGCCCACGACGCCGATGGCCCATGGATTGCTGCCGCTCTCCACGTGGACGAGGGCCGATGCCGTGGCGGCGTGCACGTTCGGCGCACACGACAGCGCGAGCGAGAGGAAGGTGGTGGTGTCCATGGCGCTGTCAGCGTGAGAGGCCATCGGGAACGCCTGGCTGGGACGGCGGCTGCAGCGCAAGCCAGGCGGCGAAGTCCGTTTCGAAGCGCGTGTCCCAGGTGCCGAGCTGCGTCTTCGCCGCGGGGCTGAACTCCGTGACGGCGTCGCCGGCCATGGACCACCAGGTCTGCGAGAACGGCGCGCCGTTCACGGACACAGAGATCGCGCCGTCGTAGTCGCAGCTGTAGACCGGCCCGTTGGGGCCGTCCCACTGCCGCGTGTACTGCGGTGGACAAAAGCTCGGCGCGTTGGACCAGGTGTGGGCGGAGGCGTTGCCGGCCCCTGCGAACCCGCAGGTCGGAAAGGCCTTGCCACGCGCCAGGTCGCGCAGCAGCTGCCGGATGGGCGGCACACACTCGGGGATGGCACGCCAGCTGGGCGCGGCAAGGCACAGCAGGACCACGCAACCGTCGACGGCGCTTGCCGTGGATGGCGCCATTAGGCTGAGCGTCGCAATCAGACCGACCAACGCACCGGCGGGGGCGCATGGGCGGCGTCCAGACGGGCGCCGTACCTGCTTGGCACCACGCCATGAGGCGTCTACATTCGGGGCCGACGAAAGTACCGTTTTCGGTACCTCGTTCATGACCAAATCTTGAAGTTTGTGCATGACCGATAACCTCATAGTCGGGACACGTTGAACCTGTGATCCCGGGTCGGCTCGTTGGGAGCCATGCAGTCAATCTAGAAGTCAAACCCCATCGGTTCGCTGCTGGATTCGGACCGATTTCCAGCAGTTCCGCTGCAGGAAGACAACCATGGCCACGCCGTTGGCGTCTCTTGATGCACTGGTGCATCCACACCAGATCGAAGTCCAGGAATTCGGCTCCTACGCGCTGGTCATCGACGCCAGAAGTGCCGAGGCGTACCAGGACGACCACATCCCGGGAGCCGTGAATGTTCCTGTCGGTCCCAGGGACCGACCAGTGCGCGAACCCGTCACCGACTTCACCGGCGTTCGGGATAGCGAGCCGGGCGTTCCCTACGTCTTGGCCGCGCACGTCCGTCGGCTTGAAGCTGGTGGCGCGGTGCTTGTCTATTGCGACAGGGGAGGGCTGGACAGTCAGGTCTGGTCCGAGCCGCTCAAGGCGGCCGGCTACTATGTCGATGTGCTCGCAGGTGGTTGGATCAACTACCGACGATGGGTGGAAGCCGGCCTGGACGTGTTGCCGCGCGCGCTCTCGTTTCGAGTGCTCGTTGCCCCTCCCGTCAGCGGACTCTCCCGCATCGTCGCGCGCCTGACCAAGCGTGGCGAGCAGGTGCTCGACCTCACTGCGTTGGCGGGACAGAGGCTGGTGCCCGGCTTGACTCTGTCAGTGGATACGCCGCCGTCGCAAAACGCCTTTGAGACTCAGCTGCTGCAATCGCTGAGGCGCTTCGACGCGCGCCGACCCGTCTGGATCCGCATCAGCCTTTGTGGGTTCGGCGATCTCGTGCTGCCACCGTCGCTGCGGGATGTCGTGGCCCGCTCGGTGAGCGTCAGACTTGAAGTCCCTCTGGGTGCCCGAGCGCGGGCCTGGAACGAGTGTCTGACGTCGAAGGGCGCGGATGCAGACCGGTTGTTGGAGGCGCTCTCGGAGTCCAGCCGACCGCCTAGGGCGGAGACCCTTGATCGGTGGCGTTCGCTGTACAGATCCGGGCAAGTCGTCGAGGCGTTGGCGGAGGTCATCACGGCTTATGTCGAGCCATGCCGGGTGGCTGAGCACTGGCAGCGACCGCCGCAGGTCGTGACGCTGCCGTCGCTGGCACCGAAAGCTCTGGCGTCCGTCGTCGATGCGTGGTGCGGGGCTGCCGCCTCTTCCGGTGCTGACTGGACGCCGTGAGACCCGCAAGACGCAGTGCTAAATCAGTCCGTACAACTTGGCCTTGCGCGCAGCGCTGCGACGGTCCGGCGTTTCCAGTTTCGCGCTGACCCTTTGGAAGCGGCAGTCGATGGTCTTGGCGTCGAGGTTCATCTGGGCGCCGATGGCCTTGCTGGTTCGCCCGGCGTCTTCGTGTCTGAGCAGCTCGATGTCGGCCGGCGTGATGCGAGACCGTTCCAGCAGTTCCCTGCGGATGGTGTGCAGCATCCAGCGATGCAGCTCCATGCTGAGGGCGCGGGCCAGTATTCTCACTTTGCCGAATCCGTCAGCGTCGAAGAACCCGGCGTTGTGGGACCCAAGGCACAAGACGCCGACGCGAGACGATCCGGCGCTGGTCGGCGCAGGCACGATGAACGCCGACCCAAATCCCAATGTGGCTGAGACCTTGGCGAAGTCCTCCTCGTTCGGCAGCAGCCGGAGGTCTTCAGAACGGACGGGCTCGGTCTCGCGGCTTGCATAGCGAAGCCAGGGGTCGTGGTCGTACCAGCCGCGCTTGGCGTACTCCGAGGCCCAGAGGGGGTCGCAGGCCAGCAACGAACGGTATGAGGCCCGAGTGGCATCGTCGCGAACGTAGCTCATGAACACGCCCGTGTCGGCGCCGAGCAGCGCCAGCACTTCGCGGAACCCGCTGAGCGCGTCTTCTGCACTGCCGGCGTCTCCGACGGCGGGCAGGATGTCCAGGGCCCTGCTGCCGTACTCCGGCGCGCGCGTCAGCGCCGCCAGACAGAACAGCTCACCATTTGCCGCCGAGTGCTTCATGGCCTTCGCGACGCAGCTGGTCGTACAGCACAGGTTCCTCGAAGCGCACAGGCTCCGACTCGCACCATCGATCGAACCACCTGGCATCCTGGAAGGACATCGTCTGGACCAGGCATGCGCCAACGGGCTGGCGTTGCGTGCGCTCGATGACCAAGCCTGCGGACGTGCGCCGGATCACGAAGGCGACGCCGGCGTCCTTCGTCGCGATGACCCGCGTCCCGGCGCTCGCAGCCTGGGGTGAAATAGTGCCGCCAGCTGCGCCAGCGGTCCGCTGTCGCCTGGTGTGGAGCGCCGCCCGCTTTTCGCCCAGCGGGCGTGCGGGTTCGTCGATCTGATCGACGCGGCGGTAGCTCTGAAACTGCGGTGCATCAGCAGGCGCCACGACTGGCGTGGCCCTGGGCTGGCGGTTGGTGCTCATCCCGGCTCCTGCGGGCCATCCTGGCCACATTGCCGCTCGCGATGGCGGCTCAGGGGCAGCTTGCCAAACTGGGCAGCTACGGGGCAATTCGAGATCACGGAGGACGATGTGTCCACGATACGCCTGTATCAAACTTGTGACGCTAGTTACGACTCCGTGGCGGATCTTTTTGTCCCAGGAAGTCCCGGCGGTTGAGGCCAGCCGCGACAAGGACATAGCCGCGCCGCTGGGCGCCAACGTCGAGGAAGCCAGTTGTTCCACGACCGCCCGCATTGGTGGAGACGCCGGCTGTTCGCTTGAGCGAAGTCACCTAGGACGACGATTCTTGTGAAGCGATGCGTATGGCAACGCTGCCTCGCACCCATATCAATGCCGCGAAGTCCCGCGACGCGTGGAACCCAGATTCGTCGTAGTCAAGCAGGGGACGCCTGAGCCCGTCATCGTTTGAAGGTCGCCGTTTTGAGCACGCGGCTTCTGGCCGCTTTAGTGGCCGACAACTCGCCGCGGCTCCATCGGTTGAGACCCGTCCCAGGACGCAGTTTTTACGAAAGGTTGCCGTGTGGTATCAACGTTAGGCACTGATCGCCTGAAATCCACCACACCGAATCACCGGTACTTTTTTGGAGTGCACATGCTGGTGCTCGTCGTGCGGCAACCGCGGCCGGATGCGCGGTATTGGACGGGTCGTCGATGGCTTGCTGCCGTTGATGCGCTTGCGTGGCCGATCGCATGGATTGCGGTCATTCATGCCTTGCCGGCGCGCGCAGGACTGTTCGGCTCGTGCGTGACGGCGATCTGCGTCCTTGCCGCTCTCAGCCGACTGCATCGCGCAGTGTGCGAGAACAATCGCTACTGGTTCACCACCTGGAAGTGGGGGCGTGTCGCGTTCGCCGTCTGGTTGGCGGGCGTCGTGATGAAGCTGACTTTGGTCGGCTGAAGGCTCGTCCGAATCAATGGGTGGCGTCTGGCCGCTCCTCCAGCCACTGATCGATGTCCGTCAGTCGCCATCCGACTGCGCGTGGCCCAAGTCGAATCGCAACGGGAAAGAGCTTCAGCGCCATCAATCTGTAGATCGTTGAGCGACCGAGCGCCGTCATGCGTCGCACCGTCGGCATGCGCACGATCACCACGGAAGTTTCGGTGGCTGGGCTGCTGGGTGCTGTGGGCGTGTTGAGCTGCACTTCCGATCTCCGATGGGCGGTTACGAAGAATCTAGAGGCTCAACGGCATTGGGCCGGTGCTGGATTCGAGGCTGAATCCTGCATCGCCCGGCTCAGGACCAGGGGACGACCTCTCCCGTCCACGACAATGCGCGCCCGATGGACAGTCCTGATTCGACCCCTGACGGCTCGCCCGATATTCCCGCCGCGACGGTGAAGGCCATCGGTGACCTGGATGCGCTTGTTCAAGCGATCCTGAAGGCCACACCTGCGTCCAAACCCTGGCAACGCCAGCTATTGGTACATCTGTCTCAAATGGATCGTGAGGTCCAGGTGCTTCGGCTGACGATTTCGCTTGGGCGCGGAGTCGCCGAGGTCGGCGAAGCTGCTGCCGTGCTTCGTCGGACCTTGCGAACGGCCAATCTCTACGTCGGTGGTGGGCGTGCCGACATGGGGACGAAGGCGGCCATTCGTCTTGCCCTGGAGCTCGGCCAGAAGATCGACGGCCTGCTGGAGCTGTGAGGCCCGTCTTGGCCATGCGCAGGTCTTCGGTGGCGGCCCCAGGAGGATGGCTCAGGCTGGCGCATGCCCTCGGCCCGGGTCACCCAGCTCCATCGGTGCCGAACTGCCTGAGCGGCCGGGATGGTGCCAGTACGTTTGGCGCCACGCTGGCTTCTGCTACCTGGCAGTTCGAGACCGGACGTCTGGATGCCGGGCTAGACTGGCCTCGACAGCTGACGTTGGGCAGACGATGAAAGCACTGGTGATTCTGTCGATAGTGGTCGGTGTGCTTGGCGCCGCCCCAGACGCTGCGCAGGCGAAGCCGCAGCGCTCGGCGAGCGCGGTCGCGCAATTCAAGCGCGCCCATCCTTGCCCCGCCAACGGTGCCACGAAGGGGAGTTGCCCGGGTTACGTCGTCGACCACGTCGTCCCGCTGTGCGCCAAGGGGGCCGACGCTCCACACAACATGCAATGGCAGACGGTCGACGAAGCGAAACGCAAGGACCGCGACGAGCGGACGCAATGCAGCGCGCAGCGGCGCGCGGGCAAGGGCTAGCAGGGGAAGTAGCAGCCATGTCAGATCTCAAACTGAATCTGGACGCCGCGAGGCTCATGTGCGCGATGGTCGATGAGGAACTGAAGGCCCTACTCGCCGAGCTGCAAGCCTCCCCGCCTGACGAGCAGCTGGAGGAGAGGTGCAAGGCCAAGGCGCGCGAGTTAGTCGCTGCGCGATTCCTGGTCCGCGAGGCCCGCGAGAGGCTGGAAGCAAGCGGGTGGTGAATCCGGCGGCGGCAAGTCCGCCCTCGGCCGCGCGTTCGTCGGTCTGAATCACCCCGAGGGCGGCAGCATCCGCTTCGAGGGACCTGAGTTGCTCGGCATCACCGCGCGCGACTTCCGGTCGTTCCGCCGGCACATCCAGATGGTGTTCCAGGATCCCTATGCCTCCCTGAACCCGCGCCACCGCATGCTCGATGGCATCGCCAGGCCCATCGCCTTCGGCGTGAAACCTAAGGTGGCGCGCGAGGAGGCCCGCGAGCAGTTGTTGATCGTGGGCATCAGCCCGGATGCCGGTGGGCGCTTCCCGCACCAATTCTCGGGTGCGCAACGCCGGCGCATCGGCATCGCCCGCGCTGACGCTCAAGCCGCACCTGCTCATCGCCGGCGAGGTGGTTTCTGCGCTTGATGTCAACGCTGCGTGACGTCCTTGGCCATGCGCCGCATCCTGCCCGGTCATCAGCGAGTTGCTCCTCCGCTCCAGCGCCTCGAACTGCAGTGGCTAGGCCGCGGCCTCATGCGCTCGAATTCACGCGCGCTACGAGTTGTCGTCCGCAATCCCTAGAAGCGCAGTGAATATTTGAACGCCTCTCCCCCGGTGTTGACATGAGCCGATAGTACAAGTAGGTAAACTTTGCAACATTGCGCAGCTGGATATGTTCCTTATGCGCGGCCATTTTAATTTACTGTCCGAGCAACATGGCAATTCCAAACTTGTCGACGCGCTTTGAAGCGTCCATCCTTCAATGGCAAGCGGCTTATTGGCGAATTGTGGGGCCGTTCATAGCGTCAAATGGACTAATTGGCTTCTTGCAAAAAGAAAATAGGACGCGTGACAGGTCCAGCCTGGCATTTATCAAATCGCTAGCTTTTGCTTTGCTGCTCTTCAACGCCGGGGTTGCCGTTGCTGTAATGCCAACCTCATACAAAATGACCTCAGGGTCGGAGGTGCAGAACCCCGCGGACGCCTGTCCCATATTTATGGATAGGGAAAATGCCAAATATGGGAGTGCGAATCGTCTCTCACGACCGATTTGGGTCGGGTTTAAAAAGTATACAACTCAGAGTGGATATACATATAATTTCGATGGCGATCAAAATTTGTCCGTTGTCTGTTCTTATGTGAATGAAGAGTGCCACTGGGCCGGCCCTCCTGTGTGTCCGAACTGGGTACTTCAATCAACGGACGATACGCGCTTAGTTGCCAGCGCCACATGCCCCTCCGGAACGGCTTTCAGCGAAGAAGCTCAAACCTGTGTGTGCCCCATTGGAACAGACTGGGAACCTTCTGTTGGCGCCTGCAAGCCGATCCGCGATCGCAATCAAGATCAATGCGATGTGCGATACGGCAATCCGATACATCCGCTGACCGGTGCAAAGTCTTCCTCTGTTGAGTTATTGGTCTTTTCTGGACGTTCCATCGATCTTCTGTACAACACTCGCAAGGGGCTTAGTGCAGAAGGTACATACATCGGCCGAGGTCAGGTCATGCCGCCGCCTGCGGGTGCAGGCCCAATGTGGTCGCTGAATTTCGAGCGGCAGTTCTACGCAGGTGAGCCGCATCAAGCTTTTCTCGGGGCGGACAAATGGGAACTGTTTGCGGCATCTTTCGGCGGCGTTTCTGAGGGAACTACAACTGTTGGTCGACTTTCAGTAAGCGCCCCCTTTGCCAATGCCCATTGGTACCTCAAGGAGCGATTCGCCAATGAAATGTACGAATTCGCTAAATCCGGCGCAGTTACTCCACTTGTAAAGTCTCAAGGAATAGGCGGTCAGGGCTACGGTTACGAACACACGGTGCGCTATTCCTTCAACAATTGGCGGCCCATTCCTGAACTGACCAAGATGACTGATGCGTTCGGCCGAACGCTGGTTTTCCAGTTCGAGCTGTCCGGACCACTTGCGAGTTCGGCACCGCGTCTTCAGTCGATTACGTCCTCGGACGGGGTTATTCAATTCGCTTACGACACGAATGGAATGCTCAAGCGCATCACGTGGCCGGACGGAACCAGCAAAAGTTTTACTTACGGGCAGGAAGCTGGCGATCAGCCTTGGCTATTGACCGGCATCACTGATGAAGTTGGCAAGGCCTTGAGTTCGTATGGATACGACGCCCAGGGCCGGGCAGTTTCAACCCAGATCGCCGGAGGAACGAACGGATTTTCTGTCGTGAGGGGGACTGCGCCAGCGCCCACAGTCCGCAGGTGGTACGACGCGGCGGCTGGGATCATCTGGCGAGAAACAACCTGGGGTGATCCCGTAGAGCTGGATATCCAGACACCCAACGGCACGATCAGCACGATTCAGACAAAGCTCGTCAACGGCATGCCGCGCATCACGGCGCAATCGCAGCCTGCCGGCTCAGGTTGCGCAGCCAGCGTGAAGCAACAGGACTACGACGCCAACGGCAACGTGGCCTGGAGGGAGGATTTCAAGGGCAACCGGACCTGCTACGCCAACGACCTGAGCCGCAATCTGGAGTCCAGCCGTGTCGAAGGCTTGGCGACGAACAGCTCGTGTGACGCCGTTGCACCGCAAGGTTCCGCCTTGCCCAGCAATGCCCGACGCATCAGCACGCAGTGGCATCCCGTTTGGCGCCTGGAGACCCGGGTTGCCGAACCCCGCCGCCTGACCACCAAGGTCTACAACGGCCAGACCGACCCGTTCAGCGGGGCAGTGACCTGGTGTGCTCCGAGCAATGCCACCTTGCCTGATGGGAGTCCCATCGTCGTGCTGTGCAAGCAGGTCGAGCAGGCCACCACGGATGCCAATGGCGCCCTGGGCTTCACCGCCACCGTGGACACCAGCGTGCCCAACCGCGTGCAGCAGTGGGCTTACAACCAGTACGGCCAGGTGCGCACTGCGACCGACCCGCTGAACAACACGACCACCCACGTCTACTACACCGACACCACGGCCGATCACACGCTGGGCGATCTCTGGACGGTCACCAACGCGCTCAACCAGAGCATCCAATTCACGAAGTACAACCCGGCCGGCCAGTGGCTGACGATGGTCGATGCCAACGGCACGACCACCACCCGCACCTTCGATCTGCGCCAGCGCGTCAAGAGCACCACGACGGGCACGCTCACGACGAGCTACGAGTACTGGCCCACCGGTCTGCTCAAGACCGTCACGCTGCCGGACGCCAGCACCGTCAACTACGGCTACGACGACGCCCACCGGCTGACCTCGGTCACCGACAGCCTGGGCAACCAGATCGTCTACACGCTGGACAACAGCGGCAATCGCATCGGCGAGACCGTCACCGACCCCAGCGGCAAGCTGGCCAAGACGCTCACCCGGGTGCCTGACGCGCTCAACCGCATTCAACAAGTCACCGGCAGGGAGTAACTCATGCGCCATCAAGACGCAGATCGCCGCGGCAAACGCGCAACTGTTCAACGCATCGGCCTCGCCGTGCTCGCCATCTTCAGCATGGCGGCGCATGGCCAGACACTGCCACCTCCACCGGTGTCACCCACCCCGGTCACCAACTACGAGTACGACGCTGAAGGCAACCCCACCAAGACCGTCGTGGCCCCGAGCACCCGGGCCTACGCGACCCAGCACGCCTACGACCCGCTGGGCCGGCGGACCACCACCACCGATGCCAAGAACGGTGCCACACGGCTAGGTTATGACCTGTTGGACCAGCTGACCTCGGTCACCGACCCGCGCAACCTCGTCACCCAGTACCAGCCCACGGGACTCGGCGACGTCAAGCAGCTCACCAGTCCCGACACGGGCACGGCCAACAGCACCTACGACGCCGCCGGCAACCTCAAGACCCGCACCGATTCGCGCGGCGTGCTGGCCACCTACAGCTACGACGCCCTCAATCGCCTCACGCAAGTCGTCTACAGCCGCAGTGGCGACAC
>JAEKLF010000181.1 GCA_019509985.1 Burkholderiales bacterium | reverse complement strand
GTCCAGCCTGGGCAACTTCAGGTCGAGGATGACCAACGTTGGCAGCGGCGCGCCGGCGCGGTCTGCATGGGCGCCGCGTGCGAACACGAAATCGAGCGCTTCCACGCCGTCACGAGCGACGACGAGTGGATTCATCAGATGGCTGCGCTTGAATGCACGGAGCGTCAGCGCGACGTCGTCCGGGTTGTCTTCAACCAGCAGGATGACCTTGCTCTCGTCGTTCATCGGTTTGCTCCAGGATGCGGAAGAAGAAGGTGGCGCCGCTGCCCAGGCTGGCTTGCGCCCATAACGGCCATCCATGGCGGCGCAGGACGCGCTGGACAATCGCCAAGCCTACGCCGGTGCCGGGAAAATCGCTTTCGTGATGGAGACGCTGGAAAGCGCCGAACAGGCGATCGGCATAGGCCATGTCGAAGCCGGCACCGTTGTCGGCGACAAAGCAGATCCGGTCCGCGCCGTCCAGGCGCATGCCCACGCGAATGACGGCGTCGGCGGTCTTGCCCGTGAATTTCCAGGCGTTGTCGAGCAGGTTCTGCAATGCGATCTGGATCAATTCCCGGTCGGCCTGGACCGTGATGCCGTCGTCGATCTCCCAGCGCACCCGGCGCTCCGGCTGGCCCCGCGCCAAGGCGGCGGCCATCTCGCGGGCCATCGCACTGAGGTCAACCTTTTGAATCCTGAGCTCGGCTCGCGTCACGCGCGCCAGGCCGAGCAGTTCGTCGATCAGCCGACCCATGCGTTGGCTGGCTGCACGGATCCGCTGCAGGCTGTCGCGGGCCTCCTCGTCCAACCGATCGCCGTAGTCCTCGAGCAGGGCCAGCGAGAAGCCATCCATGCTGCGCAGCGGGCTGCGCAAGTCGTGCGAGACCGAGTAGCTGAACGACTCAAGCTCATGGTTCAGCGAAACGAGCTCTCGATTGCTGAGCTCGAGTTGCCCGAAGGAATCCCGCAGTGCGCGGGTCATCGCGTCGAAATGGCGCGCCATCTCACCGAGCTCGTCGGTGCTGCCAACGTCGAGTTTGAATGACCAGTTGCCGGCGGCCACTTCGCGGGTGGCCTGCTCAAGCCGCGCGATCGGGCGCAGCACGTCGCGCCGAAAAATCCAGATGGCGGCGCCCGTGATGAACGCCATCAACGCCAGACCCGCCGCTGTCACCAGAACGGCAAGACGCTGGGTTGCATCGATGCGTGTGCCGGCATCGACAATCAGCTGCGCCGCATCCACGAGGCTCGTCTGCTGCAGGATCAGCAGGCGGCTGGAGAGCTGGATCTCGAAGCGACGCTGGACGTCGTCGGCGACGCTCGCGTCAGGGGCGGGACCGACCTCACCGAACAGGCGATGGCTGGCCTCTCCGTTCGCCCGCAGCTCAGCCAGTGTTCGTGCCGCGGCATCATCGAGACCCGTTGACTGGGTGAGTAGGCCCTCGAGGCGCCGCCAGACGGCCTGCTCTTGCAATCGTGCCCGCTCCCGCCGGTTGAGCAGGTATTCGAAGGTCACCATGCGCATGTCATTGAGCGCGCTGGCGATCGCGGTGCTGTGGCGGCGCTGCTCGACGGCGGCGCTGACCTGGGTGTTGGCCCAGCCGATGCTGATCGCGATCAGCGCCATGGCGCCGAACATCAGCGCCGCGGCGTAGCGGGCTTTGCTGCTGATCTTCATCGCACTACCGTCACCCGTCCCGGGCTCGCCGCCTGCAAGGCCTCGAGATCGAGGTGGGCGAGGAAGTTCGGCATCGGCTGCGCGGGCGCATAACCGCGCGCCATCGCCCAGCCCGCCACATCCTCGAGCGTGACCAATTGGGCCTGCTCCTGGCCGACCTCAAGCGTCAGTGCCTGCCACGCCGGATCGAGTGCCTCGGTGCTGAGCTTCAGGCGTGCGGCCAGCAGCGCCTTGGCCTGCTGCGGTTCTTCCTGCACGAAGCGCTCGGCGTCCAGGAGCGCAAGCAAGAGCCGGCGCAAGGCCTCGCTGTGAGTTGCCAGGAATTCGCTGCGGCCTACCAGCACGTAGTTCTGCGCATAGGCGTCAGGGGCGCTGAGAGAAACGACGGCGCTTGCGAGGGCGACTTCCGCTTCATGCCGGATCGGCTGCCAGGCGGCGATGGCGTCCACGCTGCCATCCCGCAGCGCCTGGACCAGCCGGGCCGGTGGCAAGTCCACCAGGGTCAGTGACTGCGGCGCCAGGCGATGGCGCACCATGAAAGCCCAAAGGAAGTACTCGCCGCTCGTGCCCAGCGTGACACCCACCCGGCGTCCTTGCAGATCCGCGGGAGATCCGATGGCGCGGTCACGACGCGCGAGCACCGCCAATTCGTTGGAGGCACTGGCCACCGCTGCAGCAATGCTCAGCGGCGCGCCTTTGAGGACCTCGACGACGATCGGCACGTCGGCCGCGGCTGCCAGATCGGCACCGCCCCGCAAGACCTCGGCCAACGCGGCCTTGCCATGGCTTTGCGCCAGCACTGTCACGGCCAGGCCGCGGTCATCGAAGAAGCCTCGCGCTGCGGCAAGATGAAGCAGCCCGGCGTGCGGCGCCATTGGAAGCGCGATGCGCAGTTTCTCGATCGCCAGAGGAGATCCAGCCTGGCGTCGGTTCATGCCAAACCAGGCTGCGAGCGCAGCAAGAAGAGCCAGACCCAAAAGGTGGCGGCGATTCAGCCCAAGTCCTGACGGGGTCGGAGTGCTCACTTGATCTCCCTCACCCAACACGCCAAGGCCATGACACCGCCTGGATAACGAGTTAAGTCTGCTGGCTACATCCGTTTGAACGAAGAGTACGGGCGTGGCCTTTGTCTGGCAAGGCCCGTTGCACGATCCACGGATGGACTTGGCGCGGGCGACCCATGGCCGCGAAGCCCGACCACCTTGAGCTTAGGCCGGGCGCGGACCGCGTACCGGATGCCATGGAGATCGACAGCCCGCCGCAAATCGGATGCGGCAGCCGCCGCCGGCGCTGCCGATCTTCGTCTGCCAAAGCGTGCAAGCGGATGTTGCCGGAGTCAGAAGTGGGTGGGGCTCGCTTCGTTGCGAAGCTAGCATTGCACATACAGGAGGCGCTCCTTTTTTTCCTGGCGCCTCGCGCAGGCGCCCGGTCAGAGTTGGCCGGCACCTCGATTGCCTGTCGGAGTTCCATGACCGCTGCGCTGCACCCGCCCTGCGACAAGGCCGCCATCCGCCATGGCCCGCCGGCGTCGCCCTGCTCGCCGGCCACGCAGCGGTGGGTGCTGACGACCGCGATCCTTGGCTCCAGCATGTCCTTCATCGACGGCACGGTCGTCAACGTCGCGCTGCCGGCGATCCAGAACGAGTTGCACGCGACGCTGCATCAGGTGCAATGGGTCGTGGAGTCGTATGCGTTGTTGCTGGCCGCGCTACTGCTGCTCGGCGGCGCGCTGGGTGACCGCTACGGTCGCCGCCGCGTCTTCCTGCTGGGCGTGGCGATCTTCGGCGCGGCTTCGGTGCTGTGCGCGCTCTCCAGGAACGTGAACGCGTTGATCGCCGCGCGCGCCTTGCAGGGCGTGGGTGCGGCCTTGCTGGTGCCGGGCAGTCTGGCGCTGATCAGCGCCTCTTTTGGCGAGCGCGAGCGGGGCCAGGCCATCGGCACCTGGGCCGGCTTCAGCGGGATCACGGCTGCCGTCGGGCCGGTGATCGGCGGCTGGCTGATCGACCACTACTCATGGACCTGGGCTTTCCTGGTGAATGCGCCGCTTGCCGCGCTGGTTGCGGCGATGGCGATGCTGCGGGTGCCGGAATCCCGCGACCCACGAGCCACCGGGCGGCTGGACTGGCCCGGGGCGGCGCTCGTCACAGTGGGCCTGGGCGGCATCGTGTTCGCGTTCATCGAAGGGCCGGCCCGCCAGTGGGCTTCGCCGGCCGTGGCCGCGGCCCTCGCAATCGGCGTCGTCGCGATGGCCGCCTTTGCATGGACCGAGTGGCGCGTCGAACGAAAGGGCGCGCAGCCCATGATGCCGCTGCAGTTCTTTCGCGACCCGATCTTTGCCGGCGCGAATGGCCTGACCTTGCTGGTGTATGCGGCTCTTGGCGGCGGCCTCTTCTTCGTGCCACTGGCGTTGATCCAGGTACACGGCCTGTCGGCCGCCGCGGCCGGAGCGGCGCTGCTGCCCTTCATCCTGATCATGTTTGTGCTGTCGCGCTGGGCAGGGGGCCTGGCCGACCGCGTCGGGCCGCGCAAGCCGCTGGCCATCGGCCCCGTGATTGCCGGCGCCGGCTTCGCTGCGCTGGCGCTGCCTTCCACTGAAGCGAGCTACTGGACCGGCTTCCTGCCGGGCATCGTGGTGCTTGGCGTGGGCATGAGCGTGACGGTCGCGCCGTTGACCACGGCCGTCATGAACGCGGCGGGCGCCGATGCTGCCGGCATTGCGTCAGGCATCAACAACGCGGTGTCCCGCGCGGCCGGCGTCCTGGCCGTGGCGGCGCTGGGTGCGCTGATGGCGTGGGCCTTCGGCGCCGCGCTTGAAGGCCAGCTCAACCACCACGGCGTGCCTGCTGCCGTGGCGTCACTCGTTCTGGAGCAGCAGGGCCGGCTCGCGGCCATCGAGCTGCCGCGGGACATGGACGCGGCCACCCGGGCCGCGGCCCAAAGCGCCATCCACGAGGCCTTCATCAGCGGGTACCGGTGGGTGATGTGGGCGAGCGCCGCGCTGTGTGTGCTGGGCGCGGCTGTGGCGGC
>JAEKLF010000180.1 GCA_019509985.1 Burkholderiales bacterium | reverse complement strand
AGCGGCTTGCCGCTCGCATCACGCGCGATGACCATGCCGCGGCTCAGGATCCACTTCCAGCTGCCGTCGCGTGCCAGCACGCGATGCTCGTTGCGATACAGCGGCGTGCGGCCGCTGAAATGGTCCTCGCGGTCCCTGGCCATCTGCGCGAGATCGTCGGGATGGGTGCGCGCGTCAAACGCTTCGGGTGTCGCATCCACGTCGCCGGGCGCGAAGCCGTACAGGCGCAGATAGCGGTCCGAGAAGTATTCGGTGCCGGCCTGCACATGCCAGTCCCAAACGCCGTCGCCACTGCATTCCAGCGCCAGCTTCCAGACCTCGTCGGACTCGCGCAACCGGTTCTCCGCCGCGCGCCGCGCCGCGATGTCGGTGTGCGTGCCCAGCCACAGTGGCGAATCCGGCAGGCGCTGGGCCTGGGCGAGCACCCAGGCCGAACCGAGGCGGTACTCCATCTCGAAGCGGCCCGTGGCCTGCGCGGAGGCCCAGCGCTCGCCGAAGGCGGCACGGTCGTCGGCGTGCAGGCAGTTGGCCAGCGGCGTCGGCAGCGCGGGGCGGTTCAGGGCCTCTGCCAGGCGCGCATTCATCCACAGCAGACGACCCTGCGCGTCTGCCTTCCAGACCTGTTGAGGCAGGGCGTCGAGCAGCGAGGCAAAGTGCACAGGCGAGGGCATTGGCGATGGATACGGGGCTCTGGCTTGACTGTATGCGCCACAATCGCGCCCGCCCGAGTCGTTCGGGCGCGTTTTTGGATGAGACCCCCCGCATGAACAAGACCGATCTGATCGAACACCTGGCCGCCAAGCATGAGCTGAGCAAGGCCGAAGCCGGCCGCATCCTCGAGACCCTGCTGGACGCCGTTGTCACCACCGTGAAAAAGGGTGGCGCCGTGTCGATCCCGGGCTTCGGCTCCTTCAAGCAGCACGCACGTGCCGCCCGCAACGGCGTGAACCCCAGCACTGGCGCGAAGATCAAGATCGCCGCCGCCAAGCTGCCCAAGTTCACCGCTGGCGCTGGCTTCAAGGCTGCTGTTGATCCCAAGGCTGCAGCCAAGAAGGCCGCTGCCAAGCCCGCCGCCAAGCCGGCCGCCAAGGCCAAGAAGAAGTAAGGTGAAAGGCATGTGGAGCGGATTTCGGGCCGAGCGCCGAGCCGCTCCCAAGCCGGCCCAGCTGGCGATGTGCGAGCGGGGCATGCCCCGTGAGCATCGCCGTCCCCTCGGGGGACCGACTGGGCTGGCCCGCGTTCAGCGGAGCAAGACCGGGCGAAGGGCATGAGAACCCCCACCATCGTCGACGTCGCCCGCGAAGCGGGCGTGTCGATCAAGACCGTCTCGCGTGTGCTCAACCATGAGCCCGGCGTGCATGAAAGCACCCGGGATCAGGTGCTCAAGGTGGTGGAGGCTCTGCGCTACCGACCCAAGCAGTCGGCACGCAGCCTCGCAGGCGGACGGTCCTTCCTGATCGGCCTGCTCTATTACGACCCCAGCGCGATCTTCGTCGGCAGCGTGCAGCAAGGTGCCACGCTGCGATGCCGCGAGCTGGGCTATCACCTGGTCGTCGAGTCACTTCACAACGACGCACCCGACCTGCGCCAGCAGATCGACCGCATGGTGCTCGCGCTGCGGCCCGACGGCATGATCCTGACGCCGCCGCTGTGCGACAACCCCGAGGTGCTCGCGGCCCTGCGCGAGAGCGGCACGCCCTGCGTGCTGATGTCGCCCGAGCGCGACCTGCCCGGTGTGCCCTCGGTGCGCATGGACGACGCGCATGCGGCCGAAGAAATCACCAACCTGCTGCTCAGCCTCGGCCACCAGCGCATCGCCTTCATCAAGGGCCCGCCGGATCAGTCGGCCAGCGCGCTGCGCTACCAGGGTTTCGTCAGTGCGCTGCGCGCGCACGGGCTGGAGCCCGACCCCGAACTGATCCAGCCGGGCGCCTTCACGTTTGCCAGCGGCCGCGATGCGGCCCACCAGTTGCTCAGCCGCCGCCAGCGGCCGACGGCGGTGTTCGCCAGCAACGATGACATGGCCCTGGGCGTGCTCGCCGCGGCGCAGCGCCTGGGCCTGCCCGTGCCCAATGAACTGTCGGTCGCCGGCTTCGACGATTCGCCGACCGCGGCCCTCGTCTGGCCGCCGCTGACCACCGTGCGCCAGCCGGTCTTCGAGATGGCGCGCACGGCCGTCGAGATGCTGGTCTCCGTGCAGCGACCCGACATGCCCTCGCAGGTCGAGGCCGACTTGCACAAGGTGCTGGCGCACGAGCTGGTCGTGCGGGACTCGACGCGCGCCCGCTGAGCCACTGGCCCGCCTGTCGCGGCCCTCGATTCCCGCCCTTTTCTGCCGCCCGCGCAGGCCCTCGTCGGCAGCGTAGGTATCGCTATCATTTCCTATTGACAGCGCTGTCAATGATCGGAGAAGATAGCTTGGCTGGACCGGCAATCCAGTGCTTTCGGCTCTCGTCATGGCGCCGAATCCCAGCAGTCCCTCGAAGCCAGCCGCGCTGTGGTCTCGCGCGCATGGCATTGCCGCCTCCCTGTTTTGCTGCCCGCGCGTGCCCGCGCCTGCCCGCTCACCATGAACCTCCTCGATACCGCTCGCATCGACCCTGGCGCCCTTGCCCAGTCCTTCCCGCCCGGCTTCCTGTGGGGCGTTGCCACCAGCGCCGCGCAGATCGAAGGCGCCGCTTTCGAAGACGGCAAGGCCGCGTCCATCTGGGACCATTTCTGCCGCCAGCCCGGCCGCATCAAGGATGCGTCCAACATCGACGTCGCCTGCGACCACTACCACCGCTTCCGCGACGACGTTGCGCTGATGAAGGGCCTCGGCCTGGACTGCTACCGCTTCAGCTTCGCCTGGCCGCGCGTGCAGCCGCTGGGGCAGGGCGCCTGGAACGAGCCCGGCTTCGCCTTCTATGACCGCCTCATCGACGCGCTGCTCGAAGCCGGCCTGCAGCCCCATGGCACCCTCTACCACTGGGACCTGCCACAGGCGCTGGACGAGAGCATCGGTGGCTGGCTGTCGCGCGACATCGTCGGGCGCTTTGCCGACTACGCCGCCGAGATCGCGCGCCGCTTTGGCGACCGGCTGGCCAGCATCGCCACGCACAACGAGCCCTGGTGCACGGCGACGCTGGGCTATGAAACCGCCCAGTTCGCGCCCGGCCACAGCAGCCGCGCCGAGAGCCTGCAGGTGGCGCACCACCTGATGCTGTCCCATGGCGACGCCGTCGCCGCGATGCGCACCGTCACCAAGGCCCAGCTAGGCATCGTCCTGAACCACACGCCGTCCTTCCCGGCCACGCCCACCGAGGCCGACCGCCGCGCCGCCCGCATCGACGACGGACTGGGCGTGCGCTGGTACATGGACCCGATCTTCCGCGGCACCTACCCGGCCGACGCCTTGGAATACGTCGGCGCCGATGCGCCGCAGGTCGAGGCCGGCGACCTGGAGCGCATCCGCCAGCCGCTGGATTTCCTTGGCATCAACTTCTACACGCGCAGCCTCTTCGGCGCCGACGGCAAGACCGTCAAGGGCCCGGGCGAGCGTGGCTTCACCGACATGGGCTGGGAGATCGTGCCCGAGGTCTTCGCTCAGCACCTGGTGCGCCTGGCCCGCGAGTACAACCCGCCGCCGATGTTCATCACCGAGAACGGCATGGCCAATGCCGATCGCGTCGTCGACGGGCCTGCGCCCCATGTGCCGGACGTCGAGCGCATCGCCTACCTGTCCAGCCACCTGCAGGCGCTGGCCACGGCCATGAGCCTGGGTGCCGACGTGCGCGGCTATTTCTACTGGAGCCTGCTGGACAACTTCGAGTGGAACTCCGGCTACGACAAGCGCTTCGGCCTCGTCCACGTCGACTACGCGACGCAAGAGCGCCTGCTCAAGGACAGCGCCCACTGGTACCGCGACCTCATCGCCCGCCACCACGCGCTGCGCTGAGGCCTCAGCCGCGCAGGCCCACGTAGTTCTCGGCCAGCAGCGTCTGCGCGGCGCGCGAGGCCAGCAACTGGTCCAGCTCGGCGCGCTGCAGGCGCTGCTCGAAGGCCAGTTCCTGCGGGAAGCGGTGCAGCAGCCGCGTCATCCACCACGAGAAACGCTCGGCCCGCCAGACGCCGCGCAGCGCGCGGTCCGAGTAGCTGTCCAGCGCCGCATCGCTGCGTTCGCGGTAATGCTCGACCAGCGCGCCGGCCAGCAGCCGTGCGTCCGACGCGGCCAGGTTCAGGCCCTTGGCGCCCGTTGGCGGCACGATGTGGGCGGCGTCGCCGGCCAGCAGCAGCCGGCCCCAGCGCATGGGCTCGGCGACGAAGCTGCGCAGCGGCGCGATGCTCTTCTCCAGCGCCGCAACCGGCTGCACGACTGCCGCGCTCGCCGGGTCGAGCCGCGCGCGCAGCTCGTCCCAGAAGCGCGCATCCGGCCAGGCGTCGACCGTGTCGCCCCGCGGCACCTGCACGTAGCAGCGGCTGCGTGTCGGGCTGCGCATGCTGCACAGCGCAAAGCCGCGATCGTGATGGGCGTAGACGAGTTCCCGCGCGACCGGCGGCGTGTCGGCCAGCACGCCGAGCCAGCCGAAGGGATAGCTGCGCTCGAAGGTCTGCAGGCGCTCGGCCGGGATGCTGGCGCGGCAGACGCCGTGAAAGCCGTCGCAGCCGGCGACCCAGTCGGCGCGCAGTTCGACTCGCCGTCCGGCCTGCTTGAAGCGCACGCGGGGTGAATCGGTCAGCCCGTCCAGTGCCACATCGTCGGCCTCGTACAGCGTCGGCCAGCCGGCCGCATCGCGCTGC
>JAEKLF010000050.1 GCA_019509985.1 Burkholderiales bacterium | reverse complement strand
GAGAAGTCGCGGCTCAGCGGGTCGCTCACCCAGACGCGGCTCAGGCCGGCGGCGTCGAGCTGGGCGAAGGCATCGAAGCGCCACAGCAGCATCGTGCAGACGACAAGACCCGTCAGCATGCCGGCGGTCTGCAGCGTGTCGGTCCAGACCAGCGCCTTCACGCCGCCGTCCAGCGTGTAGAGCAGGATCATCGCCAGCACGACCGCCGCGCCCAGCGCGAACGGCACGCCGAGTGGCGCCAGCACCAGCGTGTGCAGCACCTGCACGACGAGGTAGAGCCGTGCCGTGGCGCCGAGGGTGCGGCTCAGCACGAAGAAGGCCGAGCCCAGGCGCTGCGCCGCCGGGCCGAGCCGCTCGCCGAGAAAGCCGTAGATCGACGCAAGGCCGAGGCGGTGATACGCCGGCAGCAGCGCGAAGGCGATGACGACGTAGCCAACGACCTGACCGAGCGCAATCTGCAGGTAGGTGAAGCCGCTGGCGGCGACGGACCCCGGCACGCTGATGAAAGTGACGCCTGACAGCGACGTCCCGATCATTCCGAAGGCGACGACCGGCCAGGGACTTTCCCTGCCCCCCACATAGAAACCCTCGGCGCCGGAACCGTGCGAGACGCACCGCGCCAGCACCAAAAGCAGGGCGAAATAGGTGAGAACCCCGACCAAAAGCAGTGCAGGCGACATGGGCCGGCATGATGCCCGAGGACACCCCCCTCGAATGCGGTGGGTGAAAACGTCACGAAGGCTCAATAGCATGCGCCCCGTCTTGGGCCAATTCTTACTAATCAGTCATGCAACTCAAACCTCTGGCGTTCCTCATCGCTGCGGCCTTTGCCGCGCCCGCCGCGCTGGCTTCGACCAGCGGGGTCGTGATCAGCCAGGTGTATGGCGGTGGCGGCAATTCAGGCGCCACCTACAAGCGTGACTTCATCGAGATCTTCAACGCCGGCTCGGCGCCCGTCGTGGTGGGCGGCTGGTCTGTGCAGTACGCATCCAGCGCGGGCAGCTCCTGGTCGACCACGGCGATTCCCGCCGGCGTGACCCTGCAACCCGGCCAGTACTACCTGGTCGCCGAGAGCCTGGGCGCCGGCGGCACCGTGGACCTGCCCACGGCCGATGCGACGGGCACCATCGCCATGTCCGCCACGGCGGGCAAGGTGGCCCTGGTGCGCAGCTCCACGGCCCTGAGCGGCTCGGCTCCGACGACGGCCGAGGACATCGTCTCCTTCGGTGCCGCGTCAACCGCCACCGAAGGCACCCCGGTCCCGACGCTCAACAACACCACGGCCGCGCTGCGTGCCGGCGAAGGCTGCACCGATACCAACAACAACTCAGCCGACTTCGGCACCGGCGCGCCCAGCCCGCGCAACAGCGCCGCGGCGCTGCGCAGCTGCAGCGGCACGCCGATCAACCAGCCCATCGTCCCGGCCTGCCCCGACGGCGCCACCGCCTCGGGCACGGCCGGCGGGTTCAACGTGACGGCCACCGACGCAGACAGCCGCGTCAACGCCGCCAGCAAGATCGAGACGCCGACCCCCTGGCCCGCCGGCATCACGCTGGGCAGCTTCGTCGGCGCCACCGCCGCCGGCGACACGGCCACGCAGACCATCAACGTCGCCGCCGACGTGGCCCCGGGCGCCTACACGGTCAGCCTGAAGTGGGACAACGACCAGGCGCAGACGGCCAGCTGCAGCTTCAAGGTCAGCGTCACCGGCCTCGTGCCCATCTACAACATCCAGGGCAACGGCGCGCAGAGCCCGCTGCTCGGCTCGGGCGTCACCACCACCGGCGTGGTCACCAAGGTGATGAACAACGGCTTCTTCATGCAGGACCCGGTCGGCGACGGCAACGCCGCCACGTCGGACGGCATCTTCGTCTTCACCAGCGTGGCGCCGACCGTCTCGGCCGGCCAGAACATCCAGCTGTCGGGCACCGTGGCGGAGTTCAACCCCGGCACCGCCGGCAACCCCAGCACGGCCACGCGGCCGATGACGCAGATCACTGGTCCCACCGGCATCCAGGTGCTGAGCAGCGGCAATGCGATCACGCCGGTCGAGGTCGACCTCGCGACGCTGCCGGCCAACGGCCTGGAAGCCTTCGAGGGCATGCTGGTCACGCTGCGTGGCCCGCTGACCGTGCAGCAGAACGCCTTCCCCGTCCGCGCCGGCGACACCATCGACTCGGTCACCGGCGTCATCGACTTCGGCCTGGCCACGTCGAGCACCAGCGGCTTCGGCCTCTACCGCATCCAGCCGACCCAGGACCCAAGCTTTGCGCGCACCAACCCGCGCACGGCCACGCCGCAGGTCAGCGGCGGCAACGTGCGCATCGCCAGCGCCAACGTGCTGAACTTCTTCACCACCTTCACCGACGGCAGCAACTACCTCGGCCAGACCGGCCAGGGCTGCTCGCTGGGCGGCTCGGTGTCCAAGTCCAACTGCCGCGGCGCGGACAACTTCACCGAGTTCCAGCGCCAGCGCGCCAAGACGGTGGCCAACCTGTCCGGCCTGAACGCCGACGTCGTCGGCCTGATGGAGATCCAGAACAACGGCGAGACCACGGTGCAGCACCTGGTGGACCTGCTCAACGCCCAGATGGGCGCCGGCACCTATGCCGTTGTGCCACAGCCGGCCCAGGGCTCGGGCGACGACGCCATCCGCGTCGCGATGATCTACAAGCCGGGCAAGCTCACGCTGAACGGTGCGTCCATCGCCGACCCGGCCGACATCAACAACCGCGCGCCGTTCGCCCAGGCCTTCACGACGCCCAACGGAGCCAAGTTCGCCGTCATCGTCAACCACCTGAAGAGCAAGGGCTCCTGCCCGAGCAGCAGTTCCAGCCCGGACGCCGACGACGGCCTGCAAGGCTGCTGGAACGCAACGCGCGTGCAGCAGGCCATTCAGCTCAAGAGCTTCCTGACCCAGGTGCAGGGCACGACCGGCGCCCAGGATGTGGTGCTGCTGGGTGACTTCAACTCGCATGGCCAGGAAGACCCGATCGACACGCTGACCCACGACGGCGCCATCGTCGACGCAGTGGCCCACTTCGACCCGGCCGACTGGAGCTACATCTTCGACGGCGCCTCGGGCCGCCTGGACCATGGCCTCGTCACCGCCGGCCTGCTGGGCAAGGTGGTCTACGCGACCTCCTGGCACATCAATGCCGACGAACCCGTCGTGCTGGACTACAACACCGAGTTCAAGGTCTTTGGCAGCAGCGCGACCGGCAGCCCGGACTACTACACGGCCACGGCCTACCGTTCGTCGGACCATGACCCGATGGTGATGGGCCTGAATCTGACCAAGTCGATGAAGGGCACGGATGGCCGCGACACCATCGTCGGCACACCAGGCGACGACATCATCGAAGGCGGCCCGGGCGCCGACATGCTGACCGGCAACGGCGGCCGCGACCAGTTCGTCTACGGCAGCATGCTGGACGCCGGCGACGTCATCACCGACTTCAAGCCGGGCATCGACTCGCTGGTGCTGACCAAGCTGCTGGCGTCGCTGGGCATCGTCAGCGCCGACCCGCTGGCCAGCGGCCACGTGACTTGCATGGCCTCGGCTGCGGGCGCGATCATCGGCATCGACGCCGACGGCACGGCTGGCCCGGCCAAGACCAAGCCGCTGCTGCAGCTCAAGGGCGTGGCTTGCACGGCCGTCAACGCCGCCAGCTTCAAGTTCTGAACATCCGCCCTTCCAGGAAGAAAACATGATCCGCAAATCTCTGCTGGCCCTTGCGGCCCTGACCCTGGCCGGTGCGGCCCAGGCCTCGCTCTACAACGTCACGGGCAGCTTCGATGCCACCCCGGGCGTCGACGTGCTGACCGGCACGTTCGATTTCGACGACGCCCTGGTCGCCGCGGGCGGCTCGGACGGCGCTTTCGACCTGACCTCGCTGAACTTCACGTTCAACGGCGAAACGTTCACGCTGGCCGATGCGGCGCCCAACAGTGCCTACGTGCAGTTCGACTTCGGCACGATCACCGGACCCAACGGGTTCTTCACGACGGCCGGTGGCGACACCCTGGAGCTGCAGTCCTTCTTCGGTTCCAGCAACTTCACCTTCTCCACCACGCGCGGCGACCAGTTAGGCACGCTGGCCGTGACGCCTGGCGCCACCGTGCCCGAGCCCGCAAGCCTGGCGCTGGTGCTGGGCAGCCTGGCCGCCGTCGGTGTGGCCTCGCGACGCCGCAAGGCCGCCTGAGCGGCATCCGGCACTGCGTTCACAGCCCCGCCTCGGCGGGGCTTTTTCGTGGCCGGTCAGTACGTCCGCCCGCCCTTGAACTGCGCATGCTGGCGACGTTGCAGCGTCGTGCTGCGGCTCATGGCGTCGAAGCTGACTCGGGCATGGGCATGCATGATGGCGATGCCCAGCGCGTCGGCCGCGTCCTTGCCCGGCACGCCAGGCAGGTTCAGCAGGCGCTGCACCATGGCCTGGACCTGCTCCTTCTTCGCGTGACCGTGGCCGACGATGGCCTTCTTCATCTGCAGTGCCGTGTACTCGCTGACCCCCAGATCGGCCGACACCAGGGCCGTGATGGCCGCGCCGCGCGCCTGGCCCAGCAGCAGCGTGGACTGCGGGTTCACGTTGACGAAGACGATTTCGACGGCCGCGCATTGCGGCTGGTAGCGCGCGGTGACCTCGCGGATGCCGTCGAACAGGATTTTCAGCCGCGCCGGCAGGTCGCCGGTGGCGACGCCGCTGGTTTTGATCGTGCCGCTGGCGACATAGGCCAGACGCGGCCCGTCGGCTTCGATGACGCCGAAGCCCGTGGTTTGCAGGCCGGGGTCGATGCCGAGGATCCTCATCGCATCGCCCGCCGGGCCGCCCCAAGGGCGATGCCGCCCCCTCGGGGGGCAGCGAACAAAGTTCGCGTGGGGGCGGTCATCTGGGTCCGAACGGCAGCTGGAAATACCAGCGCACGGAATGGAACAGCACCGGCGCCGCGAAGCACAGCACGGCGATGCGATCAAGCAGGCCAACAGCGCCGGTGATGGAGCTGCGGTTGCCCCAGTACAGCACGCCGGCATCCTTCTTCAGCGCCTTCATGACGAGGCCGCCAAAGCCCGCTGCCGCGGCCGTCAGGAAGGCCATGGCCAGCGCCTGGCCGGCCTTGAAGGGCGTGATCCAGAACAGCAGCAGCCCCGCGAGCGAGCCGGTCAGTGTGCCGATCCACCAGGCGCGCATCGAGAAGCTGCGGCTGATGCGCCGCGCGACCGGGCGGCGGCGCATCGTGCGGGTGGCGATCTCCTGGGCGATCTGCGAGGACGCGACGACCATGACGAGGAAGAACAGCAGGAAGGCGCCCCGCCCCGTGAAGCCGGGGAAGTCCAACAGCAGCAGCGCGGGCGCGTGGGACAGGCCGTAGACGCAGACCATGACGCCCCACTGGATCTTGGCGTTGCGCTCGAGGTAGTGGCGCGGGTCATCGGCCAGCGCGCTGACGATGGGCAGCACGAGGAAGCCATAGACCGGCAGGAAGACGGTGAACAGGTCGAAGAAGCGCGTGCCGCAGATCATGTACTGCACCGGCAGCAGCACGAAGAAGGCGACGATCAGCGTGCGGTGGTCGCTGCGCTGGGTGTGCACGAGGGTGATGAACTCGCGCAGCGCCAGGAAGGAGAACAGCGCGAACAGCAGCGTGGCGCCGAGCGGCCCGGAGATCCACGCGGCCCAGAACATGCAGCCGCCGATCCAGGCCGCGCGCAGGTCGCGGCGCACGCGCTCCCAGGTCAGCTGCGACGCGATCCTCTCGTCCTCGTCCTCACGCTCACGCAACGAGTTCAGGAACAGGCCCAGCGTCAGCAGCGTCAGGAAGCCGAACAGCACGACGAAGAGCAGGGCCACCTGCTCGTTGGGACTCAGCCTTTTGAGCCAGTCCATCAGTCGTTTCCTGAATCACGGCCGACGGCGTGAGGATCGGGCCGCTGCTCCATGACCGCCTCGCGGGCGCGGCATAGGAAGTCGGCCTTGCTCTCGCCCTCCTGCAGCTGGATGGGCGCACCGAAGGTCACCGTGCACAGGATGGGCACCGGCACGACCTCGCCCTTGGGCATCACGCGCTGCACATTGTCGATCCACGTGGGGATCAGCGGCACGTGCGGGAACTGCTCGGCGAGGTGGTAGATGCCGCTCTTGAAGGGCTGCGGATTGCCCTTGTTGGAGCGCGTGCCCTCGGGAAAGATGACCAGCGAGTCGCCGCTTGCCAGTGCCTCGACGAGAGGCTCCAGCGGGTCCTCGTCGGGGTTGGCACGCGTGCGGCTGACGTAGATCGCGTTGAAGACTTCGGTGGTCAGCCAGCGCTTGAAGGCGCTCCGGGTCCAGTAGTCCCGCGCCGCGATGGCGCGGGTCTGGGCGCGCAGTTCATGCGGGAACGCGGCCCAGATCAGGACGAGATCGAAGTGACTCTGGTGGTTGGCGATGTAGATGCGCTGCTCGGCTTGTGGCGGGCAGCCCTTCCAGTGTCCCTGCGCGCCCGTGATGAGACGGGCGATGAAGGCGAGCAACTGGCCGGTGAAGGCGGCTGGCGTCATGGGGCCGGATTATCGGGGGCCCCAGGGCGCATGGAATTTGCGGGCCGAGCGCCGGGCCGCTCCCAAGCCGGCCCGCGCTGGCGATGTGCTTGCGGCTCGACGCCGCAAGCATCGCCATCCCCTCCGGGGACCGGCCAAAGTACTCGTTGGACGAGGGGCCTCAGTGGCTACCAGTCGTCGCTGCCGCCACCGCCGCCGCCGAAGTCGCCACCGCCGGCATCGCCGCCGCCCCAGCCGTCACCGTTGCCGAAGTCGACGTCGCGGCGGCTCAGTTCGTCCGCGGCGCTGTTGCCGCCGTTGTCGAAGCTGCCGGGGATCAGGCCGTTGCCACCGACGTCGCGGTCGCGCGGGATGCTGCGGTCGTCATGTCCTTCGTGCAGCAGCTTCTCGGCCAGCATGCCGGCAGCGACGCCGCCCGCCACGCCCAGGCCAACGCCCATCAGGCCGGGCCCGCCGGACGAGGGCTGCTGTGGCACGCCGTAGCCACCAGGGCCGTAGCCGCCCGGGCCATAACCACCCGCCATGGCGGGCTGGGTCTGCACGGCGGTGCGGCTGCGCATCCAGCGCATGGCCAGCCAGATGAAGATGACGACGCCCGCGATCAGCAGCCAGACCGGCACGCCACCGCCGCTGCTGCTCTCGGCCGGCGCAGCCCGCTGCGGCGGTGCGGCGCTGACAACGGCCGGCACGGCGGTCGACTTCGCGGCCGCGGCTTGCTCGCGTTGCAGCAACTGCTCGAAGGCGCTGAACTTGACCGGGTCGGCGAACTTGATGGCCGGGTCTATCGCACGGGCGCGGCGCACGTGCTCCGCCGCCTCGTTGAACTGGCGCTCATGGGCCAGGATCTCGGCCAGCACGTACTGCGCGCGGGCGCTGTCGGGCTTGGCGGCGATGACCTCGCGCACCAGCTTCTCGGCCTCGGCGTAGTCACCGCGCTGGGTGGCGGCCTGCACGTCCTTGACCGTCGGCTCCGCCTGGGCCGCGCCCATCCACAGCGCGGCCAGCAGGCCCAGGCACAGCAACAGGAATCGGGGGAATTTCATTGCAACACTCCTCAAACCATCGCCCGCGGGCCGCGCTCGCCGGCAAATGGCAGTTTGCGCCCCTGATCTGATGCCGGAGCTTCCGGTTTCAAGGGCTTACGCGTAGGACAGGACAACTAGAACCAGTAGTCGGCGACGCAGCGACCATCGCGCGGCAGGTCGTCGAAGCTGTCCAGACCGTCGAAATGGTCGATGGGGATGGCCGCGACGGCGCCCGGCTCGGCCAGGCGCAGGTTGACGGCGATGCGCCGTCGCCCGTCCTCTTCCAGCCGCAGCCCGCGCCAATGGGTCACGCAACCGCAGGTCGGGCAGAAATGGAACTCCAGCGCCTTGCCGCGCACATAGGCCTGCGTGGGGCCGACGACATGGATGCCTTCGTCCACATGGTCGTAGGCCCACAGCACCCCGTAGCGGCGGCAGGCCGTGCAGTTGCAGGCGGTCGCACCGTCAGGCTGGCCATCGAAGCGCCAGCGGACGCTGCCGCAAAGACACGAACCTTCGATCATGGTCTTCACTCCGTTGCCGGCCACACCGCGGCCGCGTAGATCGGGTCGATGTAGATCTGGCCGCCGAAGAGGAACTCCTGGCCGCCGACCTTGGCGAAGCCGGCGCGCTCGTAGAACTGCACCGCGCGCACGTTGCGATCGTAGACGCCCAGCCAGAGCGTGCGAGCGCCGCGGCGGCGGGCTTCGGCGTGGACCGCGTTCATCAGCCTTGCGCCCAGGCCCTGGCCGAGGAAGCCTTCACCCAGATAGATGCGCCACAGCTTCAACGGCGCCGGCCCGGTCACGCAGTCCGGCGCCGGCGCGGACGCGACGATGGCATAACCCGCCAGTTGCTGGCCGACCCAGGCCAGCAGCGTGGTGCAGCCGGCATCGGCGATGACGCCGGCCATGACCTCCGGCCGGAAGTGCTCGGCCACGTAGTCGGCGATCTCCTGCGCATCGCTCAACTCGCGGTAGGTGTCGGCGAAGGCCTGGGCCGCAAAGGTGGCCAGCAGCGCGGCATCCTGCGGCGCGGCAGTGCGGATGGTGATGGGCATGCGGGCGATTCTCGTCGCCCGCATGCGCGGCCTTCAGCCGCCCTGCAGCCCCGGACCGGCGACGGTCTCGTAGTGCAGCACCGTCGGGAAGGGGTCGTAGAAGTGGTGCAGCAGCCGGCGCCATTCCTGGTACTCGGCGGACTTGCGAAAGCCCAGTTCGTGATGCTCGACCGTCTGCCAGCGCACCAGCAGCATGTAGTGGTCGGCCCGCTCCAGGCAGCGCTGCAGCTCGTGGCCGAGGTAGCCGGGCATGGCGGAGATGATGCGCTGCGCGCTGGCGAAGGCGGCCTCGAACTCGGCGCCCTGGCCGGGCCGCACCTGCAGCTGGGCGATCTCGATGATCATGCTCAGGCGAGCTGCACGGGCTTGCCGCCCAGGCGTTGGATGAGGCCGCTGCTCAGGCGCGTGGCGATGCCGTAGACCGTCAGCTGCGGGTTGGCGCCCAGGCTGGTCGGGAACACCGAGCCGTCGTGCACCGACAGGTTGGCCAGTTGCCAGTGCTGCCCGTCGGGCCTGACGACGCCGCGGCCCGCGTCGGCCGCCATCGTGCAGCCGCCCATCACGTGGGCGCTGCCGACGGTGGCGAGGAAGGGCTTCATCGCCAGGCCGGCAATGCCCTTCTTGGCTTCGTCGAGATTGGCGTAGCCCGCCGCCTGCTCGTGCACCGGGCGCACGGTCTTGGCGCCGGCCGCGAACTGGATCTCGGCCATGGTCAGGTAGGCGCGACGCACGCCGTCGAGCAGGTAGTCGCTGAGCGCGTAGTCCAGCACCGGCGTGCCGTCGCCGCGTAGCTTGACGGCGCCACCGGCCGCATCGGCATGAAAGCCATCGCGCAGCAAGGCGATCATCAGCTGCGTGCGCGGCATGTCCTGGGCGCGCTGCACCAGCTCGGCACCGATGCCGCCGCCGTTGGTCAGCGCAAAGGCCGGGTGCACCGGAGCGACCTCGAGCTTGTAGCCCACCGGGCCGTCGACCGGGCCCTGGTGCAGGAAGTGGTCGCAGAACACCGACAGCGGCGCGCCTGCCCAGCCGGCCACGTCGTGGTCGAACAGCGCCACGCCGCCGGCCGTCGGGTGCAGAAAGGTGCGCTTGCCCAGCAGCCTGTGGGGGTCGGGCGCGTTGGAGCGCAGCAGCAGCGCCGGCGAGTTGATGGCGCCGCCGGCGACGACGTAGTGCCTGGCGGTGATGCGCACCGATGCGCCGGTGACGCTGCCGTCCAGCGCGACCGGCTCGGCGACCAGCGCGGTGACCTTGTCTCCCTGCAGCTCCAGCCGCGCCGCGCGCGTCTGCACCAGCATCGTCGCGCCCAGGTCCAGCGCCGCGGGCAGCGTGCTGACGAGCATGGACTGCTTGGCGTTGGTCGGGCAGCCCATGCCGCAGGAGCCGAGGTTCCAGCAGCCCTTGACGTTGCGGCGCACGACCTTGGCCGGTATGCCCAGCTTCTCGGCGCCGCGCTTGAGCACGTCGTTGTTCTCGTTGGGCTCGGTCAGCCAGTCGCCGATGTTCAGGCGCCGCTCGGCCTGCTCGAACCACGGCGCCATCGCGGCTTCATTGAAGTCGGTGAGGCCGAAGGTGTCACCCCAGTAGGCCAGCGCGTCAGGCGGCGTGCGGAAGCAGCCGGTCCAGTTGACCGTCGTCGAGCCGCCGACGCAGCGGCCCTGCAGGATGTTCATCGCCTGGTCCAGCGTCTTGCGGCCGGCGGCTTCCTGGTAGAGCTGCGGATAGGCGTCGGCCTCGCGCTGCTTGAACTGGCTGCTGGAACGCAGCGGGCCTTCTTCGACGATGACGATCTTCAGGCCGGCGCGGGCCAGCATCTCGGCCGTGATGCCAGCACCGGCGCCGCTGCCGATGATGGCGACGTCGCAGTCCAGCGTGGCGGGCAGTGCGGCGTGCGGGCCGCCGTGCACCTTCCAGCCACGTTGCAGGCCTTCGAGGATGGGGTCGGGCAGCGCGCTCATGCCGTGATCTCCCTCGGGCCGGCGTAGCCCGCGGTCTTCCAGTTGCCCGGCTCGGTGAAGAAGGCGATGGCATTCAGGTCGCGCAGCGCGTGATAGATCTGCTGCTTGGTGTTGGACGAGGACAGGCGCATCGCGTCGAGAGCTTGCTGGATGTCCTGGGCGCTGGCTTCAGCCCAGGGTTTGGAGAGGCCCACGAGGGCGAAGCGGCCGGCGGCGGTGGCCAGCAGGCCGAGCGCGTCGGACAGCTCCTTGCGCGTGGCCGCGGGCAGGGCCGCGATGCTCAGGTCGAGGCGGGTGAGCTGGGCATCAAGGGCCGCTTCGCGCCCGGCGCCGGCGGGAGGCAGCAGGTCGCCGAGCACGGCCTGCGCGGCGGCGCGCATCAGCTCGCGCGAGCCGGGGCTGAGCTTGTTGTCCACCAGGCCCGGCTTGATCAGCGCCACGCCCGCACCGGCCACGCCGATGACGATGGCGGCGCCCAGGCCCAATTTCAGGAGTCGTCGGCGCTGCATCAGGCCACCTTCTTCAACAGATTCAACAGACGCTCGAACGTCTTGCCATAGGGCGGTTGGAACAGCTTGGTGCCGGCAAAGCGCGACTGGATGAACAGCGGCTTCTCCTTGCTGAAGGTGCGAAAGCCCCACTCGCCGTGGTACGAGCCCATGCCGCTGGCGCCAACGCCGCCGAAAGGCTGCGCCTCCTGGCCCAGGTGCCACAGGCAGTCATTGATGGTCACGCCGCCGGCATGGGTTTCGCGCATCACGTGGTCGCGCGCGGCGTCGTCCTGGCCGAACCAGTACAGCGCCAGCGGGCGGTCGCCGCGGTTGATGTGGTCCAGCGCGTCATCCACCTTGTCGTAGCCGACGACGGGCAGCAGCGGGCCGAAGATTTCTTCCTGCATCACGGTCGCGTCGGGTGGCACGTCCAGCAGCAGCGCGGGCACCAGGCGGCGGTCCTGGCTTGGACCAGGCTGCACGTCGTGGCTGCGCAGCACGCGGGCGCCGCGGGCGGCGGCATCGGCGATCAGGCCTTGCAGGCGCGCGTGGTGGCGCGGCGTGGCGATGCTGGTGTAGTCGGCATTACCGGCGATTCGCGGGTACATGCGGCGCATCTCGGCCAGGATCTGCTGGCTCAACGGCTCGACCATTTCACGGGGCACCAGCAGGTAGTCCGGTGCCACGCAGGTCTGGCCCGCGTTGAAGAGCTTGCCGAAGGCCAGGCGCGACGCGGTCAGCTTCAGGTCGCAGCTGCGGTCGATGATGGCGGGCGACTTGCCGCCCAGCTCCAGCGTCACCGGCGTCAGGTGCTTCGCCGCAGCCTGCGCCACAAGGCGGCCCACGGCGGTGGAGCCGGTGAAGAACAGGTGGTCAAAGGGCAGTTCGGTGAAGGCCTTGCCGACCTCGGCGTCGCCGGTGATGACCTGCATCTCCTCGGGCGCGAAGCGCCCGGCGACCAGGCGCGCCATCAGCTCAGACGTGACCGGCGTCAGCTCCGAGGGCTTGATCAGCACGCGGTTGCCGGCGGCCAGCGCGGCAATGGCCGGCTCCATCGCGAGGTAGTACGGGTAGTTCCAGGGCGACACGATGCCGACGACGCCCAGGGGCTGGCGCATCAGCACATTGCGGCCGGGCAGGAAGTGCAGCGGCGTGGCCACGCGCCTGGGTTTCATCCAGCCGCGCAAATGCTTCAACGCATGGCGTGCGCCGGACTCGACGGTGAAGATGTCGGCCAGCAGAGACTCCTGGCGGGCACGGTGGCCGAAGTCCTGGGCCATCGCGGCAGCCAGAGCCTCGCCATGCTGGCGCGTCATCGCAAGCAGCCGTTCCAGCCGGTTGCGGCGCACCTCGTACGAGGGCATGCGCTCGGCCTCGAAGGCGCGACGCTGCGTCGTCAGCGCCAGGTGCAGGCGTTCCTGCAGCGCGGTGTCCATGGTCTTGTCTCCGGCTCTCGATCTAATCCATCAAGGCTAACCGGAAGTGGCCTCCCCACCATCGGGGGAGGCCCTGGACTAGAGGACTGCGTCTAGACGCGTTTTTTCGGGCCGAGCGCAGGGCCGCTCCCAAGCCGGCCCGCCAGGCTGATGCTTGCGGCTCAACGCCGCAGCATCGCCGCCCCCTCGGGGGACCGCTCAGTCTGGCTCGCGTTCAGCGCGGCCAGACCGGGCGAGGGGCATCATTCAATGCCGGAAATGGCGTACACCCGTCACGACCATCGCGATGCCGCGCTCGTTGGCCGCGGCAATGACCTCGTCGTCGCGCATCGAACCGCCCGGCTGGATGACGCAGCTGGCGCCGGCATCGGCCAGCACGTCCAGGCCGTCTCGGAACGGGAAGAAGGCATCGCTGGCGACCGCCGAGCCGGTGAGGCTGAGGCCGGCATGCTGCGCCTTGATGGAGGCGATGCGGGCCGAGTCGAGACGGCTCATCTGCCCGGCACCGACACCCAGCGTCATGCCGCCGCCGCAGAAGACGATGGCATTGCTTTTCACGTACTGCGCCACGGTCCAGGCGAACATGAGGTCGTCGAGCTGCTGGGCCGTGGGCTGCAGCGTCGTGACGATCTTCAGGTCTTCCTTCTTCAGGAAATGGTTGTCGGACGTCTGCAGCAGCAGGCCCGAGCCGACGCGCTTGCTGTCGCCGGCGTTGCGGCCCTGATCCCACGGGCGCGCGCCGCCGGGCGGCAGCGCGATCTGCAGCAGGCGCACGTTGGCTTTGCCCTTGAAGATCTCCAGCGCCTCGACGCTGAAGCTCGGCGCCATCAACACTTCGACGAACTGCTTGACCACCAATTGCGCGGCCACAGCATCGACCTCGCGGTTGAACGCAATGATGCCGCCGAAGGCGCTGGTGGGGTCGGTCTTGAAGGCCTTGCTGTACGCCTCGGCCGCGCTGGCCGCGACGGCCACGCCGCAGGGGTTGGCGTGCTTGACGATGACGCAGGCCGGCGTGGCTAAGCTCTTCACGCATTCCCACGCCGCGTCGGAGTCGGCGATGTTGTTGTACGAGAGCTCCTTGCCCTGCAGCTGTTTGGCCGTCACCAGCGAGCCGGGCGCCGGGAACAGGTCGCGGTACAGCGCCGCGCTCTGGTGCGAGTTCTCGCCGTAGCGCAGGTCCTGTACCTTGACGAAGGTCGCGTTCATCTGCGCCGGGTACTCGGCCTTGCTGCCGTCGTCCTGCAGCGCAGACAGGTAGTTGCTGATTGCCGCGTCGTACTGGGCGATGCGGTTGAACGCGGCGACGGAGCAGGCGAAGCGCGTCTTGTCGCTGGTCTTGCCGGCGGCCTTGAGCTCGGCAAGAACGCCGGCGTACTGGGCTGCGTCGGTCAGCACCGTGACGTCCTTCCAGTTCTTGGCCGCGCTGCGCACCATGGCCGGGCCGCCGATGTCGATGTTCTCGATGGCGTCTTCCAGCGTGCAGCCGGGCTTGGCCACGGTCGCCTCGAACGGATAGAGGTTGACGGCCAGGATGTCGATGCGCGTGATGCCGTGCTTTTCCATCGCGGCCACGTGCTCGGGCAGGTCGGAGCGCGCCAGCAGGCCGCCGTGGATCTTGGGGTGCAGCGTCTTCACGCGGCCGTCCATCATTTCCGGGAAGCCGGTGTGCTCGGCCACCTCGGTCACCGGCAGGCCGGCATCGGCCAGCAGCTTGGCGGTGCCGCCGGTGGACAGCAGCTTCGTGCCCAGAGCGTGCAGCTCCTTCGCGAATTCGAGGATGCCAGTCTTGTCGGAGACCGAAAGGAGTGCAGTCAGTTGAGTCATGAAGGGCTTAGAGGTTGTGATCAGTCAGCTTGCGGCGCAGCGTGTTGCGGTTGATGCCCAGCCATTGCGCGGCCTTGCTCTGGTTGCCGCTGGCTTCACGCATGACGATCTCGAACAGTGGCTTCTCGACGAGCTTGACCAGCATCTCGTGCATCGAATGCGGCTCCTGCCCATCGAGATCGCGGAAGAAGGCTTCGAGGTTGTCACGCACGCAGGCGTCGATGGGGTTGGGCGGGGTGTTCTTCTGGGCACTCATGGCAGGGAAACGAATGGGTTTCGTCAGGCGGCACAGGCTTCGTCGGCCTGGGCTTCGTCGTCGTTGGCCGCGGTGGGCGGCAGCCGGTCGTGGGTCTGGCCGAGTTCGTCGAACCAGTCCCGCAGAGCCTGCAACTGCAGGTCGCAGTGCTCCAGCGTGTTCATGTGTTGGCGGAAGTCCTCGCCGCCGGGCAGGCCGCGAACGGCCCAGCCGATGTGCTTGCGCGCGCTGCGCACGCCGCTCAGTTCGCCGTACAGGCCGTAGTGATCATGCAGGTGTTCGGTGAGCCAGTCGCGCGCCTCGGCGACGGTCGGCGCGGCCAGGTGTTGGCCCGTCGCCAGAAAATGGTTCACTTCGCGGAAGATCCACGGCCGGCCCTGCGCGGCGCGGCCGATCATCAGTGCGTCGGCGCCCGTGTAGGCCAGCACGTCGCGCGCCTTCTCGGGGCTGTCGATGTCGCCGTTGGCGACCACCGGAATCCGCAGCGCAGCCTTCACGGCGGCAATCGTGTCGTACTCGGCCAGGCCCTTGTAGCCCTGCTCGCGCGTGCGGCCGTGGATGGTCAGCATGGCGATGCCGGCGGCCTCGAACAGCCGGGCCAGACGTAGCGCGTTGCGCTCGTCGGCGCTCCAGCCGGTGCGCATCTTCAGCGTGACGGGCACGCCGCGCGGCGCAGCCACGGCGACAACGGCCTCCACGATCTCCAGCGCCAGCGCCTCGTTGCGCATCAGCGCCGAACCCGCCCACTTGTTGCAGACCTTCTTGGCCGGGCAGCCCATGTTGATGTCGATGATCTGCGCGCCACGATCGATGTTGTAGGCCGCGGCCTCGGCCATCATGGCCGCGTCGGTGCCGGCGATCTGCACGGCGATGGGGCCCGGCTCGCCATTGTGGTCGGCTCGGCGCGAGGTCTTCAGGCTGCCCCACAGCTCCTTGCGCGACGTGACCATCTCGCTGACCGCATAGCCCGCGCCCAGGCGCCGGCACAGCTGGCGGAACGGGCGGTCCGTGACTCCGGCCATCGGCGCCACGAAGAGCGCGTTGGGTAGGGAGTGGGGGCCGATTTGCACGAAGGAGTCTGCTCAAAAATGAGGCGAGATTGTAGCCATCCGCCACCCTGACAATGCCGGCATGGAAGCCTGGCTCGGTCAATTCATCCACGATCTTCTCGCAGCGCTGGCCCTGCCCCAGGTCGGCCTGATCGCGGTCTTCATCATCACTTTCGTCTCGGCGACGCTGCTGCCGCTAGGCTCGGAGCCGGCCGTCTTCCTCGTCGTCAAGGCCGACCCGGGCATGTTCTGGCCCGTCATGCTGATCGCCACCGTGGGCAACACCCTCGGCGGTGCCACCAGCTGGTGGGTCGGCTATGGCGCCGAGAAGGCGGTCGAGGCCGTCAAGCACCGCGAGCCGCCCAACCCGCGGGCGCTGGCCTGGCTGAAGCGCTTCGGCCCCAAGGCCTGCCTGCTCAGCTGGCTGCCCATCGTGGGCGACCCGCTCTGCGCCGTGGCTGGCTGGCTCAAGCTGCCGTTTTGGCCCTGCGTGGGCTGGATGGCGCTGGGCAAGGGCCTGCGCTTCATCTGCTTCACCGTTGCCCTGCTGTATTTCATTCCGGAGACCTGGCTGTCATGACCCCTGCCTACCACGACCTGGCCGCGCGCCAGCAACGCCTGCACCACCTCGGCCACCTGCAGGCCATCGCCCAGTGGGATCAGGCCGCTAACATGCCCGCCAAAGGCAACGAGGCGCGCAGCCTGGCCCTGGCCGAGATGGACGGCCTGCTGCACCAGCTCGCCACCGACCCGGCGCTGGCCGCCCTGCTGGACACGGCCGCCGCCGAGCCGCTGGACGACACGCAGCGCGCCAACCTGCGCGAGATCCGCCGCGCCTGGCGCGCGGCCAACGCACTGCCGCAGGCGCTGGTGGAAGCCAAGAGCCTGGCCAACAACCGCTGCGAGCACGCCTGGCGCACGCAGCGGCCGGCGAACGACTGGGCCGGCTTCATGCCCAACCTGCGCGAGGTGCTGAAGATCGCTCGGCAGGAGGCCGAGTTCCTGTCGCAGAGCGCCGGCCTGTCCAAGTACGACGCGCTGCTGGACCAGTACGAGCCAGGCATGCGCAGCGCCGACGTGGAGCGCGCCTTCGCGCCGCTGCGCGGCTGGCTGCCGGGGCTGATCCGCGACGTCATCGCCAGGCAGTCCACGGAGACGGTCATCGAGCCGGTCGGCCCCTTCCCGGCGGCGGCGCAGAAGGCCCTGGGCCTGGACGCGATGAAGCTGATGGGCTTCGACTTCGCCGCCGGCCGGCTGGACGAGAGCACCCACCCCTTCTGCGGCGGCGTGCCCGAGGACGTGCGCATGACGACGCGCTACCGCGAGGACAATTTCCTGCCCAGCCTGATGGGCACCATCCACGAGACCGGCCACGGCCGCTACGAGCAGAACCTGCCGCGCGAGCTGCTCGGCCAGCCGATCGCCAAGGCCCGCTCCATGGGCATCCACGAGAGCCAGAGCCTGAGCTTCGAGATGCAGCTGGGCAGCCACCCGGCCTTCGCGGGCCTGTTGGCGCCGCTGCTGATCAAGCATTTCGGCGACCAGCCCGCCTTCGAGCCCGGCAACCTGCACAAGCTGCTGACGCGCGTGCAGCCGGGCTACATCCGCGTCGACGCCGACGAGGTGACCTACCCCGCCCACATCCTGCTGCGCTTCGACATCGAGCGCGCGCTGATCGAGGGCCAGGCCGAGGTGGAAGACATCCCGGCGCTGTGGGACGTGAAGATGGCCGAGCTGCTCGGCCTGGACACGCGCGGCAACTACAAGGATGGGCCGATGCAGGACGTGCACTGGGCCGCCGGCCTGTTCGGCTACTTTCCCTGCTACACGCTGGGCGCGATGTATGCCGCGCAGTGGTTCGCGACGATGCGGGCCCAGCAACCGCAGCTGGATGCGCAGATCACGCGCGGCGAACTCGGCGGCGTGTTCGACTGGCTCAGCACCCATGTCTGGCAGATCGCCAGCCGCTACGAGACACCGGAGCTGGTGCAGCGGGCCAGCGGCGAAGCGCTGAACCCGGCGCACTTCGAGGCCCATCTGCGCGGGCGCTACCTGGGCGCATGAACGGCAAACGCCGAGGCGCAAGGCCTCGGCGGTTGTTCATTTCACGGCGCGCGGCGATCAGCCGGCCGTCGCGGCATTGGTCTTGGCGCGGTGGATGCGCGCGCTCTGACGGTTCTCGGCGCGCTGCACGCGTTGCTGCTCACCGGCAGCCACATGGCCATCGGCCGCGGCATGGGCTTCGGCGCGGTCGACATGCGCCTGGCCCTGCTCCACGCGGGCGGCTTCGCGCCGGGTCAGCGAGCCGGTCTGCAGGCCGTTCTCGACGCGCTTTTCCTGGTTCACGTTGCGCTGCACATCGGCCTGCATGCGCTGGCTGGAGGCCGACAGCGGGTTGCCGTTGACGCCGTTGTTCTCGGCCGTCTTGATGTCGCGGCCGGCCTTGTTCTGCGCGGCGCGCAGCTGGCGGCGCTCGGCGGGGCTGAGCTTGCCGTCCTTCATGTCCTTGGCCTGCAGCTTGTCGACCTTGGCCTCGTCGCGTTCGAGCAGGCCGGCTTCGCGCGAGGTCAGCTTGCCGTTCTGCAGGCCGTTCTCGATGCGTTGCTGCTGGTTCACGTCGCGCTGTACCGTGGTCTGCGCGGTAACGGGGACGGTGGGCGTGGCGGGGGTCTGGGCCATCGCGAACGGGGCCAGCAGGGCGAGGGCGGCGGAGGCGATCAGGGAGGTCTTCATTTGAATGTCCTTTCAGCGGTCAGCGACGGCTGGCCTGTGCATCTCAACGTGGTGAACGCGAGCCCGCCGACTGGTTCCCGCATGCGTGGGTGAGAGGACGTAACGCCCGACAGCTCGACGACAGCTTGTGTGCGGACGCAAAAAAATGGGCCACTCCTGCGGGAGCGGCCCAAGTCACATCTCTCTTTCCAACCAACGGCGCTTCCCCGGCCCCCCGGCCATCTCCGCGCGTGGCGCCCGGGGTGTTGTGCTCTCCGGGCTGGGCCGCCGCAACTCGTTCAGCGACCGTGAAGCCATTCTGAGCACGCCGCGCCGCGCTGCCATCCCCGCAAGCCGAGGGGGGCGCAACACGGGTCGTGAACGGATTCACAGCAGCGGCGCCAACCGCTCCAGGATCAGCACGGCGAAGAAGGCCAGGCCGGCGGCCAGCGTCCACTTCATAATGACCAGGCCCAGGCGCCGCCAGCGCGCCTGGCCGGTGGCGATGGACAACGCGAAGCAGACGACGGCCGCGAACAGCAGCAATCCGACGACGAGGCGGGCGATCACCACGCTGGTGCCAGTTCGGCGAAACCCTTGGGCGCCGCGCGCTCGTCGTCGAAGTGAACGATCTCGTAGGCCGACTCATCGGCCAGCAGCGCGCGCAGCAGCTTGTTGTTCAGCGCGTGCCCGCCCTTGAAGGACGTGTAGGCCGCCAACAGCGGCATGCCGGCCACCTGCATGTCGCCGATGGCGTCGAGGATCTTGTGCTTGACGAACTCATCGTCGTAGCGCAGGCCGTCGGCGTTCAGCACCTTGTAGTCGTCGACGACGATGGCGTTGTCCATGGAGCCGCCCAGCGTCAGGCCGCGCGAGCGCATCAGGTCGATGTCCGCCGTCATGCCGAAGGTGCGCGCGCGGGCGATCTCCTTCTTGTAAAGCCCCGAGCCCATGTCGAAGATGAACTGGCTGCCGGTCGCGGCCACAGCCGGGTTGTCGAACTCGATCTCGAAGCTCAACGTGTAGCCATGGTGCGGCTCCAGCTTGGCCCACATCAGTTTCTTGCCTTCGCCCTGGCGCACCTCGACGGGCTTCTTGACCTTCAGGAAGTGCTTGGGCGCGTCCTGCATCAGGATGCCGGCCGACTGCAGCAGGAAGACGAAGCTCGCCGCCGAGCCGTCCAGCACGGGAACCTCGTCGGCATTGATGTCGATGACGAGGTTGTCCAGGCCCAGGCCGGCGCAGGCGGACAGCAGGTGCTCGATGGTCTGCACCTTGGGGCCGCCGGGGTCGCCGCCGGGGCTGATGGTCGTGGCCATGCGCGTGTCGCTGACCGACATGACACCGACCGGGATATCCACCGGCGGGCACAGGTCCACGCGGCGGAAGACGATGCCGGTGTCCGGCGGCGCGGGGCGCAGTGTCAGCTCGACCTTCTGGCCGCTGTGGATGCCGACGCCGACGGCGCGCGTGATCGACTTCAGGGTGCGTTGCTTGACCATCCCCTGATTGTCCCGGATCAAGCCCGGACCTGCCCGCCTTAGGCTTTGCGCTCCACGGGCAATCGCAGCGACAGCCTGGTACCCATGCCCGGCGACGAGTCGATGCGCAGCTTGCCGCCCAGTCGCTGCGCGCGCTTGATCTGGCTCTTCAGGCCGCGGCCATGCTGGATGCTCTGCAGGTCGAAGCCCGCGCCGTCGTCCTCGACACGAATCTCGACATAGCTGCCGTGGTGGCGCGTGACCATGCGCACGCGGCTGGCGCTGGCATGCTTGAGCACGTTGTTCAACGCCTCCTGCATCAGCCGCAGCACATGCAGTGCGTCGGGCGGCTCCAGCCAGGCCAGCGGCGGCAGGTCCTGCACGTCCCAGTCCAGCTTGAGGCCGCCGGTCTGCAGGCGCTTGCCCAGGCGATAACGCATCGTCGCCAGCAGCGAGACGAGGTCATGGCCGACGGGTTCCAGCGAGTCGATGACCAGGCGCAGGTCGTCCACGCACTCGCGCAGCACCTCCACGCACTGCTCGTGCGACATGCTGCCCTGCTCCATCGCCACCAATGCCGACAACAGCGACGAGCCCAGGCCGTCATGCATGTCGGCCATGATGCGCTGGCGCTCCAGCAGCAGGGCCTGCTGGCGCTCGACCTCGCGCAGTTGGGCGTTCTGTGCCTGCAGCACCGAGACCTGTTCGTCCAGGTCCTCTTGCAGCTGGCTGTTCTCGGCCTGGAACTGCTCGACGGCGCCGACGTAGCGGCGCTGCACCGCATGCAGGAAGCTGATCATGATGACCAGCGTCGCGAAGGGCATCAGGAAGAAATGCTCCGGCCAGGCCCAGCCGGCCAGCACGGCCAGGTCATGGCCGCCGAGCACGACGCCGGTCACCAGCGCCAGAGCCATGATGCGCAGCTCGGGGCGCCGCTCGCGCCAGGCCAGCCAGGCGACCCAGGCCGTGCCGGTGGCGGCGACCACGGCCGTCACCGCGTACTGCAGCACCACCATGTCGAGCTGGCGCAGCCACAGCGGCATGCTGAACAAGCTGACGAACAGCACCACGGCAATGAGCGCCCGCTCCAGCCACAGCGCACGCCGGCTCGCAAAACGTAGCGCGAACAGCAGCGCCGTCAGCATGACCCAGGCCATGGACGCATGCGTGGCCCACCAGAACCAGTCCTGGGCGACGGGCGACACCGGCAGGCTGACGTAGTAGTGCAGGTTGCGCACCATCCAGGCCGCGGCGCCGAGGGCGAACAGGCCGTAGATGGCCTCGTCCGGGCGGCGCAGCCACAGCGTCACCGCGAACAGGCCGAGCACGGCCAGCGTCAGGCTGACGGCCTGGGGCAGGCCGGTCTGGGCGCGCACGCGCCACAGCCAGCGCCGCTCCAGGCGGTCCCGCGGGCCGATCCAGATGCGCGAGACCGCGTGATAGCTGCCGGCAGGCACCGGCAGCGCGACGACGAGATCCAGCCCTTGCGCGCCCGCGCCGGGTAGCGGCAGCCACAGCGGCTGCACCCATTGCTCGCGTTCGGCATGCTGGTTGTCCAGCAGCGCCTGCCAGCCGGTCTCGGTGCGCGCCAGCACGGCCGCCGACAGCGTGACGAGACGCGGCAGGTACAGCGCCATGGCCTCGTCGCTGTCGGGCGGCACATGCACCCGATACCAGCGCATCTCGTAGCCGCGTGCGTCGCTGACCATGGCCGCGCCGGGGCGGGTGCGCACGTCGGGCATGTCCACGGGCCGCCAGGCTGCGGCGTCGGTGGGTGGCAGCAGTTCGGGAGGCAGGTCCAGGTGGTCGCCGCCCGCCACGGAGTGATGGCGCAGCGCGGCCCACCAGGCGTCGAGCTGGGCGCGCGTCCAGGTGCTGGTGGCGAGTTCGGCGGGCGCGGCGTCTTCGCCACTCGCTCGAGTGCTGGGCTGGGGCAGGCGCTGCGCCTGTGCGTTCATACAGGCGCCCAGGGCCAGCATCAACATCCAGCCGCGCAGCACGGCCCCCAACTCAAATATCCCCACAGCGGCTTCTAGGCATTGACATGGGGCGCGAGCATGCCACAGGGGGTGGCGCAGTCCCACCGTGGCAGCACCGCCGACGCGGCGGCGGCGACCGCTCAGCCGCCAGCCGGCAGGCTCTTTCGCGCGGCCTCGCGCAGCTCGCGCGACAGCCCCGGGTCGCCCACGGCACGTGACAGCAGCACCGCGCCGACCAGCGTCGACAGCATCGCCAACGCCTGTTCGCGCTGCTCGACCGCGTCGGCGCCGGGCATCTGGCCCTGCAGCGTGCCGGCCAGACGCCGGACGCCTTCGGCAAAGACCGTCTGCACGGCCGGCCCGCCGCGCGCCGCGTCGCTGGCCAGCGAGGCCAGCGCGCAGCCCGCGCCCGGCCGCTCGCAATGGGCGTCGGACAAATAGGACGTGACCCAGGCCGCCAGGCTGCGGTCGGTCTGCTGCTTCCACAGCTCGCGGTTGGTGTCCATCGCCCGCTTGACGGCCTGCGCCGCGAGGTCGTCCTTGGACTCGAAGTGGCCGTAGAACCCGCCGCGCGTCAGCCCCGCGGCCTGCATCAACTCGTTCAGGCCGATGCCGTCGAAGCCGCGCTCGCGGAACAGCTGGGCGGCACTGTCGAGGATGCGTTCGCGGTTCTCTTCGGCCTGGGCGCGGGTGACCTTCATCGCGGTCTCCTGGGGTCTTTGGGGGGACGGGGTTGACGCATTTTATATGTTGACCGACATTTATATCAACCATGTCGGTCGACATGAATAGCTTGCCGCTGCAAAGGACCCACCATGAAGCTCAAGAACGCCGTCGTCTTCGTCACCGGCGCCAACCGCGGCCTGGGACGCGCCTTCGCCCAGGCCGCGCTGGCCGCCGGCGCCGCCAAGGTCTATGCCGCCGCGCGCGACCCGGCCTCCGTCGACCTGCCCGGCGTCGTGCCGATCACGCTGGACGTGACCGACCCCGCCCAGATCGCCGCCGCCGTGCGCAGCGCGGGCGACGTGACCCTGCTGATCAACAACGCCGGCATCTCGCGCAAGTCCGGCCTGCTGGCCGAGGACGCCATCGCCACGGCCCGCGACGAATTCGAGACCAATGTCTTCGGCCTGTGGGCGGTGACCCAGGGCTTTGCGCCGGTGCTCAAGGCCAACGGCGGCGGCGCGGTGCTGAACGTGCTGTCCGTGCTGAGCTGGGTGACCGTGCCCAGCGTGGCGACCTACAGCGCCTCCAAGTCCGCCGCCTGGTCGCTCAGCAACGGCCTGCGCAACGAGCTCAAGGCCCAAGGCACGCAGGTGACCAGCCTGCACGTCGGCTACATGGACACCGACATGACGCGCGGCCTGGACGCGCCCAAGGCCTTGCCCGCTGACGTGGCCCGCCAGGCGCTGGAAGGCGTCGAGTCCGGTGCCATCGAGGTGCTGGCCGACGAACTCAGCCGCCACGTCAAGCAAAGCCTGTCCACGCCCACGCCGGCCTACGCCGGCTGACGGCACGCCGAGGAGACCGCCATGCTTGCTTCCCCTGCTCTTGCAGCGCCTTTCAACGCCCACATCGACGGACAAATGGCCGCGGCCCGCCACGCCTTCTCGGTGCCCGAGCGCATCCCGCTCAGCGCCGAGGAGCGCGCGGCGCTGGCCGGCGCGGCCGAACCACCGCTGCGCCACGAGGGCGTCAAGCTGGCGCGCTGGACGCTGGGCACCGGCCCGCGCGTCATCCTCGTGCATGGCTGGAACAGCCGTGGCGCCCACCTGCTCGGCTTTGCGCAGGCCCTCGTCGCCGCCGGCTTCTCGGTGACCCTGTTCGACCTGCCCGGCCACGGCGATTCCAGCGGCCATGCGGCCAGCGTCGTGCACGCCGGCCGTGCGCTGCGCACGCTGATGGCGGCGGTGGGCGAGGTGCATGCCATCGTCGGCCACTCGATGGGCTCGGCCGCGGCGCTGCTGGCCTTTGCGCATGGGCTGCAGGTCCGGCGCAGCGTGCACCTGGCCGGGCCGTCGTCGCTGACGCCCATGGTCAAGGGCCTGGCCAAGGCCCATGGGCTGAGCCCTTCGGACGCGGCCGCGTTTGCCGGCTGGGTCGAGGGCTTCATCGGCACGCGCCTGGCCTATGTCGATCTGGACAGGCTGCAGCACGGCCTGCGTCATGCCGGGCTCATCCAGCACGATCCCGAGGATCGCACCGTGCCCATCGCGGCCTCCGAGGCGCTGCATGCGGCCTGGGCCGGATCGCGTTTCGAGCGCCTCACGGGCCTCGGCCACCGCCGCCTGCTGGCCGACGCCGACGTCATCGCGCGCAGTGTCGCCTTCATCGCCGAAGGCCGGCCGCAATGAGCGCCGTGCCGCGCCCCTGGCTGCTGACGCTGGCCGCGCTGTCGGCACTGGGCACGCTGTCCACCAACATCCTGCTGCCCTCGCTGCCCGTCATGGCCCACGCGCTGGGCGCCAGCGAGGCCGCGATGACGGCCGTGCTCAGCCTCTTCCTCGGCGTGTTCGCGCTGGCTCAGCTCATCGTCGGACCGTTGTCGGACCGCGTCGGCCGCCGGCCGGTCGTGCTCGGTGGCCTGGTCGTTTTCGTGGCCGGCAGCGCGGTCTGCGCGCTGGCGGTGGATCTGCCATGGCTGCTCGCCGGCCGGGCGCTGCAGGCCGTCGGCGTCGCAGCGGCCTCGGTGCTGGCGCGGGCAGCGGCGCGGGACCGCTTCGAAGGCCAGCAGCTCGCGGCGCTGCTCGGCCGCATCATGGTTGTCATGGCCGCCGCGCCGGGCTTTTCGCCGCTGCTCGGCGGCCTCGTTCAGGCGGCCTGGGGCTGGCGGGCGCTGTTCACCGTGTTGATCGTGGCGGGTCTGGCGCTCGCTGCGGCCTATGCCGGCATCGTCGGCGAGACGCTGCCCGCCGAGCGACGCCGGCACCAGCCCGTCAGTACGCTCGCTCGTGGCTATGTCGTGCTGCTCAGCGACGCGCGCTTCATGCGCCCGGCGCTGGCGACGGCGGCCATCCTCGGCGCGCTGTTCGCCTTCTTCGGCACGGCGCCGCTGGTGCTGGCGCGCAGTTTCGGCTTCTCGGCATTGCAGGTGGGCCTGTTCTTCGCGGCGACCGTCTTCATCGTCTTCGCCGCCGGGCAGACGGCACCGCGCTGGGCCGCACGCTGGGGCGCGTCCCGGGTGTTGCGCCTGGGCGCCGTGTTCGCCGCAGCCGGCGGGCTGGCGATGTTGATGGGTAGCGCGGCCGGCCTCGTGGGCTTCGCGGCGGCAGCCTGCGTCTTCCTGTTCGGCATGGGTCTGGCGTCCCCCACCGGCACCGCGCTCGCATTGACGCCATTCGCGGCCCAGGCCGGACAGGCGTCGGCGCTGCTGGGCTTTCTGCAGATGGCCGCGGCTGCGCTGCTGACGACGACTGCGGTGACGCTGCCCGGCGCGCGCCTCGACGCGCTGGCGATCGTGCTTGCTGGCGGCGGCTTGCTGGCCTTGCTGGCGGGCGCGGCAAAACCAGCCGCCATGGCTGTTCGCACATCCTGAAAAGCAAAAGGGCGGGCCTCGCGGCTCGCCCTTTTCTTTCAGCGGACGAAGCTCAGTCGGCCTGCTTGCGCAGGAAGGCCGGGATTTCGATCTCGTCCATGCCGTTGGAGGACAGCGCCTCGACCTTGGCCGCGGCGCTACCCGAACGGCCATGGCGCCAGACGCTGGGCACATTCGCATTCGCGAAATCGCCCAGGCCCAGGCCGACGTTGGCCTGCTGCGCCGTCGCCGGCGCGGCCATCGCGACAGCCTGCGTCAACACGGGCATGGCCATGCCGTCGGTGCCGTTGCGCACGACCTGGCTGGTCTGCACCACCTGCAGCGGCGCCTGCTGGCGCGCACGGCCGGCCGTCAGGCCCGTCGCGATGACAGTCACGCGCAGCGAATCACCCAGGCTCTCGTCGTAGGCCGTGCCGTAGATGATGTGGGCATCTTCCGAGGCGTAGCGCTTGATCGCGTTCATCGCGTTGCGCGACTCGCTGAGCTTGAAGTTGGCGCGGCTCGCGGCGATCAGCACCAGCACACCCCGCGCGCCGGACAGGTCGATACCTTCCAGCAGCGGGCAAGCCACCGCCGCTTCGGCTGCCTTGGTAGCACGGTCCGGGCCGCCGGCCTGCGCCGTGCCCATCATCGCCTTGCCGGGCTCGCTCATCACCGTCTTGACGTCTTCGAAGTCAACGTTGACGAGGCCGGGGATGTGGATGATGTCCGAAATGCCGCCAACGGCGTTCTTCAACACGTCATTGGCGTGCGCGAAGGCCTGATCCTGCGTGACGTCGTCGCCCAGCACGTCGAGCAGCTTGTCGTTCAGCACGACGATCAGCGAGTCGACATTGGCCTCGAGTTCGGCCAAACCGGCGTCGGCCGCCTTGGCGCGCCGGCCGCCTTCGAATTCAAAGGGTTTGGTGACGACGCCAACCGTCAAAACACCCATTTCCTTGGCAACCCGGGCAATCACCGGCGCGGCGCCCGTGCCGGTACCACCGCCCATACCGGCGGTGATGAACAGCATATTGGCGCCGGCAATGGATTCGCGGATTCGCGCTTCGGCTTCCTCGGCCGCCGCCTTGCCCATTTCGGGTTTGGCGCCGGCGCCGAGGCCCGACGTGCCGAGTTGCAGCAATTGGTCGGCCTTGGAACGGTTCAGCGCCTGCGCGTCGGTATTGGCGCAGATGAATTCCACGCCTTGAACGCCCTGGGCGATCATGTGGTCGACCGCGTTGCCGCCGCCACCACCGACCCCGATCACCTTGATTTGGGTGCCTTGGTCAAACTCTTCGATCATCTCGATGGGCATATCAAACCTCCTACTGCAATTGTGCCTCGGGCACACAAAGAATGACTAGTTGCTGAAACAATTTTTTCGCAATTCGTGGGGGGTCAAAACAGGTTCAGAAATTGCCCATGAACCAGTCCTTGACACGACCGAGCAGGGTTTGCACCGAGCCAGCCTGCTGTGCGGCCTTGAAACCCCTGCTGCGCGACAGCCGGGCTTCTTCCAGCAAGCCCATGACGGTGGCGGAACGCGGGTTGGCGACCATGTCGTATAGGGCCCCCGAATAGGTGGGCAGCCCGCGGCGCACGGGTTTCAGAAAAATATCCTCGGCGAGTTCCACCATGCCTGGCATGACCGCCGAGCCGCCGGTCAGCACGATGCCGGAGGACAGCAATTCCTCATACCCGCTTTCGCGAATGACCTGGTGCACCAGCGAAAAGATTTCCTCGACGCGCGGCTCGATAACGCCGGCCAGCGCCTGCTTGGACAGCATCCTAGGACTGCGGTCGCCCAGGCCGGGCACTTCCACCTGGTCGGAAGGGTCGGCCAACAGCTGCTTGGCGACGCCATATTCGACCTTGATTTCCTCGGCATCCTTGGTCGGCGTGCGCAGCGCCATGGCGATATCGCTGGTGATCAGGTCGCCGGCGATCGGGATTACGGCGGTATGGCGGATGGAGCCGCCGGTGAATATCGCCACATCGGTCGTGCCGGCGCCGATATCCACCAGCGCCACGCCCAGGTCACGCTCGTCCGAAGTCAGCGCCGCGTGGCTGGAAGCGCTGGGATTCAAAACCAGCTGGTCGACCTCCAGACCGCAGCGGCGCACGCATTTGACGATGTTTTCGGCCGCACTTTGCGCGCCGGTGACGATATGGACCTTGACTTCCAGCCGCCCGCCGCTCATGCCGATGGGCTCTTTCACCTCGTGGCCATCGATGACAAATTCCTGCGGCTCGACCAGCAACAGGCGCTGATCGTTGGGAATATTGATGGCTTTGGCGGTTTCGACGACCCGGGTCACGTCGACCGGCGTGACCTCCTTGTCGCGCACGATGACCATGCCAGTGGAGTTCTGGCCACGGATATGGCTGCCGGTGATCCCCGTGTAAACCCGGGATATTTTGCAGTCGGCCATCATTTCGGCCTCTTTCAAGGCCTGCTGAATGGACTGGACGGTGGCGTCGATATTGACGACGACGCCGCGCTTCAAGCCATGCGACGGCGCCACGCCGAGGCCGGCAATGCGCAATTCTCCCCCCGGCAAAACCTCGGCCACGACGGCCATGATCTTGGCGGTTCCGATATCCAGCCCGACGACCAAATCCTTGTATTCCTTGGCCATGTCTGTCCTCAACGTTTTCTATTTGCGGGTTTACCCGGAATTTGTGTCGTCACGCCGCGCAGCTTGACCGCGTAGCCGTCGGCGTGGCGCAGGTCGGCGGACAGCAGCGGGCTGCGGTATTGCGCGGTGACCTGCGTGATGGAGTGGGCAAACCGGCCGAAACGCTCGACGACTTCGGCCTCGCCGCCGCGGCCGAGCTCGATGACGGCGCCGCTGCCCAGCGTCGCGCGCCAGGAACCGCGGCCCGACAGGTCCAGCCTGTCGATGCTTTCGCTCAGGCTTTCGGCAGCGGGTGTCAGCGCGCGCCACATGCGCAGCATCGCGCCGGCGGCATCGGCCGGGCCGGCGAGCACCGGCAGGTCTTCGTCCTCGACGTCGCCCAGATTGGCCTGGAAGACTTCGCCAAAGCTGTTGACCAAGGCCCGCTCGGCGCTGGCTTCGGTGGCCGAGTCGGCGCCGTCGGTGCGAGCTTCCCAATAGGCAGTGGGACGGTGCTCCTCCAGGTTGACCTTGAGCCGCATCGGCCAGATGCGGCGCAGTTGGGCATGTCGCACCCAGGGCACGGCCTCGAAGGCAGCACGGCCCTCCTTCAGATTCATGCTGAGGAAGGAACCGTGCAGGCGCGGCAAGGCATTGGCGCGCAGCGACGCGACGCTGTTGCGGCTGACGTCGCCCTCGACCTGGATGGCGCGGAAGTTGAACACCGGCAGGCGCACCACCCAGCGCATCGCCGCCCATGCGGCCGTCGCCAGCAAGACCGCGACGAGCAGCGCCGACACCGCATTCATCAGGCGGATGTCGGGAGGCAGCGCGAAGCCGGTCGCGGAGTTCATGCTCGGTCGAGTCGGGCCTGGGCGAGCAGCCACAGGCACAGTTGCGGGTAGTCCACGCCGACGGCCTTGGCGGCTTTCGGCACCAGCGAGTGCGAGGTCATGCCGGGGCTGGTGTTCATCTCCAGCAGGAAGGGCTTCATGTCGCTCTTCCTCAGCATCAGGTCGGCGCGGCCCCAGCCGCGGCAGCCCAGCAGCCGGTAGGCGTGCAGCACGATGCGACCGATCTCGGCCTCGAGCGCCGCAGGCAGCGAGCCGAACACGTACTGCGTCGTGTCCGTCTCGTACTTGTTGGCGAAGTCGTAGTTGCCGGCCTCGGCACGGATCTCGATGACCGGCAGCGCGACGGCGCCGTCGCCCTCGCCGAGCACGGCGCAGGTCAGCTCGGGGCCCTCAATGCATTGCTCGAACAGCAGTTCGTCGTCGTAGCCCAGCGCCAGCTCCACGGCGCCCTGCATGTCGGAGTAGCCGGCGGCCTTGGTGATGCCGATGCTGCTGCCCTCGTGCGGCGGCTTGACGACGACGGGCAGGCCCAGCGCATCGGGAATGGTGCGGATGCGCTCGCGCGTCAGTTCCGCGCGGGACAGGGCCAGGTATTGCGGCGTCGGCAGGCCCTCGTTGGCCCACAGCCGCTTGGTCATGGTCTTGTCCATCGCGACACCGGAGGCCGTCACGCCCGAGCCGGTATAGGGCACGCCCAGCCATTCGAGCGCGCCCTGGATGGTGCCGTCCTCACCGCCGCGGCCATGCAGCGCGATGAAGGCGCGCGCAAAGCCCTCGTCCTTCAACGCCTGCAACGGCAGCTCGGCGGGGTCGAAGGCATGGGCATCGACGCCGATGGATTGCAGCGCGGCGAGCACGCCGTTGCCGCTCATCAGCGACACCGGCCGCTCGGCGCTGTGGCCGCCGAACAGCACGGCGACCTTGCCAAGCGCCTTCGCGTCGATGTTCAGGTTGATCGGCGTGTTCATGCCGAAGCTCCTTGGAAGTGTTGTGCAACACGCCCCGGCAGCGAACTCATCGAGCCCGCGCCCATGCCGATGACGACGTCGCCGTCGCGCGTCAGCGCGGCCAGCGCCGCCGGCATGTCGGCCACGGTCGCGACGAAGTGCAGCGTGCCGACGGCCTGTGCGAGCGCCCGGCCGGTGGCGCCTTCGATGGGCGCCTCGCCGGCCGAATAGACCTCGGTCAGCAGCACGACATCGGCCCCGCCCATCACGCGGACGAAGTCGGCGAAGCAGTCCCGCGTGCGGGTGTAGCGGTGCGGCTGGAAGGCCAACACGAGGCGGCGGCCGGGGTAGGCACCGCGCGCGGCGGCGAGCACCGCGGCCATCTCGACCGGGTGATGGCCGTAGTCGTCGATCAGCGCAAAGCGGCCACCGTCGGCCGCCGGCCATTCGCCATGCTTCTCGAAGCGCCGGCCCACGCCGGAGAAGTTGGCCAGCGCCTTCAGGATGTCGGCGTCGGCGCAGTCCAGTTCGGTCGCGATCGCGATGGCGGCCAGCGCGTTGCGCACGTTGTGCTCGCCGGCCAGGTTCAGCAGCACGTCGATGTCGGCCTGGCCTTCGCGCTCGCAGGTGAAGCGCATCTGCGCGCCAGCCAGCGCCTGCACCTTCGTCGCGCGCACGCTGACGCCCGCGGACAGCCCGTAGCTGACGACCGGCCGCTCGATGCGGCCGAGCACGGCCTGCACGCCGGGGTCGTCCGCGCACACCACCGCCGCGCCGTAGAAGGGCATGCGGTGCAGGAACTCGATGAAAGCCTCGTGCAGACGCTCGACCGAATGGCCGTAGGTGTCCATGTGGTCTTCGTCGATGTTGGTGACGACGGACAGCACCGGGCTGAGCTTCAGGAAGGAGGCGTCGCTCTCGTCGGCCTCGACGACGATGAACTCGCCTTGGCCCAGCCGCGAGTTGGCGCCCGCGGCGTTGAGCTTGCCGCCGATGACGAAGGTCGGGTCCAGACCCGCCTCGACGAGGATGGCCGTGACCAGCGAGGTCGTCGTCGTCTTGCCGTGCGTGCCGGCGATGGCAATGCCACGGCGCAGCCGCATCAGTTCGGCCAGCATGACGGCGCGCGGCACGACCGGCACCTGGCGGCCACGGGCGGCTTGCACCTCGGGGTTGTCGGCGGCGACCGCCGTGCTCGTGACCAGCGCCTGCGCGTCGCCGATGTTGGGCGCCGCGTGGCCGATCTCGACGCGCAGGCCAAGCGCGCGCAGCCTCTCGGTCGTCGCGCTCTCGATGGCATCCGAACCACTGACCGTGAAGCCGAGGTTGTGCAGGATCTCGGCGATACCGCTCATGCCGGCGCCGCCGATGCCGACGAAATGCAAACGCTGTACGGCGTGCTTCACTTGAGCATTCCTTCGATTTCGTCGGCCACGCGCGCAGCGGCGCGCGGCCGGGCTAGCACGCGGGCCTTCTCGCCCATCGCGAGCAGTGCGGCGCGGTCCAGGCCGCTCAGCAGTTCGTGCAGCTTCGCGGGTGTCAGCTCGGTCTGCGGCAGATGGATGGCCGCGCCGTGTTGGGCCATGAAGACGGCGTTGTCGCGCTGGTGCGAGGTGGTGCTGACGACCAGCGGCACCAGCACCGCCGCGCAACCGGCGGCGCACAGTTCGCTGACGGTGATGGCGCCAGCGCGGCAGACGACGACATCGGCCCAGGCCAGTGCAGCAGCCATGTCGTCGATGAAGGGGCGCACTTCCGCCGCCAGGCCGGCGTCGGTGTAGGCCTGCCAGACGGCGCCGAGGTGGTCCTGGCCCGACTGGTGCAGCACCTGCGGCCGCAGCGCTTCGGGCCACAGCGCGAGCGCCTGCGGCAGCGCCTGGTTCAGCGCGCGCGCGCCCAGCGAGCCGCCCAGCACCAGCAGGCGCAGCGGCCCAATGCGGTCGACCATGCGCTCGGCCGGCGCGGCCAGTTCCTCGATCTCGGCGCGCACCGGATTGCCGCTGACGACGGCGCCACGCGTGGACGCGGCCGCCGCACCGTCGAAGCCGAAGGCAATCCGGCGCGCAAAAGGTTTCAACGCGAGGTTGCTCTTCAGCATCGCCGCGTCACCATTTACCAGCATCAGCGGCCGGCCGCTGAAGGCCGCCGCCAGGCCGGCCGGCACGCAGACATAGCCGCCCATGCCCAGCACGGCCGTGGCGTTGCGCGCCGCGTAGACCTGCCGCGCCTGGCCGAGCGACTTGAAGAAACCGACGATGCCACGCAGCGTGTGCTTGAGCCCCTTGCCACGCAGGCCGGCGAAGGGCAGCGCATCGAGCTCGATGCCGCGCGCCGGCACGAGGCGGTTCTCCATGCCGGTCGGCGTGCCTATCCACGACACGGTCCAGCCGCGGCGCTGCATCTCTTCCGCGACTGCGAGCCCCGGGATGATGTGGCCACCCGTGCCGGCGGCCATGACGACGAGGTGGCGCGTCATGAGCGACCTCCTCTCATCATTTGCCGGTTCTCGAGGTCGATGCGCAGCACCACCGCGAGCGCCACACAGTTCATCAAGATCGCCGAGCCGCCAAAGCTCATCAGCGGCAGCGTCAGCCCTTTCGTTGGCAGCGCGCCGAGGTTCACGCCCATGTTGATGAAGGCCTGGCCGCCCATCCAGATGCCGATGCCCTGCGCGTACAGGCCCGCGAACACACGGTCCAGCGCGATGGCCTGGCGGCCGATCAGGAAGCAGCGGCGTGTCAGCCAGAAGAAGGCCAGGATGACGACGACGACGCCGGCCAGGCCCAGCTCCTCGCCGATGACGGCGAGCAGGAAGTCGGTGTGGGCCTCGGGCAGGTAGTGCAGCTTCTCGACGCTGCCGCCCAACCCCTGACCGAACCACTCGCCACGGCCGAAGGCGATCAGGCTGTGCGTCAGCTGGTAGGCCTTGCCCTGGGCGTACTTCTCGTCCCAGGGGTTGAGGTAGGCAAAGATGCGTTCGCGGCGGAAGTCGCTCAGCGTGATCATCAGCGTGAAGGCGCCGAGCAGCACCGCGACGATCAGGAAGAACATGCGACCGTTGACGCCGCCCAGGAAGAGGATGCCCATCGCAATGGCCGCGATGACCATGAAGGCACCCATGTCCGGCTCGGCCAGCAACAGCAAGCCCACGAAGGCCAGCGAGATCGCCATCGGCGTGACGGCCTGGAAGAAGTTCTCCCGCGCGTCCATCTTGCGCATCATGTAGTTGGCCGCGTACAGCGCGATGCCGAACTTGGCCAGCTCGCTCGGCTGGAAGTTCATGACACCCAGAGGAATCCAGCGCCGCGCGCCGTAGACGACCTTGCCGATGCCCGGGATCAGCACGCCGACGAGCAACACCAGCGCCGCGACGAAGACCCAGGGCGCCCAGCGCTCCCAGATAGCGACGGGGATCTGCACCGTGACCAGGCCGGCCACCAGCGCAAAGCCGATGGCGATCATGTGGCGCGTCAGGAAATGGGTCGGCAGGTATTTGGAGAAGCGCGGGTTGTCCGGCATCGCGATGGACGCCGAATAGACCATCAGCAGGCCGAAGGCCATCAGCGCGAGCACGATCCAGACGAGGGTGATGTCGAAGCCCTGCAGCTGCGTCGGGCGGCCGGCCGAGGTCGACACCCAGTCGCGCACCGGCACGGCGGCGCCGGACTCTTCGTCACGCTTCCACAGCGACTGCAGGCGCGCGGTGAAGCTGCTCAACACGGCGTTCACAGCGTCACCCCGCGCTCGTCGGCCAGCGCCTGCACCGCGGCCACGAAGACCTCGGCGCGGTGGGCGTAGTTCCTGAACATGTCCAGGCTGGCGCACGCCGGTGACAGCAGCACGCTGTCGCCGCTTTGCGCCTGCTGCAGGCACCAGCCGGTCGCGGCTTCCAGCGTGGCATGGTGCTGCATCGTCACACCGGTGTTCGCGAGCGCGGCCTCGATCTGCGGCGCGTCGCGGCCGATCAGCGCAACGGCACGTGCGTGGCGCTGCACGCCCTCGGCCAGCGGCGCGAAGTCCTGCCCCTTGCCGTCGCCGCCGAGAATGAGCACCAGCTTGGCGGGAGCCCGGTCCGCGCCCAGGCCCGAGATCGCGGCGACGGTGGCGCCGACGTTGGTGCCCTTGCTGTCATCAAAGAACTCGACGCCGTCGATGCTGCCGATGGGTTCGACGCGATGCGGCTCGCCGCGGTACTCGCGCAGCGCATGCAGCATGGGCGCCAGCTCGCAGCCAGCGGCGCAGGCCAGTGCCAATGCGGCAAGCCCGTTCGCCGCGTTGTGGCGGCCGCGCACGCGCAGTGCGTCGGCGGGCATCAGGCGCTGGATGCTGAGCGGCTCATCCTCGTCGCCCTTCTTGCGCTTGATCGTCGGATCCAGCTCTCGGGCGCGCACCAGCCAGGTCAGGCCGCCTTCGTCGACGAGGCCGAAGTCACCCGGAGCCTTGGGCGGGTTCGGGCCGAAGCGAACCACGTGGCGCGACACGGTGCGGCCGGGCCTGCCGCGGCTGCCCTTGACGAACACCGCTGCGGGTACCAGGCCTTCGACCTCGGCGTCATCGCGGTTGACGACGATGACCGATTCGCGGCCGAAGATGCGCGCCTTGGCGCGACCGTAGGCGGCCATGTCGCCATGCCAGTCCAGGTGATCCTGCGTCAGGTTCAGCACGGCGCCGGCCGTCGGCTCGAAGTGGGCGACGCCGTCGAGCTGGAAGCTGGACAGCTCCAGCACCCAGACCTCGGGCAGCGTCTCGAACACCGGGCCGCGCGGGGGTGGAGGGTCGATGGGCAGCGGAATCTCTTCGTCGGGCAGCACCTCGGCTTCGTCGGTGATCTCCTCGGCCGGCGCATCTTCGATCTCGGCCGCGATGACTTCGGCCGGCGTTTCAAGCGGCGCCGGTTCGGGCTCCTTGGCCAGCGCTTCGGTCAGCGTGTCCAGCAGCGTCGGGCCGATGTTGCCGGCAATGGCCACGCGCTTGCCGGCGCGCTCGACGAGCAGGCCGGTCATGCAGGTCGTCGTCGTCTTGCCGTTGGTGCCGGTGATGGCGAGCACCGCCGGCGCGTAGCCGTGCTGGACCTTCAGCGCGGCGAGCGCGTCGGCAAACAGGTCCAGCTCGCCGCGCACGGCGGGCCCGTGGGCGTAGACGGCGGCGAGGCGTGCGTCCAGCGGCGACAGGCCGGGGCTCTTCAGCACCGCGTTGAAGCCGGCGACGATGTCTGCCGTCAACTCGCCGGTGATGAACGCGGCCGCGTCGCCCAGCGCGCCGAGCTGCGGCGGCTGTTCGCGCGAGTCCCACACGGTGACCTGCGCGCCAAAACGCGCGCACCAGCGGGCCATCGCGAGACCGGAGTCCCCAAGGCCCAGCACGAGCACGTCCTGTTCGTTGAGTTGCGGCAGGTCCAGCTTCATGCGGGCTACCGGAGCTTCAGGCTGGCCAGGCCGATCAGGCACAGCAGCATGGTGATGATCCAGAAGCGGATGACGACCTGGGTCTCGTTCCAGCCGCTCTTCTCGAAGTGGTGGTGCAGCGGCGCCATCTTGAAGATGCGCCGGCCGGTGCCGAATTTCTTCTTCGTGAACTTGAACCAGCTGACCTGGATCATCACGCTCAGCACTTCGGCGACGAAGATGCCGCCCATGATGCCGAGCAGGATCTCCTGGCGCGTGATGACGGCCAGCGTCCCGAGGCCGCCGCCCAGCGACAGCGCGCCGACATCGCCCATGAAGACCTGCGCCGGGTGCGCGTTGAACCACAGGAAGGCCAGGCCCGCGCCGGCCATCGCGGCACAGAAGATCAGCAGTTCGCCGGAGCCGGGGATGTAGGGCAGCAGCAGGTAGCGCGAGAACACCGACGAGCCGGTCAGGTAGGCGAACAGGCCCAGCGCCGAGCCGACCATGACGACGGGCATGATGGCCAGGCCGTCCAGGCCGTCGGTGAAGTTGACCGCGTTGCTGGTGCCGACGATGACGAAGTAGGCCAGCGCCACGAAGCCCCAGACACCCAGCGGCATGCTGATGGTCTTGAAGAACGGGATCAGCAGGTCGGCCTTGGGCGGCAGCTCGGTCGAAAAGCCGCTGGACACCCAGCGGAAGAACAGCTGCACGACGCCGAGGAAGCTCGTCTCCGACACACTGAACGCCAGGTAGAGCGCGGCGAACAGGCCGATCAGCGACTGCCACAGGAACTTCTCGCGGCTGGCCATGCCCTCGGGGTTCTTGTCGACGACCTTGCGCCAGTCGTCCACCCAGCCGATGGCGCCGAAGCCCATCGTCACCATCATGACGACCCAGACGAAGCGGTTGCTCCAGTCGAACCACAGCAGCGTCGACACGCCGATGCCGATGAGCACGAGCACGCCACCCATCGTCGGCGTGCCACTCTTGGCCAGGTGCTGCTGCACGCCGTAGGCGCGGATGGGCTGGCCGATCTTCATCTCGGTCAGGCGGCGGATGACCCAGGGCCCGAAGGCCAGGCCGATCAGCAGTGCCGTCATCGCGGCCATCACCGCACGGAAGGTGATGTACTGGAAGACGCGCAGAAAGCCCAGGTCGGGGTACAGGCCCTGCAGCCACTGGGCAAGGCTAAGCAGCATGCGGGGCTCCGTTGGGTCCAGTTTGCAGGGCGGCGACCACTTGTTCCATCTTCATGAAGCGCGAGCCCTTGACCAGGGTGTGGGCCACGCGGGGTTGTTCGTTGAGCGCCGCGATCAGCGCGGCCGTGTTGTCGAAGGCGCGCGCCGTCGGGCCGTAGGCCGCGGCCGTGTCACGGGCGGCGCTGCCGGCCGTCCACAGGTGGGCGATGCCACGCTCGGCGGCGTAGGCACCGACTTCGCGGTGGAAGGCCGGGCCATCGTTGCCGACCTCGCCCATGTCGCCCAGCACCAGCCAGCCATCGCCGGGCATGCCGGCCAGCACGTCGATGGCCGCGCGCACGCTGTCGGGGTTGGCGTTGTAGCTGTCGTCGATCAGCGTCAGTCCGCCGCGGTAGGTCTTCAGCTCCGAGCGGCCCTTGACCGCACGGAAATCCTCCAGGCCGCGGGCGATGGCCGCCAGCGGCGCACCGGCAGCGAGTGCGCAGGCCGCTGCGGCCAGCGCGTTGCGCACGTTGTGCTCGCCGGCCATGTGCAGCGCGACCGGCGCAGTGCCGGCCGGCGTGTGCAGCTCCAGCGCCCAGTGCGTGGCCATCCAGACGGCGTCGCCGGTCACGTCGGCCTCGCCGCGCAAAGCAAAGCTCAGGTGCGGGCGGTTGCCGGCCAGCTCCAGCCAGATCGGCGCGCAGGCATCCTCGGCCGGGAAGACGGCGCAGCCGGTGCTGCCCAGCGCCTCGATGACCTGGCCGTTTTCGCGCGCCACGGCCTCCACGGTCACCATGAACTCCTGGTGCTCGCGCTGCGCGTTGTTGACGAGAGCGACCGTGGGCTGCGTCATCGCCGCCAGCGGTGCGATCTCGCCGGGGTGGTTCATGCCCAGCTCGATGACGGCGGCGCGGTGGCTCAGGTCGTCGTCGTGGCGCAGGCGCAGCAGCGTCAGCGGCACGCCGATGTCGTTGTTGTAGTTGCCCTCGGTGGCCAGCGCCGCCGAGGGGCGAGCGCCGGGCCGTTCCCAAGCCCGCCCCGCGTCCCCTCGGGGGACCGGGCTGGCGAAGCCGACCCCAGGGGCGCCATCAAGCCAGGCGCGCAGGATGCTGGCGATCATCTGCGTCGTCGTGGTCTTGCCGTTGGAGCCCGTGACGGCGATGACGGGCAGCTGCTGCTGGCGGCGCCACGCGGCGGCGAACTGGCCGAGGGCAGCCTTGGCATCGGGCACGAGCAGGCCCGGCAGGCCCGCTTCGGCCAGGCCGCGCTCGGCCAGCGCAGCCACCGCACCGGCAGCCTTGGCCTGCGCGAGGAAGTCGTTGGCATCGAAACGCTCGCCGCGCAGCGCGACGAAGAGATCATCCGCACGCAGCGTGCGGGTGTCGCTGTGCACACGGGCGAAACCGGTCGCACCGTCGCCGACCAGGGTCGAGCCCGGCAGCAACGCCTGCGCTTCAGCCAAGGTAAGGAACAGGCTCACAAACCCGCCCTTTCCAGCAGCGCCGCGCGCGCCTCGGCCACGTCGGAGAAGGGCCGGCGCACGCCGTGCACCTCCTGATAGTCCTCGTGACCCTTGCCGGCGATCAGCACGAGGTCGCGCGAGCCGGCCTCGGTGATGGCGATGCGGATGGCCTCCTCGCGCGTCTCGATGACGCGGGCCGCCGGCGCGCCCGCGGCGATGTCGGCCAGGATCTGCGCCGGCGCCTCGGTGCGCGGGTTGTCGCTGGTCAGCACGACGCGCGCGGCCAGGCGTGCGGCGATGGCGCCCATCTGCGGGCGCTTGCCGCGGTCGCGGTCGCCGCCGCAGCCGAACAGGCAGACCAGCTCGCCGCCGCGCGCCGCGGCCAGACCTTGCAGTGCGGACAAGGCCTTGTCCAGTGCGTCGGGCGTATGGGCATAGTCGACGACGACCTGGGGCAGCTCGCGGCCGTTGCCGACGCGCTGCATGCGGCCGGGCACCGGCGTCACACGGGCCAGCGCGTGTGCCACGTCGGCCAGTGCATGGCCTTGAGCGCGCAGTGCACCGGCCACGCCGAGCAGGTTGGCGGCGTTGTAGTCGCCGATCAACACGGTCTGCACGTCGACCGCCTCGCCGCCCTCGTGCAGCGTGAAGGCCAGGCCCTGGCCGGTGTAGCGCAGACCACGCGCGGTGAGGCGGGCGTCGCTGCGCTCGATGCCGGTGGTCCAGACGTCCAGCCCGGCGAGTTCAGCGGCCATGGCCGGCGCCTTGGGGTCGTCGAGGTTGAGGACGGCGGCACGCAGGCCGGGGAAGTCGAACAGCGCGCGCTTGGCCGCCCAGTAGGCATCCATGCCGCCGTGGTAGTCGAGGTGGTCCTGCGTGAAGTTGGTGAACACCGCCGCACGGATGGCGCTGCCGGACAGCCGCCCTTCGACGATGCCGATGCTGGACGCTTCGATGGCACAGGCCGAGAAGTCCTCGTCGCGCATGCGGGCGAAGGCGGCCTGCAGCAGCACGGGGTCGGGCGTCGTCAGGCCGTTGTAGTCCAGCTTGGGCGGCTCGCCGATGCCGAGCGTGCCGACGACGCCGCAGCGCTTGCCCAGCTGGGCCGAGGCTTGGGCGATCCACCAGGCCGACGAGGTCTTGCCGTTGGTGCCGGTGACGGCGATGACGTCCAGCGTGTCGGTGGGCTTGCCGAAGAAGACGGCGGCGATCTCGCCGGTGCGGGCCTTCAAACCGGGCAGCGACGCGACGCGAGCGTCGACGAAGCCGAAGCGCTCGACATCGGCTTCCTCGACGAGGCAGGTGGAGGCGCCAGCCGCCAGCGCCGCGGCGACGTACTCGCGGCCGTCTCGCGCATAGCCGGGCCAGGCGATGAAGGCGTCACCGGGCTGCACCTGGCGGCTGTCGGTGCGCAGCGTGCCGGTGCACCATTCGGCGAGCCAGCGGGCCGCGGCGTCGGGAGATTTGAGGCGGGTCAGCATCAGAAGCTTTCCTCGGTGGCCACGGCGTTCTTGTTGGCGATGATCTGGCTCTTCACGTCGAGGTCGGGCGGCACGGCCAGCAGGCGCAGCGTCTGCGCGGTGACCTGGCTGAACACCGGGCCCGCCACCTGGCCGCCGTAATGGGCGCCGGCGCTGGGCTCGTCGACCATGACGGCGACGACGATGCGCGGCTTGCTGATCGGCGCGACGCCGACGAACCAGGAGCGGTATTTGTGGCTGGCGTAGCCGCGGCCTTCCTGCTTGTAGGCCGTGCCGCTCTTGCCGCCCACGCTGTAGCCCGGCACCTGGGCCTCGGGCGCGGTGCCGCCCGGGCCGGCGGCGGCCTGCAGCATCTCGCGCAGGTCCTGGGTGACCTTGGGCGAGAACACGCGGATGCCGGCGACCGGATGGTCGTGCGGCTGGCGCAGGATGCTGACGGGAATGATCTCGCCGTCGCGCGCGAACACCGTGTAGGCGCGCGCCAGCTGGAACAGCGACGCCGACAGGCCGTAGCCGTAGCTCATCGTCGCCTGCTCGATGGGCCGCCAGGTCTTCCAGGGCCGCAGCTTGCCGCTGATGGCGCCGGGGAAGTTGATCTGCGGCCGCTGGCCCAGGCCGATGGCCGTGAACATCTCGTGCATCTCGCGCGGCTGCATCTGCATCGCGAGCTTGGTGGCGCCGATGTTGCTGGAGAACTTGATGACCTCGCGCACGGGGATGACGCCGTGGGCATGCGTGTCGCTGATGACGGCGCCCTGGAAGGCGTACTTGCCGTTGCCGGTGTCGACCAGCGTGTCGGGCGTGCTGCGGCCGGTCTCCATCGACAGGCCGGCGATGAAGGGCTTCATCGTCGAGCCCGGTTCGAAGACGTCGGTCAGCGCGCGGTTGCGCAGTTGCTCGCCGGAAAGGTTCTGGCGATTGCCGGGGTCGTAGCTCGGGAAGTTGGCCAGCGCCAGCACCTCGCCGCTCTGCGCGTCCAGCACGACGACGGAGCCGGCCTTGGCATGGTTCTCGGCTACCGCGTCGCGGATGCGCTGGTAGGCGAAGAACTGCACCTTGGAGTCGACGGACAGGTCGATGTCCTGGCCGTTGGCCGCCGGCACGACATCGCCGATGTCCTCGACGACGCGACCCAGGCGGTCGCGCACGACGGAGCGAGTGCCGTCCTTACCCTGCAGCTCCTTCTGGAAGGCCAGCTCGATGCCCTCCTGGCCGTGGTCCTCGACATTCGTGAAGCCGACGACGTGGGCCGCGGCCTCGCCCTCGGGGTATTTGCGGCGGTACTCGCGGTCCTGGAAGATGCCCTTCAGGCCCAGCGCCTTGACCTTGGCGGCGGTGTCGTCATCGGACAGCCGCTTGAGCCAGACGAAGCGGGCCTCGGGGTTGAGCTTGGCTTCCAGCTCCTTGTTGGACAGGCCCAGCGCCTTGGCCAGCTCACGGCGCTTGTCGGCGTCGCCGTCCACTTCCTTGGGGATGGCCCAGATCGACGGCACCGCCACGCTGGCGGCCAGCGTCTGGCCGCTGCGGTCGTTGATGCGGCCGCGGCTGGCCGGCAGGTCCAGCGTGTGGGCGTAGCGGGCCTCGCCCTGCTTCTGGAAGAAGTCAGTGTTGAGCACCTGCACGTAGACCGCGCGCGCCAGCAGGCCGGCGAAGGCCAGGCCGACGAGGGCGACCAGAAAGCGCGAGCGCCACGGCGGCGTCTTGGACGCGAGCAGCGGGCTGGTGGAATAGCTGACGCCGCGGCCCGAACCCAGGGCACGCGCACCGGACTTGGCGCGGCTCAAGGCGACACCCCGGAGGCGACGACGGCCGGCGAGATCAGGCGCATGCCCAGGCGCTCGCGCGCGACCTGCTCGACGCGCAGGTTGGTGGCCTGCGCATGGCGCTCGGCGGCCAGGCGCTCGGCATCGGCTGCCAGGCGCTGGCCGTCGGCCCGGGCCTTGTCGAGCTCGGCGAACAGGCGGCGCGATTCGTAGGCGCTGTGCACCAGCACGACGCCGCTGCACAGCACGGCCAGGATGAGCAGGAAGTTGAGCTTGGCCATGTCAGCGCTTCGACGGCGCAGGCGGCGCGAGGGGTGAGTCCGTGCGCTCGGCCACGCGCAGCACCGCCGAGCGCGAACGCGGGTTGGCCCTCACCTCGGTTTCGCTGGGCATCATGCGGCCCAGCGACACCAGCGCCAGCGCGGGCGGCGGCGCGAACGGCGCGCGGCGGTCGACCTCGGCCTTGCTGTGGGCAGCGATGAACTGCTTCACGCGCCGGTCCTCCAGCGAATGGAAGCTGATGACGCTCAGCCGACCGCCGGGCGCCAGCAGATGCAGCGCCGCGTTCAGGCCTTGCTCAAGCTCCTCAAGCTCACCATTGACATGAATCCGAAGGGCTTGAAAGGTACGCGTGGCCGGGTCCTGGCCGGGCTCGCGGGTCTTGACCGTGCGAGCCAGGAGTTCGCGCAGCTCGTCGGTGCGCGTGAGGGGCGCACCGGCTTCTCGGCGAGCAACAAGCGCCTTTGCAATCTGTGCAGCAAACCGTTCTTCGCCATAGTCTCGAATCACTCGTGCAATCTCGCGCTCGTCCGCGCGGGCCAGGAAGTCGGCCGCGCTCTCGCCGCGCGTCGTGTCCATGCGCATGTCCAGCGGGCCCTCGAAGCGAAAGCTGAAGCCGCGCGCCGGGTTGTCGATCTGCGGGCTGGACACCCCGAGGTCCAGCAGCACGCCATCGACCTGCTGCACGCCGATGGCGGCGAGTTCGGCCGTCATGTCGGCGAAGGCGCTGTGCAGGATGGTGAAGCGCGGGTCCGTGATGGCCGCCGCGGCGGCGACCGCCTCGGGGTCGCGGTCGATGGCGATGAGGCGGCCTTGCGGGCCCAGCCGCGCCAGCAGCGCGCGCGAGTGGCCGCCGCGGCCGAAGGTGCCGTCCACGTAGACACCGTCCGGGCGCGCGAGCACACCTTCCACCGCCTCGTTCAGCAGCACGGTGGTGTGGCGGAACTCGGCGTTGTCGCTCATCTCGGCGCCCATCAGAAGCTGAAATCCTTGAGCGCGTCCGGCAGCGGCCCGGCCATGACCTCGGCCTCGTGGGCGGCATGGGCTTCGGTATCCCAGAGCTCGAAGTGGCTGCCCATGCCCAGCAGCATCACGTCGTTCTTGAGCCCGGCGCTCCTGCGCAGTTCGGGCGAGATCAGCACGCGCGCCGCCGAGTCGATGTCGACGTCCATCGCGTTGCCCAGGAAGACGCGCTTCCAGCCGGCGGCCGACATCGGCAGCGCGGCGACCTTGTCGCGAAAGGTCTCCCAGGTCGGACGGGGAAACAGCATCAGGCAGCCGTCCGGGTGCTTGGTGACGGTCAGCCGACCGCCGCACAGCAGCTGCAGCACCTCACGGTGGCGAGTAGGCACGCCCAGGCGGCCCTTGGCGTCCAGCGCCAAGTTGGAGGCTCCCTGAAAGACGATTTCCGACACTTTTCACCACGAAAGAACACTTATCCCCACTTTAAGGCCCGCAACCCTCCTGGTCAAGATTCCGCACAAGTTTTTTCAATGAAATCAAGCACTTAGCGTGCGCTGTGAAAATATCCAGCACGGGCGCAAAATATCGTTCATAAATAAGGACTTGCCATTAATTCGCGAAGTAGCGCTTGAAGTCTTGTGGCATGCCGTACCTCGTTTGTCCGCATGCACCGGGATGCCATTTGTCCGCCGCCGCATCGGGTGCTGTGCGACGTCTGCACGGGTTTTGCCGCACAAATCACGGCAAGCCTTGCTCATATACCGCTCAGAATGCATTCGCAGCGGCGATTTCTGCTGAAATTTCAGGCCGTTTCATCCGCCGCCGCCCGCAGTCCAGAACTTCCAACCACCGGGCGGCTCGCTGCTACACATTCCCAAGGCTGCCCACATGAACTTCTTGTCCCAGATGCGCATCGGACAACGCCTCACCGCTGGCTTCGCCGTGGTGATCGTCTGCCTGGTGGCCATGGCCGGGCTCGGTTACGTCGGCATCCAGACGCTGAACGGCGAGATCACCCAGCTCATCAGCAGCGACTACAAGGCCGTCGCGCTGGCCAACCGGGCCAAGGCCGAACTCGGCGACGCGTCGCGCAGCATGATGACGACGCTGATCATGAGTGGCGAGGAGCAGATCAAGAAAGAGCTGGACTCGGTCGCCAGCCTGCTGGCCGCGCATGAAAAGACCATGGCCGAGCTGGAGCCGTTGCTGACCGACGCGGCCAGCCTGGAGCAGCTCAAGCAGGTCAAGGAGCTGCGTGGCAAGTTCATGCCGGCCCAGGCGGCCTTCGTGAAGATGGTCGCGGCCGGCGACACAGAAGGCGCGCCGCTGAAGTTCCAGTTCTCGGTGCGCGCCGCCCAGGTCAGGTACCTGGCCGCGCTGGACAAGCTGGTCGAGACCCGCAACGCGGCCATGGAAGCTGCCGGCGAGAAATCCAACCGCGTGGCCGGCAAGACCGCCCTGCTGCTGCTGGCGCTGGCCGCCGCAGCCATCGCCGCCAGCGTGCTGACCGGCGTGCTGATCACGCGGGGCATCGTCGTGCCGCTGCGCGGCGCCGTCAGCGTGGCGCGCAAGGTGGCCTCGGGCAACCTGACCAGCGAGATCGAGGTGCGCGGCCGTGACGAGACCGGCGAGCTGATGCAGGCCCTGCACGACATGAACGAGAGCCTGAAGGGCATCGTCGGCCGCGTGCGCGAGGGCACGGAGTCCATCGCATCGGCCTCCAGCGAGATCGCCAGCGGCAACCTGGACCTGTCGGTGCGCACCGAGGCCCAAGCCGCGTCGCTGGAGCAGACGCTGTCGGCGATGAAGACGCTGACGGACGCCGTGCAGCAAAACGCGCAGAACGCTCAGCAGGCCAACCAGCTGGCCCAGGCGGCCTCGCAGGTGGCCGGCGAAGGCGGCGCGGTCGTTGCCAAGGTCGTGACGACGATGGGCAGCATCGACGCCTCGTCCAAGAAGATCGTCGACATCATCAGCGTCATCGACGGCATCGCCTTCCAGACCAACATCCTGGCGCTGAACGCCGCCGTGGAAGCGGCGCGCGCGGGCGAGCAGGGCCGCGGCTTCGCGGTGGTCGCCGGCGAGGTGCGGTCGCTGGCCGGCCGCAGCGCCGACGCGGCCAAGGAGATCAAGCGCCTCATCGCCGACTCGGTCGAGAAGGTGGCCCTGGGCAGCCAGCTCGTGAACCAGGCCGGCAGCACGATGCAGGGCGTGGTGGCGAGCGTGCAACGGATGACGGACATCATGGGCGAGATCACGCACGCCAGCGCCGAACAGAGCACCGGCATCGAACGCGTCACGCATACCATCCACGACATGGACAAGAGCACGCAGCAGAACGCTGCGCTGGTGGAAGAAGCGGCCGCGGCCGCCGACTCGCTGCGCGCCCAGGCCCATGGTCTCGAAGAAGTCGTCAGCCTCTTCAAACTGGAAGCGGCGCACTGACCACCCCACACCAAGATCAGGAGACTGCATGAAGACGAAGATCGCCACTCGCTGGGTTGCCGGCCTGGGCCTGGCCCTGAGCCTCGGCGGCGCCGCACAGGCCGTCGAGGTCGGCGGCCTGAAGTTCGACGACACCGTCAGGGTGGCCGGCAAGGAGCTCAAGCTCAACGGCGCCGGGGTGCGCGTGCGCATCGTCGTCAAGGTCTATGCGCTGGCGCTCTACCTGGCCGAGAAGAAGACGACGACGGCCGGCGTTCTGGAAAGCGCCGGCCCGCGCCGCTTCACCCTCGGCCTGCTGCGCGAGGTGACCGGTGACGAGCTGGGCCAGGCCTTCATGTCCGGCATCACGGCCAACACCGACAAGGCCGAGCGCTCCAAGTTCGTCAACCAGCTCGCACAGTTCGGCGAGGCCTTCGTCAGCATCCCGCAGGCCAAGAAGGGCGACATCATCACCGTGGACTGGGTGCCCGACACGGGCACCGTGATGGCGCTGAACGGCAAGCCCATCGGCGAGCCGCTGAAGGACATCGGCTTCTACAACGCGGTGCTGAAGATCTGGCTCGGAGACAAGCCGGTCGACTCCTCGCTCAAGCCCGAAATCCTGGGTGCCAAGGGCTGACCCGCCGATGCGCCATGCGCCGCGCCACGCCGCCCACGCGACGTGGCGCGGTCTGCTTTGCGCAGGCCCGATTCATGGCAGCATGAGCGCACCTTGAGCCGCAAGCCCTCTTCTTCGCTCTTTGCCGCGCTGGCCCTGGGCGCCAGCATCGGCCTGCTGCTGCCCGCCCTCATCGTCGGCGGCCTCTTCATCGGCCTGCGCGAGTCCAGGGTCGCCGAGCAGGCGCTGCAACGCGACCTCGATGCCAAGCTCGACGTGCTGGCCAGCAGCCTGCCCGAGCTGCTGTGGAACCTGGACGCCGTCGCGGCGCGCGAGGTGGTGTCGGCCATCGTCAAGTCGCCCGAGGTCGTGCGCGTCAGCGTCAGCGATGCATCGCAGGGCCTGCCCTTCATCGAGAACCACCTGCCGGAGCGGCGCCTGGGCCAGACATTGACCGGCGAGCGCGACATCCTGCGCGGCTCGACGCGCATCGGCCACATCCAGATCGAGATCGACGACCACCTCAGCACGACGGCCGTGCTGCGCCAGCGCTGGCTGTACGGCGCGACCGTGGGCGGCCAGCTGCTGGTGTCGCTGGCCCTGGTGCTGTGGCTGCTGAACTCGCGCCTGTTCCGGCCGTTGCGCGAGCTGGGCGACTTCGCCAACGACCTGGCCGGCGGCCGCTTCAGCGCCAAGCTGGAGCACAAGCGCCAGGACGAGATCGGCCTGCTCGGCGGCCACCTCGAACACATGCGCGATGCGCTGCAGCAGCAATTCGACGCCCAGCGCAGCCTCATCGAACGCCTGCGCGGCATGGCCGAGACGGTGCCCGGCGTCGTCTACCAGCTGCGCCTGGCGGTCAATGGCGAGTTCTCGTTCGCCTACGTCAGCGAGGCGGTGCGCGAGTACTTCATGCTCGGCAGCGCCGAACTCAGCCGCAGCGCGGCGCCCTGGTTCGAGCGCATCCACCCCGACGACCGCGCCGCCGTGCGCGAGAGCCTGCTCGCGTCCGCGCGCAACCTCAGCCCCTGGCAGCAGGAGTTCCGCACGCCCCAGGCCGATGGCAGCGAGCGCTGGCTGTACGGCAATGCCATCGCCCAGCGCGAGGCCGACGGCAGCGTGCTGTGGCACGGCTTCTTGACCGACATCTCGCGCCAGCGCCGCGACGCGCTGGAGCTGGAGCGCTACCGCCACCACCTCGAGGAGCTGGTGGAGGCACGCACCGCCGAGCTGGCCGAAGCGACGCAGGCGGCACAGGCGGCCAACCTGGCCAAGAGCGCCTTCCTGGCCAACATGAGCCACGAGATCCGCACGCCGATGAACGCCATCATCGGCCTGACCTATCTCGCGCAGAGCGACACCATCGAGCCCGAGCAGCAACTGCGCCTGCAGAAGGTGGCCAACGCGGCCGAGCACCTGCTCAGCGTCATCAACAACGTGCTCGACTTCTCCAAGATCGAGGCCGGCAAGGTGCAGCTGGAGCGTCGGCCCTTCACGGTCGACGAGGTGCTGGACAACATCGCCAACATGACGACGCAGTCCGCCGCCGCCAAGCGCCTGCGCGTCGAGACCGACATCGTGCCGGCGCTGCGCGGCCGCGTGCTGCTGGGCGACCCCCAGCGCATCTCCGAGCTGCTGCTGAACTTCGCCGGCAACGCGGTCAAGTTCACCGACAGCGGCTTCGTGCGCCTGGCCGTGCGGCTGGACGGCGAAGTCACCTCGCAGCGCCTGCCGCTGCGCTTCGAGGTGCAGGACAGCGGCATCGGCATCGGCCCCGAAGCGCAGGCACGCCTGTTCCGCGACTTCGAGCAGGCCGACAGCTCGACGACGCGCCGCTACGGCGGCACGGGCCTGGGCCTGGCCATCTGCCGGCGCCTCGCCGAGCTGATGGGCGGCAAGGTCGGCGTCGACAGCGTGCTGGGCCGGGGCAGCTGCTTCTGGTTCTCGCTCGCCGTCGAGCCGGCGCTTGAACTGGCAACGGGCGGTGCCGCGCCGGCTGCAGCGCCGCGACCGCATTCGGCGCGCGAGCGCCTGGCCGAGCTGGCCCGCGGCATCCCGCGCCGCCTGCTGCTCGCCGAGGACAACCCGGTCAACCAGGAGGTCGCCGTCGCCCTCATCGGCAGCGCCGGCCTGACGGTGGATGTGGCCGCCGACGGCCAGCAGGCCGTCGACATGGTCAAGGCCGGCGACTATGCCCTCGTGTTGATGGACGTGCAGATGCCCGTCATGGACGGCCTGGACGCGACCCGCGCCATCCGCCGCCTGCCGCAGGGCGTCGAGCTGCCCATCCTGGCAATGACGGCCAACGCCTTCGACGAGGAGCGCCAGCGCTGCCTAGACGCCGGCATGGACGACCATGTCGCCAAGCCCGTCGTCGCCGAGCAGCTGTTCTCGACGCTCTACGACTGGCTCTCGGGTCAGCGCAAGACCGTCAAGGCCCCCCGCTAGCGCTGCCGAGCGACTCCTTGATGAGTCGCCCCGAGCCGGCCTGCAGCGGCCGCGCGTTCATCGGGTAGAGCCTGGCGAAGATGCCGAGCTGCTGCGCCGTCAGCGCGACCGGCTGGCGCATCACCATCCACAGCACACCCTCGGTGCAGGGCGGCGTCGTCAGCGAGCCCATGTAGGTGAAGTAGCCACGATCGGCGGGCAGCAGCTGGTTCAGGTCGATCTGCACCTGGGCCGGCAGGGCCTCGCCCTTCTCCAGCGGCAGATTGGCCCAGACCGCCTGCACCAGCGGCTGGGGTTTGTTGTCCGGCCCCCGTTCCAGCAGCACCGCCACGACGGCGAGGCGACCTTGCTCGTCCTTGTGCACGAGGTGGGCCACCATGTCGAACTGCTTGCCGTTGACGCGTTCTTCGCTCGGGCGGTGGAAGTGGAACTGCACCAGCTCGTAGCGCCGACCCATCACCGTCAGGCCGTTGCCGGGGGCGACGTTGACCTGCACGGTGTGGCCGTTGTCCAGCACCGAGAAGTTGCTGGCGCGGTAGTCGAAGCTGATCTTCTCCAGCTCGACGGCGATGCCCTCGCGGATGTCGATGGGGCTTTGGCGCGTGCCGACGGCGCAAAGCTTGTTGTCCGGCGCCAGCTCGGCCCAGTGCTCGGGCGACAAGTCGCCGGCATAGCCCCAGTGCGCGGCCTTGGCCTCGCCCTTGTGGGCCTCCGCCTTGGCCGGAGGCGCCGGCTTGGCGGCCGGTTTGGCGGTCGATTTGGCAGTTGCCGTCGCGGCGCCTTCGCCCTTGGTGGACAGGCGCTCCGCCAGCCGTTGCCGCAGCGCCTCGACGGGTTCCTTGGGCGGCTCCTTGGGCTCCTGCGCCTGCGCCTGCGCGGCCAACGCAAGCAGACAGGCGGCGATGGTCACGCGCTTCTTCATCCCGCTGATTTCGGCAGCCGCGCCGTCGGCTTGAGCCTTATCGCCGACTCAAGCGGCGACCGAGCGCCGCACGCCGTACCAGGCCACCAGGCCCACCAGCATCAGCCCGGCCGAGCTGAGGGCCAGGGCCAGCGTCGAATGCATGACCAGCGGCACGAGCACGCCGGCCACCAGGCCGTTGGCCGCCGAGCCGATGCAGGCCTGCAGCGACGAGGCCATGCCACGGCGCTCGGGCACCTGGTCCAGCACCAACAGGGTCACGACCGGCACCATCAGAGCCCAGCCGAAGGCGAACAGGCCCACCATCGGCAACGCCCAGAACGCGCTCAGCGGCACGAACAGGTTGAGCCCGATGTTGACCACCGACACGGCGACCATGATGCGAAAGCCGCGCATGATCTGGCGCTTGGGCGACATCTTGCCGGCCAGCCGGCCGCTGACCGCGGCGCCGGCCATGATGCCGCCGATGGAGCAGATGAAGAACCAGAAGAACTGCTGCGGCGCAAAGTGCAGGTGCTCGCCCAGGAACACCGGCGTGGCCAGCACGTAGAGGAACATGCCGTTGAACGGGATGCCGCTGGCCAGCACCAGCAGCATGAACTTGGCGCTGCTGCACAGCCGCCAGTACTCACGCATCAGCGCGCCCGGATGAAAGGGCTGCCTCATGTTCGCGTGCAGCGTCTCGGGCAGCAGCCGCCAGTTGGACACGAGCAGCGCCGCGCCGACGAAGGTCAGGAACCAGAAGATCGAGTGCCAGTTGGCATGCACGAACAGGAAGCCGCCCACCATCGGCGCAATGGCCGGTGCGACGCCGAAGAACAGGGTCACCTGCGACATCACGCGCTGCGCGTCAGCCGGCGGGAACATGTCGCGGATGATGGCTCGCGACACGACGATGCCGGCCCCGGCCGACATGCCCTGCACCGTGCGCCAGAACACCAGCTGGCCGATCGAGCCGGCCAGCGCGCAGCCGATGCTGGCGCCCGTGAAGATGGCCAGGCCGATCAATACCACCGGCCGGCGCCCGAAGCAGTCCGACAGCGCGCCGTGGAAGAGGTTCATGAAGGCGAACCCGAGCAGGTAGGCCGACAGCGTCTGCTGCATCTGCACCGGCGTCGCGTCCAGCGCCGCCGCAATGCCGGAGAAGGCCGGCAGGTAGGTGTCGATGGAGAAGGGCCCGACCATGGCCAAACAGGCCAACAGCACGGACAGGGCCCAGCGGGGCGCGCGCCACAGGCGGCTGGCTTCGGGGTTCATCGGGGCGGCCTTGGGGCAAAGCGGGCAGTCTATCGACGCGAGGGCCGCACTGCCGGAAGAAAGAAAAAGTGAAGCAAGCCGATAGGCCGGATTCTGTGCACCGCCCTCCCCTTGCGGTTCGGACGGCGTGACCGCCATTCCTCTGGGCCGGGCATCACTGCCCGGCTCGGTGCCACCTACCCGCCAGCTCTGCGAGCCGCATCAACGCTGGCCTACTTGGTGTTGCTGCGCGTAGAGATTGCCCGTTTCACCTCTGTCGGGCGGAGCCCGACAGAGGTGCTATTCGGTTCGGGCTTTCGCCCGATGGTGCGAGGCTTTCGCCTCACCCCACGCCGGCTTGCGCCAGCGCCTCATAGACCACCCATCGGGTCGCCTGACAGAACTCGTCTCTGTTGCTCTGATCCTCGGCTTACGCCGGGCGGCCGTTAGCCGCTACGCTGCTCTGTGCAGTCCGGACCTTCCTCCAGGGCCATGTTTCCATGCCTGCCCCAGCGGCGGTCTGGCTTGCTTCACGGGTGCCAGTATCGCAGCAGCGGGCATGCGGCTTGCCGCACGGGGCATCAACCCCGGAGATCCGCCATGACCTCACCCGTCAGAACCGGCCAGGCGAAAGCGATGCAGCGCCAGGAATTCGGCGAACGCTTTCGCCAGCGCTTCGTCGACCCCGCCTTCGACGCCGAGCGCGACGCCCTCGCGCGCCTGGAGCAGATTGCCTGGGAGGCTTTCCACGAGGGCCGCAAGGAGCCGATCACGGTGAAGGCGGGCGCCGGCTTTGCCGATCCCGACTACGACCTGTCGCGCGAGTGGCGCGACGTGCAGCTGCGGCTGCAGCGAGCGCAGGCGCGCTGGGCCGACCGCGCGACGCCTTCGCGCGTGCTCGTCATCAACGCCTCGCCGCGCAACGACGGCAGCTGCCCGGGCGAAATGTCCAAGACCTGGCGGCTGACGCAGATCGCCCGCACCGCCTGCGAGGCCGAGGGCCTGGCGGTCGACGTGCTGGACCTGAGCCGCCTCACGTCCGACTACGCGCGCCACATCCACCCCTGCAAGGGCTGCGTGTCCACGGCCATGCCGCTGTGCCACTGGCCCTGCAGCTGCTATCCCAACCACGCCAACGGCCAGACCAACGACTGGATGGCCGAGATCTACGAGCAGTGGGTAGCCGCCCACGGCGTGCTGCTGCTGACGCCGGTGCACTGGTACCAGGCCAGCAGCCCGCTGAAGCTGATGATGGACCGCCTCGTCTGCGCCGACGGCGGCAACCCCGACCCCAGCTCCACGCAGGGCAAGAAGGCCGAGCTGGCGCGCCAGCTGGAGCTCAAGGGCTGGAGCTATCCCAAGCACCTGGCCGGCCGCGTCTACGGCCTGGTCGTGCACGGCGACGTGGCCGGCATCGACGGGGTGCGCCGCGCGCTGTCCGACTGGCTGGACTGGATGGGCCTCGTCGACGCCGGCTTCGGCGCGCGGCTGGACCGCTACATCGGCTACTACCAGCCCTACGCCACCAGCCACGACGCGCTAGACGCCGACACCGACGTGCAGGACGAGGTGAGGCGCGCCGCCCGTGCGCTGGCGATCGGCGTGGGCCTGTTGCGCGACGGCCGCCTGCGGCACGGTGACGAAAGCCTGCCGAAGCCCCGCACCAAGTAGCTCGCTGGCACACTGTTCGCCATCACGCGAACAGGAGCCCTCGATGAAAGCCGCCAGCATCCTCGACACCATCGGCAACACGCCCCACATCCGGCTGCAGCGCCTGTTCAGCGGCGCCGAGGTCTGGGTCAAGTCCGAGCGCGCCAACCCGGGCGGCTCGATCAAGGACCGCATCGCGCTGTCCATGATCGAGGACGCCGAGGCGCGCGGCCTGCTCAAGCCCGGCGGCACCATCATCGAGCCGACCTCGGGCAACACCGGCGTGGGCCTGGCCATGGTGGCCGCGGTCAAGGGCTACAAGCTCATCCTCGTCATGCCCGACAGCATGAGCATCGAGCGCCGCCGGCTGATGCTGGCCTATGGCGCGAGCTTCGACCTGACGCCGCGCGAGAAAGGCATGAAGGGCGCCATCGCCCGCGCCCGCGAGCTGCTGGAGCAGCACCCCGGCTCGTGGATGCCGCAGCAGTTCGAGAACGCGGCCAACCCGGCCATCCACGTGAAGGCGACGGCCCAGGAGATCCTGCAGGACTTCCCCGAAGGTCTCGACGCGCTGATCACCGGCGTCGGCACCGGCGGCCACATCACCGGCTGCGCCCAGGTGCTGAAGGCCGCCTGGCCGCAGCTCAAGGTCTACGCGGTGGAGCCCACCGCCTCGCCCGTCATCAGCGGCGGCCAGCCCAGCCCGCATCCCATCCAGGGCATCGGCGCGGGCTTCATCCCGGCGGTGCTGGACACGGCGCTGCTGGACGGCGTCATCCAGGTCGAGGCCGAGGCGGCACGGGAGTACGCCCGCCGCTGCGCCCGCGAGGAAGGGTTGCTCGTGGGCATCTCCAGCGGCGCGACGCTGGCCGCCATCGCGCAGAAGCTGCCCGAGCTGGCGGCCGGCGCCCGCGTGCTGGGCTTCAACTACGACACCGGCGAGCGCTACCTGTCGGTCGACGGCTTCCTGCCGCAGACCTGAGCGGCGCGCTCAGTCCTCGCCGCCATCGTCGCCGGCGCCTTCGTTGTCCTTGCGCGCCTGCTTGGCGAGCTCGGCCTTCAGCGGCTTCAGCGATTCGATGAGGTCCTCGGGCGGCCTGGTCGGCGCGATGCGCAGCGCCGGCGGCGGCAGGCTGGCGAGGTAGGGCGGGCCGAACACATGCTGCTGCTCCATGCGGCCGCCAACCTGCAGGCCCAGGCCCAGCAGCAGCAGGGCCGCGATGCCGCTGTTCAGCGTGCGCTGGGCACCCGGCCAGACGAGGCGGGCATGCCAGGCGATCAGCACCGCGGCGCCCACCGGCGTCGTCAGTGACTCCAGCGCCAGCAGCCGCGGCCAGGAGAAGGCGTAGGCCACGGCTGGCAGCAGCCACTCCAGCACCTGCAGCGTGACCAGCACCACCAGCGCGCGGCGCAGATGCGTCGTGAACGGGAAGCGGTGCTGGAAAAGCTGGCTGGCCAGCGACCACAGCCCGGCCCAGGCGAGCGTGAAGGCCAGCGGCGCGAGCAGCGGCGAGGCGTAGTCGACCCAGCGCGCATCGGGGTCGACGGCGCTCCAGCGGTCCACCCACTGGAAGAACAGCATCACCAGCAGCAGCACCGGCACCAGGGCCCAGTGCCGCGTGCGATCCACGACGAGCAGGTGCTCGGGTGCGAGCACGTCGGCGCTGGTGCGCAGGCGCAGCGACACACCCGCCAGCTGAAAGGCACCGCCCGGAGGCAGCAGAACCTCGTCGCCGCTGGCCACGCGTTGCCCGGCCACGAAGCCGCCGTTGCGGCTGTCCCGCAGCTTCAGGCGCACGCCGCCTTCCGGCGCGAGGTGCAGCTCCGCGTGCTCGGCGGCGACATGGCCGTCGTCCAGCACGATGTCGCAGGCCGGCGAGCGGCCGATGCGCACGGGCCACTGCGTGACGCGCTGCACGTGCACGGCGCGGCCATCGCGGCCTAGCAGTTCGACGACGGCGGCGGGAGCGGCGATCACGGTGGCAGCAACGTCAGGCATCACTTGGCTTTGCTGTTCGTCCACGCGAAGCCCTCCAGGTAGTGCGCCGCGAGCTTGAGCGCGTTGTCGAAGCTGACGCCACGGGCGTCGAAGCGGCCGAGGGCACCTTCGGTGGACGAGTCCACCGTCGTCACGAGGACGCTGAGGTCATGCAGCCCCTCGAGCTTGCGGTAGGCGCGCAGGCAGACGACGGCGCGCAGCGGCAGGCCGCCGCGGTCGACGAACTGCTCCTTGCAGTAGGGCGCCGTGCGCGACTTGTCGGACGCACCCAGACGCTCGTTGCGAAAGCTCCCCGAGTACTGGCGCGCGAAGCGCAGCGCGCCGAGCTTGCTGCCGTCATAGGCCTCGTGGGACATGTCCAGCCAGCCGGTCTGCAGGTTGCCGCTGACGAACAGGGCGTGGTCCATGCGGCACTGGGAGCGCTCGAAGTCCAGGCCCTTGGTGTCGGCCGGCGTGCCCCGACCCCAGCAGCGCATGAAGTCCTGCTTGGGCACCGGCAGGCGGTAGCGGTCGTTGTTGGCGCTCTCCCAGGGCTGGGCCAGAAAGCGCGTGACGAGCTCGTCCTGGTAGCGCGTCAGCTGGTCGCGCAGGCGGGTCCAGGCGGCCGTGCGGATGGGCTTGGCGTCCAGGCTGCGCTTGACCAGGCCCTCGGCGAACTCGCCGGGCACCAGAAAGCTGACCTGCTGCGCGAACAGCAGCGTCGACACGTTGACGCCGACGACGCGGCCGTCCTCGTCCAGCACCGGCCCGCCGCTCATGCCGGGGTTGATGCCGCCGGCGTAGTAGATCAGCGGGTCGAAGCTGCGCTCGACCAGCCCGTTGTAGTTGCCCTCAACGACGGCGAAGGCGACGTCATGCGGGTTGCCCATCGAGTAGATGCGCTCGCCCTTGGCCAGCGGCTGGCTCTGCGGGCGAAAGCTCAGGGCGCCGCGGCCCTTCAGGCCACCGCCCTTGCCGTCGTCCACGGCGCGCAGCAGTGCGAGGTCGCGGCGGGCGTCGAAGTCCAGCAGCTCCAGCGCACCGCTCTGGCCATCGGTCGTCGCGTAGCGAAGCCGGTAGCTGTCGGGCTCCAGCGCGAACTGGCTGATGACGTGGTAATTCGTGACGATGTGGCCGTCGTCGCTGACGATGAAGCCCGAGCCGACGGAGGCCTGGCTGTCCTGCGTCTTGAGCAGCGTGCGGATCTGCAGCAGCTGACCCTTGCTGCGCTCGTACAGGCGCCGCGCGCTGGCCGACACGGTAGGCGGCGGCTGCTGGCCTGGCGGCTGGGCCGCGGGGGCGGAGGCCGGTGGAAGTGGTGGTGGCGACTGGGCGCCGGCGACGCAGGCCAGGCCGGCCAGGGCCAGACCTAACAACGACTTCAAACAGGACTTCATCAGCAAACCAGACCTCCCGGGGCGGGCAACGATGCTAGCCGCTTTGGCCGGCTCGGCCGATCGTCAGCATGCAAGGCTTGTGACGCTTTCGCCACCCGCCACCGCGGGTGCCGGCTCATCCGTGGCCGAAGCGGACCTGGTTGGGCTGTTTGGCCGGCTGCAGCTGAAAGGCTTGCGGGTGCTTGCGGAACAGCTTGGTCGACGCCGCCGACTTGGCCAGCAGGCCGGCATCCTTCAGCACCTTGGCCGCGGCGCCGAGGTCATGCCATTGGCCATCGGCCAGCTTGGGCAACACGGCCAGCACGGCATTGATCTCGCGGGCTGCGGCGACGTTGGCGTCGACCGGCGATGGTGCAGGCAGCGGCTTGGGCGCAGCCGCAGTCCTGGGCGCGGCGGCGGGCGCAGCGGTCGGCGCGGGCGTCGGCTTGGGCGACGGCGCTGCCGCCTTGGCGGGAGCCGCGGTCTTCTTCGCCGCGGGCCTGGCGGCGGCCGACTTCCGGGCCGGCTCCCGCTTGGTTGCGGCCCGGGGCGCCGAGCGACCGCTGTCGTGCGCCAGCTCGTTGAACTGGTCGTAGATCTGGATGACGCCGTCGCCCGTCTTGCCCTGCTGGCCGAAGCCGCGCAGCCAGGCACCCTTCTCGCGCAGGCGCAGCACCAGCGGCGCGAAGTCGCTGTCCGACGAGACCAGCACGATGACGTCGGGCTTCTCGGTGATCGCCAGGTCAATCGCGTCGACCGCCATGGCGATGTCGGTCGAGTTCTTGCCGATGGCCAGGTTGACGATGGCGCGCAGGCCCAGGCGCTTCAGGAAGGCCTGGTGGTTCTGCGCCTGCTCGGCATTGCAGTAGGCGCGGCGGATGTGCACGGCCTCGTAGTCCTTGAACGCCATCTGCAGGGCTTGCTCGATAACGTCGGTGGCGACGTTGTCGAAATCGACGAGGAAGGCGACCTTCCTGTTCGTGGTGGTCATGCGATCAGTTTCCAGTTCAGCGTTTCGCCGCCACGCAGCGGCTTGAGTTGTGCTTCGCCGAAGGGCACGGCCGTGGGCAGTGTCCAGGGTTCGCGCTTGAGCGTGACGGTGCCGGTGTTGCGCGGCAGGCCGTAGAAGTCGGGGCCGTGTTGGCCGGCGAAGGCGTCGAGCTTGTCGAGCGCACCCATGCCCTCGAAGGCCTCGGCGTACAGCTCCAGCGCCGAGATGGCCGTGAAGCAGCCCGCGCCGCAGACCGAGTTTTCCTTCAGCTGTGCCGCGTGCGGCGCGCTGTCGGTGCCGAGGAAGAACTTCGACGAGCCCGACGCCACCGCCTTCAGCAGCGCCTGGCGGTGCTCCTCGCGCTTGAGCACGGGCAGGCAGTAGTAGTGCGGGCGCAGGCCGCCGATGAAGATGGCGTTGCGGTTGTAGAGCAGGTGCTGCGGCGTGACGGTGGCGGCCGTGAAACGGTCGCTGTCCGTCACGTACTGCGCGGCTTCCTTCGTCGTGATGTGCTCGAAGACGACCTTCAGCTCGGGCATGGCTGCGCGCAGCGGCGTCATCACGCGGTCGACGAACACGGCCTCGCGGTCGAAGACGTCAATGTCGCCGTCGGTCACCTCGCCGTGCACCAGCAGCAGCAGGCCCTCGCGCTGCATGGCTTCCAGCGTCGCATAGGTCTTGCGGATGTCGGTCACGCCGGCGTCGCTGTTGGTCGTGGCGCCGGCCGGGTAGAGCTTGAGCGCGACGACGCCGGCGTCCTTGGCGCGCTTGATCTCGTCGGCCGGCGTGTTGTCGGTCAGGTAGAGCGTCATCAGCGGCTGGAAGTCCAGGCCCTCGGGCAGGCAGCCGAGGATGCGCTCGCGGTAGGCCATGGCCTGCGCCGCGGTCGTGACCGGCGGGCGCAGATTGGGCATGACGATGGCGCGGGCGAACTGGCGCGCCGTGTAGGGCAGCACGCTGGCGAGCGCTGCATCGTCGCGCAGGTGCAGGTGCCAGTCGTCGGGGCGGGTGAGGGTGAGCAGGTCCGTCATGGAGCGGGATTGTCGTCGGCCAGGTGGGTGGCCAGCAGGCCGGCCAGCCAGTCCATGAAGACGCGCACGCGCCGCGGCGTGTGGCGGCGCTGGCTCATGACGAGCTGCACCGGCAGCGGCGCGGGCTCGTAGCCCGGCAGCACGCGCACGAGCCGGCCCTCCGCCACGGCTGTGCGCGCGCCCACGCAAGGCGCCTGCACGATGCCCATGCCGGCCTGCGCGGCGGCTTCGTAGGCGTCCGTGTGGTTGACGCTGACGCGCGCCGGCAGGCCCAGGCTGCGCGCGCGGCCCTCGGCGTCCACCCAGTCGAAGCGCGGGCGGCGGTCGGCCCAGGTCTGGCTGTAATGCACCAGCTCATGGCCCTGGGCGATGAGGTCCTCGGGCGTCGCCGGCGTGCCGCGCGCAGCGAGGTAGGCAGGGCTGGCGACATTCATCATGCGCAGTTGACCGACTGGCCTGGCCACCAGCATGGGGTCGTGCACGGCGCCGACGCGCAGCACGCAGTCGAAGCCCTCCTCCACCAGGTCGACGCGCCGGTCGGTGCAGCTCAGCTCGACCTGCAGGCCCGGGTGGTCGGCCAGGAAGCCCGGCAGCGCCGGCAGCACCAGGTCCAGCGCCAGGCGCACCGGCAGGTCCACGCGCAGCCGGCCGCCGAGCTGCTGGTCCTGCTGGAACAGCGCCTCGATCTCGCCGGCGTCGGCCAGCAGCGAGCGGGCACGCTCGGCGAGCAGCTCGCCGTCCGAGGTCAGGCTGACGCGCCGCGTCGTGCGCTGGAACAGCCGCGTGCCCAACCGCGACTCCAGCTCGCGCACGACCTGGCTGACGCGGCCCTTGGGCAGGCCCAGCTCCTCCGCCGCGCGGCTGAAATGGGCCAGCTCGGCCACCTGCAGGAAGACGCGCAGCGCGGCGATGTCCAGATTGGATGCCATTCAGAGCACAGTCATTTCAATTCGTCCGACTTTATCAATCCGATTTCAAACAATAAATTTCTCCCCATCGACAACCCCACGGAGCACCTCATGACTTCCACACCCATCCATCCCATCACTCTGATCACCGGCGGCAGCCGCGGCCTGGGCGCTCAGATGGCGCTGGCCCTGGCCCGCGACGGCCACGACATCGTGCTGACCTACCGCGAGGCCGCCGCAGCGGCGGACGCCGTCGTCGCGCAGATCCAGGCCCTGGGCCGCCGCGCGCTGGCCCTGCCGCTGGACGTGGCCGACAGCGCTGGCCTCGCCGCCTTTGCCGCCCGGCTGCGCGACGGCCTGGCCGCCTGGGACGCCAGCCAGCTGGACGGCCTCATCAACAACGCCGGTGTCGGCGCGCACGCGAGCTTTGCCGAGACGACGCCGGCCCAGTTCGACAGCATGGTCGCCATCCATCTCAAGGGGCCCTTCTTCCTGACGCAGACGCTGCTGCCGCTGCTCGCCGACGGCGCCCGCGTGCTGAACATCTCCAGCGGCCTGGCGCGCTTCACCATCCCCGGCTACGGCGCCTACGCGGCGATGAAGGGCGCCGTCGAGGTACTGAGCCGCTACCAGGCCAAGGAACTGGCCGCGCGCGGCATCCGCGTCAACACGCTGGCGCCGGGCGCGATCGCGACCGACTTCGGCGGCGGCGCGGTGCGCGACAACGCCGAGCTGAACCGTTTCGTCGCCTCGGTGACGGCGCTGGGCCGGGTCGGCGAGGCCGAGGACATCGGCGGCGCGGCGGCCGCGCTGATGCGCCCGGG